>JAWXCM010000091.1:0-10335 GCA_034408745.1 Bryobacteraceae bacterium
GCTCCTGCAGCACGCCCACCATCTCCGGCCCCTGCTGCTGCGTCAACAGATCGATCGCCTGGGTCCGAATCCCCGGATTATCGTCGGTGAGCAGCACCTGCCCGAGCACTCGTCGCGTTTCGCCATCCGTCCTGCCTCGAAGCGCTTCCAAAGCTTTCAGCCGAACGCCTGGATTCGGGTCGTTCTGCAGCGCCGAAAGCAGCGCCCGCCGAACCTCAGCCGATGATGCCGACTGCCCCTTCAGCAAGTCGAGCGTCTCCACACGAACGCCCGGATCGTTGGCTTCTCGCGTTGCGGCCACCAAAAGACTGCGGATCCGGTTGTCCTGAAGGCCACCTTCCAAAACTCGCTGCGTCACTTCTTCCACCACGATCTGAACCCGACCCGCGCCGTCCGGTTGCACGAACCGAACCCGCGTCGCCGCCGGAACGCCACTGGCCATCCGAAAAGCGCCTGATCCAACCTCGGCAGGCAATCCTCGGCCCGCCAGGAATCCCACGGTCAGCAGTGCCATCGCCGCGGCCGGTTTCCACCATACCGCTGCCTGCGGCCATGACCATGAGCGCTTCGTCCGCGATTCGCCAGTCGCTGCCACATTCAGCCGCAACCGCCTCCGCGCGTCCACCAGTAAAGCAGCTGGAACGTCCGCTTCAGCCGCATCGAGATGCGTGTGCAGAGCCTTTGCCCGAGCCAGCTCACCCTGGCACACCTCGCAGGTGTCCAGATGTTGCTGGACGTTTTCCTCTTCGTCGAACGTGAGCTCGCCGTAAAGCATAAGCGGTATCTGTCGTACCGTTGTGTCGCAATTCATACAAATTCCCCCAGAGCGGCCCGCATCTTCTGCGTGGCTCTGAACAAACAATTTTTGGCGGCTTCCTCTGTTGTCCCGAGGACTTCTCCGATCGCACGCAAACGCATGCCCTGGTAATGCCGCATCTCAAAAACCATGCGCTCCCGCGGCGTCAGCTCATCCAGCGCCATCCGGATCTTTGCGTTTAGTTGGCTTGAAAACAGCTTCCGCTGCGGGTCGCCTTCCGCCCGGTCTTCTGCCAGGATCTCCATCCGGTCCACCACTCCGTCGGGCGTGCTGATAGTGGTCGGCTCCTCTTTCCGAACCTTGCGTTTCCGCAGCTGGTCCAGGCAGAGGTTCGTCACAATTCGGTACAGCCAGGTATGAAAACTACAGTCGAAACGGAACGTGTGCAGGTTTTTGTACACCCGCAGAAAGGCTTCCTGGTAGACATCGCTGGCGTCTTCGGCTGACCGCAGCAGGTTCAGGGCGAGCCTGAGCACACCCTGATCGTAGGACTGGACCAGCTTCTCAAAAGCGTACTGGTCGCCAGCCTGCGCAGCTCGGATTAGTGCAGCCTCATCCACCGCGAGGTACGCCTTCGCGCCCACCGCCGCTACTGCGTGACCTTGTCCGTTCAAATTGGCCCATTCCCCGATGACGAGCTTTTAGACGGGCGCCGGGCAAAAACGTGAGCCCGGTATTGGAGTTACATTACGTACAGCATCCAGTAAACCACCACACCGGTCACGCTGACATACAGCCAGATCGGGAGTGTCCACCGCGCAATCTTCCTGTGCGAGGCATACTGGCCCGCCAGTCCCCGGCGCAGTGAAAGGATGGCGAGCACCGGAACAGCCGCCGCCAGAATGGTATGCGTCAGCAAAATGCTGAGGTAAACCTGTCGAATCAGACCCGTTCGCTCGAATCGCACCGAGCCCACCTGGAAGTGGTACGTAAGATAGCTCACCAGAAAAACGCACGAAACCCCGAAAGCCGTCAGCATGACCTTACGGTGCGCCTGAATCTTCTTCTGCCGGATCAGGACGTAGGCAATCACCAGCAGCACAGCGGCCGTGGCGTTCAGGAAGGCGTTCAAAGTAGGGAGGTCGCGAGCCGTCATATAGTTAAATCCAGCCAAGTCACCTTGCGAAACACAGCACATCAAAAGCACAAAAAAGGGGGGGCAGGACCCAAGGCCTGCGGCGGGTCCCCAGACCCGCCTGCCCCACCTCACGAACCTTCCTTCAACACTGTCTGGATGTCCGCAACCAGTTGCCGAGTCATTTCCGTATCGGAGCTGTCGTAAAACCCGCGAATCCGCCCCGTCTTGTCGACCAGCGTGAACCGAGTCGAATGAGTCAGCGATCCGTCAATCTCGCCTGCATAAAACGGACCCGCCGCCAGCTTGTTCAACTCTGCTACCGGGCCTGTAAGAAACCGCCACCGAGCCGAATCCGCACCAAACCGCTTCCCATACGCCGCCAAAACAGCCGGCGTATCCCGAGCCGGATCGATGGTAAACGACACGAACTGCAATCCCTCAGGCTCGCCCGTCTGCTTCTGCAGCGCGCGAAACTGCGAACTCATGCGCGGACACGGTCCGGCACACGTCGAGAAAATGAAGTTGGCGACCCACACCTTGCCCTTCAGCTCTTTACTGCCGAATGGCGCGCCTGTTTGATCTGTAAGTTGAAACTCGGGAAGTAACGCGTAGGTGGGAATCAGAGGGCCGCGCGAACAACCGGCCGCGCCAAGCAGCAATAAGCAGAAAAGAAAAACCCGCGGCGTCACAACCGCGTATGATCGGCCAGCAGCAGCACGTACAGCAGCGGCAGATACACAATGGAGGCCATCAGCACAGCGCGAGCCCGCAGCAGGGTTCGTTCGCGGCTCACACGGAAACCGTACCAAAGGTACATCATCCCAAGCAGCAGCGCCCCAACGCCATACACATTTCCAGTCATGCCGAGCCATGTGGGCACCAGGCTCACCGGAATCAGGATCAGTCCCGTAATCAGAATCTGACGTACTGTGCGCTCACCCGTGCGATCCACCACCGGCAGCATCCGGATACCGGCGCGCCCGTAATCCTCGCGATACAGCCAGGCAATCGAGTAGAAGTGCGGAAACTGCCAGAAAAACAGGATCGCGAACAGCGCCAGCGCTTCCCAGTTCAGCTGCCCGTGAGCCGCCGCATACCCGATCACCGGAGGCATTGCACCCGGAAACGCGCCGACGGTCGTCGAATGCGGAGTCACGCGCTTCAACGGCGTGTACACAAACAGGTAACTGGCCAACGTAACCGCGCCCAGCAGAGCCGTCGTCAGATTCGCACCCAGCCACAATTCCAGAAAGCCGAGCACCGACAATGTGACAGCAAACCAGAATGCACGCTTCGCCGTGATCGTCCCCGATGGCAGCGGACGATGCTTTGTCCGGTTCATCCGGGCATCCGCATCCCGTTCCATCCACTGGTTCAAAGCCGCCGTGCCCGACGCAATCAGCCCCGTCCCGACAATCGTGTGCAGCAAAACCAGCCAGTTCCAGCCGCCCGCCTGGGCGCCGAAGAAGAAACCAACTCCCGTGCTCATCAGGATGAGCCAGGTAATGCGTGGTTTCGTCAACTGTACGTAATCGTTCATTTGGGAAGACAATATTAAGCTGACGCAGCCGGACGCCGTCAATTGCATTCTACATCAAGGAGCACAGCGAGTTCTCGCGAAAGTGTACGAATTCTGCTCTTACCAGATTGGAGTCAAACACACCAACTAAGGATGCGACAAATCCTCGCCGCCGTTTCCGCTTGCCAACGGGCAGCAAAACGAGTAACTTAGAGGTTTCACAAATGGCAACGACTACCCCTGTCACAGTCGCGCACGGCGACGGCATCGGCCCGGAGATCATGGATGCCACTCTGCAGATCATCCAGGCCGGTGGAGCCCGCCTCGACATTGAAACCATCGACATCGGCGAGAAGGTTTACCTGGCTGGCAACTCCGCTGGAATTGCCGACAGCGCCTGGGAATCCCTCCGGCGTACAAAGGTCTTCCTCAAGGCGCCTATCACCACGCCCCAGGGCGGCGGCTTCAAAAGCCTGAATGTAACCACGCGCAAAATGCTTGGCCTCTACGCCAACGTCCGTCCGTGCGTGGCCTACCACCCGTTCGTCGACACCCTCCATCCCGGAATGGATGTCGTCATCGTGCGTGAGAACGAAGAGGACGTCTACGGCGGCATCGAACACCGCCAGTCCAACGACATAACCCAGTGCCTTAAGCTGATCTCCCGCAGCGGCTGCGAGCGCATCGTGCGCTATGCCTTCGAATACGCCCGCCGCAACAACCGCAAGAAGGTCACGTGCTTCACGAAAGACAACATCATGAAGATCACGGACGGCCTGTTCCACAAGGTGTTCGATGAGATCGCGGCCGAATACACCGACCTCGTAAACGAGCACTGGATCGTCGACATCGGCGCAGCCAAACTCGCGGACACCCCGACAGCCTTCGACGTCCTCGTCATGCCGAACCTCTATGGCGACATCCTGTCCGACGTGGCCGCCCAGATCGCCGGCTCAGTTGGACTCGCCGGATCGGCCAATATAGGCATGAAATACGCCATGTTCGAAGCGATCCATGGCTCCGCCCCGCGCCGCGCGGGACAAAACCTGGCCAACCCCACAGGGCTCCTCATGGGCGCCATCATGATGCTGGTCCACATCGGTCAGGCCGATGTGGCCGAGCGCGTCCACAACGCCTGGCTCCGCACCATCGAAGAAGGCATCCATACCTACGACATCTTCACTGAGGGCATCAGCAAACAGAAGGTCGGCACCAAAGAATTCGCCAACGCCGTCTCGGAGCGCATCGGCCAGACGCCCCAGACCCTCAAGACCGTCGCCTACAACAACCCGTCCACCGAAAAAACGGTAGAGCGCATCGACACCCGTCCCCGCCAGAAGAAGGACATGGTCGGCATCGACATCTTCCTCGACTGGACCGCTGGCACCCCCGACGAACTCGGCGCCGCACTCCAGCAACTCACTGGCGAAGAGCTGAAGCTCATCATGCTCAGCAACCGCGGAACCAAGGTGTGGCCCAACGGCTTCCCCGACACCCTTACCTGCGACACATGGCGCTGCCGCTTTATGTCCGTCCAGGGTCCGAACGCCAACGTCAGCCACCAGCAGATCATCGATCTGCTCAGCCGCATCCGCACCGCAGGATACGACTTCGTCAAAATGGAGTCGCTCTGCAACTTCGACGGTCAGGCTGGCTACTCACTCGGTCAGGGCCAGTAAGGGCCGGGTCCTGACATGCCTGCCTTAGTCGGGGTGATCATGGGCAGCAGGTCGGACTGGGAGACAATGCGGCACGCCGCCGACACGCTCAACCAGTTCGAAGTCGAGCACGAATGCCGCGTTGTTTCCGCGCACCGTACGCCCGGCCTGCTGACCGAATACGCCACTGACGCCCAGTCCCGCGGCATCCGCGTCATCATCGCCGGAGCCGGAGGCGCAGCCCATCTCCCGGGCATGGTCGCCGCTCAGACCATTCTTCCAGTCATCGGAGTGCCTGTCCAAAGCCAGGCACTCAATGGCCTCGATTCCCTCCTTTCCATCGTCCAGATGCCCGGCGGAATCCCCGTCGCCACCGTTGCCATCGGCAAAGCCGGAGCCATCAACGCCGGACTGCTCGCCGTGTCCATCCTGGCTCTCGAAGACGCCGTACTCCGCGGCAAACTCGAGGCCTTCCGCCGCGACCAGACCAGCCGGGTCCTCGGCGACTCCCTCCCGTGAAACCAATCCTGCCCGGCGCGGCCATCGGAGTCCTCGGCAGTGGCCAGCTCGGCCGCATGTTTGCTATCGCAGCGCGTCGCATGGGCTACCGCGTTCACACCTATTCGCCGGATAACGATACCCCTACCGGCCAGGTAGCGGATGTCGAAATCACCGCGTCTTATGACGACCTCGACCAGGTCCGTGACTTCGCCCGCAACGTCTCAGCCGTCACGTTCGAGTTCGAAAACGTGCCCGCCGCAACAGCCGCCGCGGCAGCCGAACACTCCTACGTTCGGCCCGCCGGCGACGTCCTGCACGTCACCCAAAACCGTCTCCGCGAAAAAACATTTCTGGCGTCCTCTGGCCTCCCCGTCACGCGTTTCTCCGCGGTCTCCACCCTCGCCGACCTTGAAGCGGCGCTCGCCCACCAGAAGCCGCCCTGCATCCTCAAAACCGCGGGTTTCGGCTACGACGGCAAGGGGCAGGTCCGCATTCATCACGCCTGGCAGGCCGCCGAAGCGTGGGCAGCGATGGGCGGCGCAACAGCCGTCCTCGAATCTGTCGTCGACTTCGAAATGGAACTGTCCGTCGTAGCAGCCCGCGGCGTCGACGGTGCTTTCGTACACTACGGAGTCGTTCGTAATGAGCACCAGAACGGCATCCTCGACATCACCATCGCACCCGCCGGAGTCGAAGCCCGCATTGAGCGGGAAGCCATCGAAATCACTCGCACAGTTCTCGAAAAGCTCAAGGTGGTAGGCGTCCTTTGCGTCGAATTTTTTCTTACCCGGGGCGGCCACCTGCTTATCAATGAGCTCGCTCCCCGGCCGCATAACAGCGGTCACTTCACCTTCGATGCCTGCGTAACAAGCCAGTTCGAACAGCAGTTGCGGGCCGTTTGTGGTTTCCCTCTCGGATCCACCGAACTCTTAAGCCCGGCTGCCATGGCGAACC
Organism: Bryobacteraceae bacterium; assembly: GCA_034408745.1. GTDB lineage: Bacteria > Acidobacteriota > Terriglobia > Bryobacterales > Bryobacteraceae > JAWXCM01. The sequence goes on from JAWXCM010000091.1 coordinate 6,528, forward strand.
TTCTTGGCGATTTATGGAGCACGCGAGTCCCCAACTGGCCGGCTGCCTGCGCATCACCCGTCGTCAAACTCCACCTGTACGGCAAGCTCGAGCCTCGTCCAGGCCGTAAAATGGGCCATTTGACCGCCCTCGGCGAGCGCGCCGAAGCCACCGTCCGGGAAGCCCGCGCCCGCCTCTAAAATATAGTTGCCGCGTTTCATTCTGAATCGCGTGTGCCGTTATGGTTCCCAATTTGAAACACACGATGGGACGCCACACGTAAATCGCTGATTCTACTCCTCTCCCGCAATGGCAATACACCTGCCTTATGTCCGGCGTATCTGCAATGGTCTGCACGCTTCATGCTGGCAGGCAAACTCAAGGAGGCGACACGCGATGTTCGCAATTATCGGGATTATTGTTGTTCTCGGGGCAGTCATCGGCGGCTACCTTATGGAGCACGGGCACATCATGGTGTTGATGCAGCCTGCCGAGTTCTTGATCATCGGCGGATCGGCCCTGGGCGCGACCCTCGTTGGTAACCCCCTGTACGTCCTCAAGGGAATCGGCGGGAACCTGCTAATGATTCTAAAGCCGGACCACTACAACCAGTCCCACTACCTCAAGACACTGCAAATGCTCTATGCCCTGTTCTCAACCGGCCGAAAGCAGGGTGACCAGGCACTGGAAGCGGAAATCGAGGATCCGGAAAACGGTGCCAGCTTCAGTAGCTTCCCCCATTTCGTCAAAGACAAGAAAGCACTGGCCTACGTTTGCGACACACTCCGCATGTCCCTGATGGGCGGCGCGCCATATGATCTGGATACACTCATGGAGCTGGACGCCGAAACGCAGGAGGCCGAAGAGCACGAACCAGTCTCGGCTCTGCAGACCACTGCCGACGCCCTGCCCGGGTTCGGTATCGTCGCTGCTGTCCTCGGTGTGGTCGTCACCATGGGAGCTCTCGGCGGTCCGCCGGAAGAGATTGGACACAAGGTTGCGGCCGCGCTCGTCGGTACCTTCCTTGGCATCCTGCTTTGCTATGGTGTGCTCGGTCCGCTTGCTGCGCTACTGGGCAAGCATCACGATTCCACCAAACAATATTTCGCCTGCCTACGCAGCGCCGTAATAGCCTACGCCAAAGGCAGCTCGCCTCTGATGTCCGTCGAGTACGGCCGGCGCGTGATCCCCACACGGAATCGTCCGACGTTCTCCGAACTCGAAGGCGCCTGTAAGGGCGGCGGTGCAGAAGCGAAGGCGGAGGCAGCCTGACATGGCACGCGCGGCAGAAGTCATTCCAATCATCATCAGAAGGAAAAAGGTCGTTGGCCACGGCCACCACGGCGGCGCCTGGAAGGTAGCCTACGCCGACTTCGTTACCGCAATGATGGCCCTGTTTATCGTGCTCTGGCTGCTTAGCAGCAGCGAAAATGTGAAGAAAGCAGTCGCCGGCTACTTCCGCGATCCCACCGGCCCTGGTGTGTCCACCGGCAGCGGACTCGCCGGACTGGGCGACGGACTCAACCTCGAAAAGAAGGACATGGAGAAGCTGAAAGACAAGCTGCAGGCCGCCTTCCGCCAGCACCCGAATTTCCAGCAGGTTCTGAAGGACCGCATTCAGATGGTGGTCACCGGAGAGGGCCTCCGCATCGAATTCATGGAGAACGAGCAGGGTCTTTTCTTCCATTCCGGCAAAGCACTGCCCACGGAGGAATGCACCAGCCTTCTCGCCAGTGTCGCCGCAGAAGTTGGGCAAATGACAAACTCCATCCTCATCGAAGGGCATACCGATTCCAAACCGTTCAACGGACAGTCCGGATACAGCAACTGGGAACTTTCAGCCGATCGCTCCAACGCCGCCCGTCGCGTCATGGAAAAGGCAGGACTGAAGCCGCACCAGGTCGGACAGGTGCGGGGGTTCGCCGACCAGCGCCTGCGCGACAAAGCCGACCCGGAAAACGCCACAAACCGCCGCATCTCGATAATAGTGCGCTACAACGACGAGGACAAGCCGCAACCCGAACCGCCCGCGCCAAAGGAAGAGCCCAAAAAGGCCTCACACTGAGATGCGGCACCTGATACCGGTTTCGCAGGTTCGGAACCTCAGAGCGGATACCCTCGGCAGACTGGCGCAGGTTGTCAGTCAGATTCGACTCATCTCCCGGCGCTTCGAAACGGTCCTTCAGGCGACTGATATACAGGACGCATCGTGTGACCGCGTCCAGCTCGATTCCATCTTTCGGCTGATGCTGGCCAGTCACAACCAGGACTTCGAAACAGGAACGCACCTGCTCCGTGTCAGCCGCTTCTCCCACGCGCTGGCACTCGCCATGAGCTTGCAGCCAGCTGAAGCCATGGAGATCGGTACCGCCGCGCCCATGCACGATGTCGGCAAGATCGTCATCCCGGGGGCGGTGTTGTGCAAGCGTGGGCCCCTAAGCCCCGAAGAGCGTCGCATCATGGAAACCCACACCACCACAGGTGCCGACTTGCTCAACCCCGCCCGAAGCTCAGTTATGGTGACGGCGCGGATCATCGCCCTCACCCACCATGAGCGCTGGGACGGAACAGGCTATCCCGCCGGGCTTCAAGGCAGCGACATTCCCCTCTGCGGCCGAATCGTCATGCTGGCCGACCAGTACGACGCGCTCCGCAGCGAGCGCCCCTATAAGCCCCGCCTCACCCATGAGCGGGTCTGCGAAATCCTGCTCCGCGGCGACGGCCGCACCATGCCGGAGCATTTCGCCCCCGGTATCCTCGAAGCCTTCCTCAAAGTGGAAGCGAAATTCGCAACCGATTACAGTGAACTGACTGACCTTGAGGCGCTCGCGGCAGCCCTTGAGACTCCCCCGGAACCCGCTACAGGCGCTGCAGCAGTTGCCGCGCCTTCGCCAGATCTGGAAACTCCCGTTCCGCAGCTTTGAACTCCGGCGTATGGACGCAACGCCGAGTCCCCCGGTGGATCACCGGATACCGGAGGTGCAGCATCTCGTGGAACATGACATACTCGACCGCCAGTCTCGGAACCTCAGGCCGGTCCAGAATCCGGCTCAGCACAATCGCGTGATGGCAGGGATCGTAGTGACCCAGCGTGGACCGTGACACCCGGACGCTCCATCCCAGGGCCGGACGCGCCATCATGCCCCCGAAAAGCCGGACGTTGATGTCGTCAAAGATCTCATCCAAATCCCAGGCATGCCCCTGCGGGTGCCGGATCTCTTTGCGTCCCCGCTCCCGCCGCATCGACTGCAGGGCCGCCCGAACGTCCTGCCGGTGCAGATAAAGCCGGTACTGGTTCGAGCACGCCCGCGGCGCAGGTTTGCGCGCCAGCTTGCAAAGCAGAATCCACGCCAGCGCCTCCAAAACCGGTGCCGGAGCATCCTTCAGCAGATCCGTGATCCGAACCTCGAGACTGCCCTCGTGCAGCCGGATAAAGCTGTTCGCATTGGCAAACGCGCAGAACTCCACCTTGACCGTGGGCGTCGCCGTCCTCGGCCGAATCTCGCGAAACACCCGGGCATACATCTCCTCCGGAGTCTCGAAGAACAAGGTGCTTTCCAGCGCGGTCCGCATCTCGTCTGATTGTACGCGCCACACCCTTGCCGGTTGGATGGCGCAACGCTTCAGGAGTACTATGTAATTTCAACCTCAAAGGCGGTCCGCAGCATCGCGAAGCCGAGTCTTTCGGCAAGCTCTCGCCTTTCATGGTTGCCTGCCGAGCAGGCTGCAAACCACACCAGCCCGGCATGTTATTGGAGGAATGTTGCCCAAAGCCAGGATCATCAGCGTTGGCTGTTACACCCCGCCCCGTTTGCTGACCAACGACGAC
>JAWXCM010000092.1:0-66711 GCA_034408745.1 Bryobacteraceae bacterium
ATTCCGGTGGGGTCGATTTTGGGTGTGGCTCGGGTACCGGCTCGATTTCCGGACCGGCTGGGGCAGCAGCTGAAGGCTGGCGTTTACCTGATGTGGTACGGGGCATATCCCGCCGACGGAGCCCACCAGGGCGCGGAGCCGCAGCGGGATTTCGCGGTGCTGACGCCTGTTGCCGAGGACAGGAATCCTGGCGAGGTGCTGACGTTTGCGGCATTGATGGAGGTCAGCAAGAAGGCCTCGGGAGCTTCGCATCCTGCCGTGCTGAGTATGTGGCGCGTCGACTCCGATTTTCAGGCGGGTGTGGCGAAGGTCGGCGAGGCGCAGGACGTGGTGCTGCAGGCCATGATCGGGGATGTTCCGGTCGCGATGATTGTGGTGGGGAAGAACGGGCACTGAGCAGCGACGGGCTGCCGGTCGACTGGCCTAAGCAATCATCGATTTCCAGCCCTCTTCGTCGTGGCCGACCGTGACTTTGTTGCCGGCGCGGACTAAGGGGAGCTTGAGGAGTTTGGGGTCTTTGGCGACGCGGTCGAGGAGGTCCTGGTCGGTGACGCGGAGGTACTTCAGACCGGCGTCCTGGTAGGCTTTGGACTCCGTGTCGAGGAGGTTGGCCAGGCCGAAACGGTCGGTGAAGCGACGGATTTCGGCCGGGGCCATGGTTTTTTGGTTCAGGTCCACAATTTGAATCTGGATTCGGCGCTCCTTAAAGAAACGCTCGGCGGCACGGGTCGCCGAGGATCCTTTTACGCCGAAGATCTGAACCACTGCTGCCATTTAATGTTTTTCGGCGCCCTCGGTTGGCGCCACGCCTTTCTTCTGCTCGCTGAGTGCCGAGCCCGTGAGTTCGACCTTGGCTCCGGTTCGGATGAGCGACGTTTCGCCGGGGCCCTGGAAGAAGGTGTATCCCTGGCCGGCCCGGGAGGATTTCCATGCGAGCGGTCCGGCGACTTTCTTCCCTGCCTTCAATATCGCAGCTTTTGCTTCGTCGACGAGCTTCTCGTAGCCGGGGTCGCCCTGCTTCATGCCGGAGAAGCTGGCGAGGTCTGTGCTGGCGATGAAGACCACGTCGACGCCGGGAATATTGGCGATGTCGGCGGCGATTTTGACTCCAGCCGGGGACTCGATCATAGCGACGATGGTCAGGTTGTCATTGGCGATGGCCCGGTAGTCGGGGCCCCAGACCGCACCGTGGTAGCCGCCGCCCAGGCTGCGTTTGCCGCGGGGCGGGTAGAAAGCGAACTTGATGGCGTTGTGAACCTTCTGAACGTCATCGACCATGGGAAGAATGATGCCAATGGCGCCCATGTCCATGGCCTTCTGAATGTCGCCTTCCGTGGCATCGGGGACGCGGACGAAGGGCATCGCTGGTGCGCCTTTGCAGGCCATGATCATGTGGGCGACGTCCTGGTACGACATTGGGCTGTGCTGCATTTCGATCCACAGGAAATCGAAGCCCGAGTTGGCCATGGCGCAGTAGGTGTCGGGGTCGGGGATGGATACCGTTCCACCGACGACAGACTGGCCCGCGGCGAGCTTGGTCTTGACGGTGTTAAAGATGCGTGGCTGCTGCGCGGCGAGCGGTACTGTGCTGGCGGCGATCAGAGCGAGTGCGGCGAGTACACGGCTGTTGCTGAACATGTGGGGGCCTCCGGGCGAATTTGGATTTCTAGTTTATATCTACCCGCCGGATGGTTGCGAGAGTGGTAGGCTTCAGGCGTATGCACATTCTTAAAGAGGAAGCGCTGGAGTACCACTCTCGCGCTCCACAAGGTAAGCTGGCAGTCCGGCCGACCAAGCCCTGCAGCACCCAGCGGGACCTAAGCCTGGCGTATACACCGGGTGTCGCTGTTCCATGCCTCGAAATTGAACGCGACCCTTCCCTGGTGTATCGATACACGGGCAAGGGCAACCTGGTGGCGGTGGTGACGAACGGCACCGCTGTGCTGGGGCTCGGCAATATTGGTGCGGCGGCGGGAAAGCCGGTGATGGAGGGTAAGGCGGTCCTGTTCAAGCGATTCGCCGATATCGATGTGTTTGACATCGAGCTCGACACGGAAGACCCGCGGGAAATCATTCGCACCTGCCAGCTAATGGAGCCGACATTTGGCGGCATCAATCTGGAGGACATCAAGGCACCGGAGTGCTTCACCATCGAGGAAGAACTGCGGCGCACGATGCGCATTCCGGTATTTCACGACGATCAGCACGGTACTGCGATTATTTCAGGCGCCGCAATGATCAATGCGCTGGCAATTGTCGGAAAAAAGATCGAAGACGTTCGCGTTGTCTTTAACGGCGCGGGTGCCAGCGGGATTTCGTGTGCGCAACATTACCTCAACCTGGGTGTGCGGCGCGAGCACATTATTATGTGCGACACCTCCGGCGTAATTTACCAGGGCCGCACGAAGGGCATGAACGCGTACAAGGCTCGATTTGCCGCGGATACGGAGCGTCGCACCCTGACCGAAGCGCTGGTCGGAGCCGACGTGTTCTTCGGGCTGTCGGCGGGCAACTGCGTGACGGCGGACATGGTGATGGGGATGGCTCCGGACCCGATCATTTTCGCGCTGTCGAATCCCGATCCGGAAATTCCGTACGACGTGGCGGTGGCGGCCCGTCCGGATGCTATTGTGGCGACGGGCCGGTCCGATTATCCGAATCAGGTGAATAATGTCCTGGGATTTCCGTTTATATTCCGGGGCGCACTGGATGTCCGTGCGAGCACCATTAATGAAGCGATGAAGCTGGCGGCGACGCATGCGCTGGCGGAGCTGGCCCGCGCCGATGTCCCCGATTCGGTGCGGCGCGCTTATGGTGTCGACGAACTGGAATTCGGGCGGCAGTACATCATTCCGAAGCCGTTCGATCCGCGCGTGCTGGTGTACGTGTCGGCGGCGGTGGCGCTGGCGGCGATTGAGAGCGGAGTGGCGCAGCAGCCGTGCGACATCAATCAGTATCGCGAAGACCTGGAGCGCCGGCTCGGACGGGCGCACCAACTGATGCGGCTGATGATGCAGAAGGCCAGGACACAGCCGAAACGGGTGGTGTTTCCTGAGGGCGAAGAGCGGCGGATTCTGCGCGCGTGCATGCAGATTCGCGACGAAGGAATCGCGCAGCCGGTGCTGCTGGGGAATGCGGACAAGATCCGCGCCGTGATGGCGGAGCTGCACTTCGACGAGCACCGGGTGGAGATTGTGGACCCGGCTGCCTTCGAGCATCTGGACGAGTACTCGAACACGTTGTTCGAGCTGCGGTCGCGCAAAGGCGTGACGGCTACAGAGGCTCCGTTGATGCTGCAGAACAAGGTGCTGCTGGGCGCGCTTATGGTCCGCAAAGGCTATGCGGACGCGCTGATCGCGGGCATCAGCCAGCATTATCCCGACGTGATCCGGCCGGCGCTGCAGGCGATCGACATGCAGCCGGGGGTTCGGAAAGTGGCCGGTTGCTACGTGCTGATCACGCCGGCGGGGGAGATGTATTTCCTTGCCGACACGACCGTCAATATTGACCCGACGGCGGAGGATCTGGCCGAGATCGCGATTCTGACGGCGGAGACGGCGCGGCGTTTCGACGTGGAACCACGGGTCGGCATGCTTTCTTTTTCGAATTTCGGAAGCACGCGGCACCCACTTTCGGAGAAGGTGGCGCGAGCCGTGCAGATTTTGCGCGAAATAGCTCCGGACCTTATGGCTGACGGCGAAATGCAGGCGGATACGGCCATCGACCCGGCACTCATTGATGAAACCTATCCATTCAGTTCGCTCAAGGGTGGCGCTAACGTGCTCATTTTCCCTAACCTGGAGTCGGGGAACGTGGCTTACAAGCTGCTCTCGAAGCTCGGCGGCGCGGAGACGATCGGCCCGATCCTGATGGGCCTTTCGAGCTCTGTGCATGTGTTACATCGCGGCGCGGAGGTTGCCGAAGTGGTAAATATGGCCGCCTTCGCGGTGGTCGATGCGCAAAGAATGCACAGTGGAATCAACAAGTTAAAAACACTTCACGCTATTTTATAAGGCGACACTTCGGCACACCGGGACGCATCTCACTGGTTGTAAGGAGAACGTCCCGATGACGCCAAGAATTCAGAACGTACTATTGATCGCAGGCTTTGCCCTGCTGGCAGTTTTAGCGGTCGCAGGTTGGACCCGCACGCCTGGGGCTCAGGCGGCTCCGGCGATGGCGAATCAGTTCACGGGTCAGCAGCCGAACGCGTATGACCCCAATGCTGTGCCCGCGAACAGCGCTGGATATGCCCCTGCAGGGTATGCCGCCGGCAACTGCCTGGAACCTGGTCAGATGCAGCCGGTTTCTTACACCGAATCGGGTTACCGGACTTCAAGCCGGCCTCGCGTGATTCGCTATGTGGAAGAGCCGCAGCCTGTGGTTCGTCGCGAGTACGTGGAAGGCGACCGGGCCCGGACCGAAGTCGTGACTACGCGGAGACGCGGCCGGTCGACGGGTAAGTCGGTTGCGATTGTTGGCGGCAGCGCTGGCGTCGGCGCCGCGATCGGTGCTCTGGCAGGTGGCGGCAAGGGCGCGGCGATTGGCGCGCTGACTGGCGGCGGAGCCGGATTCGTTTACGACCGGCTGACGCACAATAAGTAACGCACGCCGCATTTGAGAACCGGAGCGGGACTGAATTGTTAATTCAGTCCCGCATTCCTGTCATTTTCCTGTTACAACCGCCTGCTAGACTCTCTCAGGAATTCACACGTGCAGTTTCAAGAGGAGAGGAAAATTGAAGTTATTGCTTCGAGCAGGGACTGGTGCGCTTGTTGCGGCCTCGATGTTGCTGGCAGCCGATGCGGGCGTCACGTTGGTTGGAATCGGATTTGTTGCCGGCGATGCTCTGGATTTGTCGGGGCTTGACGGGAATACCTGCCGGAAAGACGACGCGAAGGACTGCATCCCGCGCGCCACGCTGGGCGGGTTCGGGTCGGCGCTGACGTATACGGGACACGACAACGTGTACCTCACCACGCCTGACCGTGGGCCGTTCGACGGACGCACGGCTGAAGTGAACCCCTACGTAAACCGGTATCACCTCATGCACATGGCGTTGGACATGGGGGCGCCGTTCCCGAATATTCGGACATCAATGCTGAGTACAACGCTGCTGAAGGACGGAAATCAGAGACTGGTGGGCTCTTCAAATGCGTTCAACGCTGTGGAACCCGACAAGACGTTGCGGTTCGATCCGGAGGGAGTCCGGGTTGGAAAGGACCAGACGTTCTTTGTCTCGGATGAGTATGGTCCGTACATTTACCAGTTCAGCCGCGAAGGTTATTTAATTCGCAAAATGCCGGTGCCGGACGGATACTTGATTGGCACGCCGAGCGCCGACGCGGACAGCGCAGGGACCTCGATGGAGATCTATCCAAACCTGAACACGTTTGGGCGTCAGGCAAACCGCGGGATGGAAGGGCTGGCGATTACTCCTGACGGTCGTTTTCTGATCGGGATTATGCAGAATGCGCTGATTCAGGACGCGGGACTGAGCAACGCAGTGCCGCCGGGGCGCGTGGGTCTGGCGAACCGTATTCTCAGGATGAACATTGAGACGGGCGCCACGCAGGAGTTCGTTTACGTGATGGACTCGGTGGCACAGGGCCGCGGCGTGAATGATATCGTCGCGATGAATGACCACGAATTTCTTGTGGTGGAACGAGACAACCGCTCGCTTGTCCCGACTCCTCCGGCCGACCCGGCCGAACCTGTCCTGAAGAGAATCTACAAGATCGACCTGAACAAACCGGGGCTTACGGATGTGTCGAGCCGCGCTTCCCTTCCCGGGACGGTTGCGGCTTTGGCGGCCGCGGGCGTTGTGACGGTTGACAAGACGCTGTTCATCGACATGCTGGACCCTGCCTACAAGGTCGACGCGACGCAAACGCTGAAGGCCACGGTAGCGGAAAAGATTGAAGCTCTGGCCTGGGGACCGGACCTCGCCGATGGCCGTCACCTGCTTTATGTGCTCAGTGACAACGATTTGAGCCAGACTCTGCCGACGCGTATCTATGCATTTGCGATCGACAAGGTTGCCGCGAAGATCAGCTACCAGCCACAGCAGCTGCCTAAGAGGATGATCGGCAAAGGCAAGGTGGACAAGATGCTGGGGAAGAACTAAGAGTTTCTCAACGCTCCCTGGTTACGCCGAGTGCGCGCATTCGTTTGTGGAGATTGGTTCGCTCCAGACCGAGTGCGCGCGCCGCACTGGAAACGTTCCAGTCCGCGGCGTCGAGAGCTCTGAGAATGTGGTCCCGTTCGGCGGATTCGCGGGCTTCCTGCACCGACGATTTGGCCGGGGTCTCTTTGAATCGACGAATTTCTACCGGAATTGCGTCACTTCCGATTTTTTCTTCCGGCGTTAAGATCGCCATTCTTTCCACAACGTTCCGTAATTCCCTCACATTTCCTGGCCAGGAGTAACAGCCGAGAACTTCGAACACCATCGTGTCGAAGGATTTCGCGCGGAAATTGTTGCGTCCACAGAAGTCGGTAAGGAAATATGCGGCGAGTGCGGGGATGTCCTGAGGACGCTCGCGGAGACCGGGAACCCGGATGGGGACGACACACAGGCGGTAGTACAAGTCTTCACGGAAGAGACCGTCGCGAATCATCTCAGCGAGGTCGCGATTTGTTGCGGACACGACTCGAACATTGACTTTGACGGACTGTTCGCCGCCGACGCGGTGAAACTCGCCCTCCTGCAGAATGCGCAGGAGTTTCGCCTGGGAGTTGGCGTGCAGGTCGCCCACCTCGTCGAGGAAGATGGTGCCGCCGTCGGCCAGTTCGAACTTTCCCCGGCGTGCGTTGACGGCTCCGGTGTAGGCGCCTTTTTCGTGCCCGAAAAGCTCGGCTTCAATGAGCTCGGTTGGGATGGCGGCGCAGTTTACTTTGACGAACGGTCCGGTGGAGAACGGGCTGTTTTCGTGGATATGCGCTGCCAGCAGTTCCTTACCGGTTCCCGATTCGCCGTTGAGCAGGACGCGGGCGTCGGAGCGTGCGGCCATGGATGCCTGCTCGACGACTTTGAGCCATGCCTGGCTGGCTCCGATCATCTTCGGGCTGGCTCCGGCGAGTTCGCGAAGTCGCTCATTTTCGGCGCGCAGGTTTGTTTGCTCAAGGGCGTTGCGCAGAGCTAACAGGACGCGGTCGCGACTGAGCGGCTTCTCCAGGAAGTCGTAAGCACCGGCCCGTGTGGCTTCGACGGCGTCGGCGATGGTTCCGTGGCCGGAGATCATGACGACGGGCGCGCTGGAACCGGCGGTCTTGATGCTCCGCAGCAAGTCCATGCCACTGCCGTCGGGCAGGCGGACGTCGAGCAAATAGACGTCGACTTTCCCATTAAATGCCTTGAACTCGGACGCGGAATGGCAAAGAGAAACGGCGTAGCCTTCGCGTTCGAGAATCAGGCGCAGAGAGCGCCCGATATTTTCCTCATCATCCACCACGAGCACTCGCCGTGTGGGCATGTTCCTCCGCTTTCGGCAGCAATATCCGGAACGCAGCGCCGCCGAGTTCTCCGTCAACCAGCAAGATATCGCCTCCAACGAGGAGGGCACTACGTTTCGCGATAGATAATCCGAGTCCCATTCCTGCCTTTTTGAAAGAAATGGTGGGCTCGAACAAGCTCTCGAGAGCCTGCGTGCTGAGGCCCGGACCGGAATCGTGAATTTCGATTCCTACCCGATTGTTGAGGGCGAAGGTTTTGCCGCGGATGCGGCCGCCCTTACCGGCGGCATGCGCGGCGTTGTCGAGCAGGTTGGTAAACACGCCCTTGAGCAGGTCGGGATCGACGTGCGCGGTCAGTGGCTCGGCAGTGAACTGGGCGTCGCAGGAGACCTCAGGGTGCGCGGCGCGCAGCAGCGCGAGGCGTTCTTCCAGTATCACGTTCACGTCGACGTCGTCGAGCTGGACCGGCGGTTCGGAGGCGAACTCGGTGAAGGCCCGGACGCGGCGCTCGAGGGTACTGACTTCTTCGACGACGATTTGCGCGGCCTGCTCGAAGAAAGCCTCGTCGCGGCTGGAGCGGCGCGCAACGATCTCCTCGACGGTCAGTCGAATCGGAGTCAGGGAGTTCTTGACCTCATGCGCCATTTTTCGGGCGAGAGACTGCCAGCTGGCGAGGCGCGTGACATGGATGAGCTTGTCCTGGCCGTCGCGCAGTTGTTCGGCTGTGTGATTAAAGGCCCGCATGGCGTCTGCGACTTCGTCGGTGCCCCGGGCTTCGAGGCGGGCGTTGAGGTCGCCGCCAGCCAGCCGCTGCAGCCCCGAGGTGAGTTGCTCCAAAGGCCGGCTGACGCGCCGGGCGATATAGAACACAGCGGTGAAGGCGACGATCCACACCGCGGCGGCAAGCACGATGAGTGTAAGCGTATACCCTCGTCGCAGACTGGCCACGCTGGAGCGTTCCACGCGTGCGCGAGCCCGGAGGTACTGGTCGGTGACGGCCTTCATACCGGGGCCTTCGATGGGCCGGGAATAGAGGCGTACGTTGTCGCCGTCGCGAACGTAATACTCGACTCGGTTTCGCGACTCGCCAGCCAGGTGGAAAAGGGTCCGGTCCGGGCTTTCTGCGAATTCGAGGGCTTCGTCCGGCCAGTTGGCCCGGTCGGCGGAGCGGAATATCTGCGCAGGGTGGCGTCGGCCGCTGTCGACCTCGGCCTTGAGCGCCTCGCAAGTAGTTTGGTACAGAGCCCGCCCGGTCTGCTCGAGTGCCCGGGAGGTTGCGTCGAGGTCGAGCGAAGGGTTCAGGCTGATGCTGTGCTCGAGAAGCCGCCAGGTCAGGGTCAGGGTTACGGCCAGCGGCACGAGGGTCGCGGCCAGGAAGAACAGCAGGAGCCTGGTCCGAATCCGGTTCACTGGGTCGGCCTCTTGAGCGCGGCGAGCTGGAAGGAATTAGATTCGGCTCGCCACTGGGAGGTGCCGGCGCGGGGACGGGCGGTGCGGCCGAAAAGGTCGATTAAGCTGCCTAGTGAGAAGCCGTCCTCGGGCTCGGCGTCGGCAAGGCGGCGGTCGCGACCCTCATTCGCACGAACGTCGATTCGAAGCCAAAGCGGCTTATCGGCGGGGAGGCCGGCGGCCAGAAGCTGGAAACGGCTGACGCACCACGCTTCCGCAGCGGTCGCCGACAGGTGGAGCGCGGAGTTGGAAGCCGACCGAAGCCGGGCGACGGAGAACTTTTCTTCCCACACGTCGTAGCTGAGAACGAAACGGTCGAAGGAGCGGAGCAGCACGGTTTGGCGGGAATCGGCGAGAATGCTGATCTGGATGTCGAAGGAGACGCTGGCTCCGTTGCGCAGCTGTTCGAGGGGCTTACCGGTGAGAAAATGGAGACCCGGTGCCGACACCTGGAGCTTGTCGTTGACGAAGCGCACCTGTACTTCCTGCGAGGCCGCGGCAAGGTAAGGCGATGCCGCAAGCAGCAGTGCCAGCGCGGGAAGTGGGTTCCGGGCAGGTCGCACTATCAGGGTGGCCTCTTTAGAAGTTCATGCCGATCACGAAGACCGGGGCGAAACCAGCACTTCGAACCGGGAACCCGACGGCGACATACGGGCCATCCTGCTCCTTGTCGAGTGCAACCATGACGCCTGCCGACTGGCGCAGGCGCGCTGGCGTCCGGCGATCCCACACGGACCCTGTATCATAGAACGCGCCGCAGCGGTGCCACGTGTACTGCAAACTTGCATAAGCCATTCGGGTTCCACCCAGCGGCGCCACATCGAATTTGTTCCAGCCTCGGAGCGTGCGGGAATCGCCGAGAGTAAACCGTTCGAAAAGGGGCGCCTCGTCTCCGACCACGCCACCAAGGGCACGCACCGTCAACACGCTGGCTCCCTGTCTGAAAGAGTAGCGCGCAGCAAGGTCGTGTCGCACATAGGCGAAGTCGGAGTCGAGCAAACTGGTGGCCGCCCGCAGGGTATAACCTGCGTTCCACTCATGCCCCGCGGAAGAGTCGTTGCCCCAACGCCGCCTGTGTCGCAGAGTAGTAGTCACAGCGTTGGAAGCTTCATACCTGGCGGCCGGAAACTGAGTTTGAAATTGCTGGAAGCTCAGCCCTGTGGTCAGGGAGAGCCCGGGAGCGAGCATAATTACGATGCCTGGGTCCATGCGATAGCTGTCGCGATAGATCCCCGGTACATCGTTGCGGGCCAGCAGGGCGCTTTCCGTAGCGACGTTCCACTGCTGGTGCAGGCCTTCGAATTCAAAACGAAGGCGGACGCGCTCGCCGAAGCGGTGATTCCAGGCGAGGTTGTAGCCGGCTACGCGGCCGAGCATGGTATCGGCGTCGGAAAAGACCCCGGCCTCGACGCGGTTGTTACGGGAAACGTCGAATCCGGCCTGAAAGCCAACAGTAGTGCCTTGTTTCGTGTGGTATGCAAGCTGTGTGACACGCGCGTCCTCCTCCTCCCACCCTCTCTCGCGGGGTTCGTAGACTACTTTGACGTGCTCGGGCTGCTGACCTTTTTCGACGCGGTGGGCGACGATGACATGAACCTCACGGCGGATGCGTGAAGCGAGAGAGTCGACCGAGCGCGGGTCGAAGTTTTGGCCGACCAGATTTTCGAGGTCCCGTTTGAGACTGCGGCTGAGGCGCTTGCTGATCGTACGCGGAACTTCAACGCTTTCTACTTTGTACCGGCAGTTTACGTTGGCGGGTGCGGCGGCCTCGTCGACCGCGGATGGGGTCGGCGGATCGGCAACAGGGGACTGACCCAGCAGAGGAATCGCGACGATCAGGAGTGAGCTCAGACACAGCAGCTTCATGACAACCGTAATAAAGCATTTTACGGGCCATGACGTAAACTATTGAATTCAGGCAAGATGGGGGCGGCACCTGGCGTGCCGCCGAATCACATCTGTGAGAATCCCACAGCCGTACCGCGGGCGGATTTTGGCGGACCGGACGCTTCCTTAAGCATTTCCAGCGATGGAATCATCACCATTCGATGCCCAAGAGAGATGAGTCCACGACGCGCCAGCGCGTTTAGCGTAGTAGACGTGGTTTCGCGAGTAGCTCCCACCAGGCTGGCCAGTTCATTTTGAGAAATGTGAATGATGCTGCCCGTGGGATCGTGCGACGGAGTGATCCGGGCCAGTTCCTGGAGGTAGTACACAAGACGCTCGCGGACATCGGAATGACAAAGGTGCTCAATCTTGCGCTCCAGCTCCTCATTCCGTTGCAGGAGGTGCTGGACGACCATTTTCCACACGTCAGGCCGACGCTCACAGTAGCGGTGAAAAGCGTCCGCGGGGATGGAGTAAGCAGTGCCCGATTCAAGAACTCGGGCAGAGGAGGTGAAGACGCCTTCTCCGGCAACAGCTTGTTCGCCGAAAATATCGCCGCCTGCGATGACTGTAACAAGTATCTCGCGGTTGACGTCTGACATTTTCTCGATCTTCACTAGTCCGGAATCGAGAAAGTAAATATGAGTGGCTGGTGTTCCACTCGAGAAGATCGCCGACGTCCTGCGGGACAGTACTACCCGCCGAACGCCTTCTGCCGTAAGAAGATCTTCCCGTATTGCGGAAGCTAACGCGCTGACTCGCAATTTAGAACCCCCTCTCTCTACAACTTCTGAGCCCCACGCCGAATTTTGTGCGCAATTTCAGCAGCGATGGTGAATTCCTCGCCTGTACGTTGGGTTTGCAAATTCTCTCTCATTTCTGTAAGTTTGTCAATATACACGCCCAGCACGTGGTCAATTGCTACCGCATTCGTGGACAGGATGTCCCGCCATACCGGCCAGGGGCTTAGAGCGAGCCGGGTCATGTCGCGCAGCCCCGGACCTGAGACCTGGGATACTTTATTTGCGTTGAGTTGCGAGTGAAGAACAGAAGCCAGGCAAGTGGACGCAAGCTGTGGAAGATGAGACGTCCAGGCGACTGTCTGGTCATGTTGTTGCGGTGTTAAAACCACAGGAACAGACCCGCACGTTTCGATCCAACCTAAGTATTCACTTTCTAACAGTGTATTAGAAATGACGCCCTTTGGCGGGGTAAGAATCCAGGGCCTTTCACAGAAGAGGTCAGGGTCCGCCGAGGCAATTCCAGGCTGCTCCTTGCCGGCCATGGGGTGACCGCCGAGGAATCTCGGCAGCCGGGAGGCGCTTTCACAGATCCGCACTTTAGTACTACCTGCGTCAGTAACAAGGCAATTTGGCCGCGCAAGCGGTACCAATGCGTCGATAGTTTCAAGAATGACCGATATTGGCTGAGCGAGGAAGATGAGATCCGCGTCGGCAGCGGCGGCTTCCAGAGTGACACCCTCATCGATGGCCCCACGCTCGATGGCGGTCTGAATGGTCCTCGGCGAGCTGATTCCCACGATTCGCCCCGGAAAACCGCGCTTTCGCAAGGCGAGGCCGAACGAACCGCCGATCAGTCCTACGCCTGCGATTGCTACAGTTTGAAGCGCATCACCCATCTCGATCAGACGTTCCGGCCAACAGCTGTGGCGATGATCCGCAGTTGCTGCATGAGTTCCGTGAACTGCTCAGGACGAAGAGACTGCGCTCCGTCAGAGAGAGCTTTGTCGGGATCGTGATGCACCTCAATAATCAGGCCATCGGCTCCCGCGGCGACTGCGGCCCGGGCCATGGGCAGGACCTGGTCGCGGCGCCCGGTGCCATGCGATGGGTCGGCAATTATCGGCAGATGGGACAATTTCTTTACAATAGGAATCGCTGAAATGTCCATCGTGTTGCGGGTGTATGTTTCAAACGTGCGGATCCCGCGTTCGCACAGAATCACGTCGTAGTTCCCACCGGAAAGGATGTATTCAGCGGACAGCAACAGTTCCTCGATGGTTGCGGCGATGCCTCGCTTCAGCAATACCGGCTTGCGGATGTGGGAGAGTTCGCGCAGCAGAGTGAAGTTCTGCATGTTGCGTGCGCCCACCTGGAAGATGTCGACGTAAGGCTCCATCACGGCGATCTGCGTCTGATCCATCACCTCGCTGACTACCAGCAGATTGTGGCGATTTGCAGCAGTGCGGAGTAGTTTGAGGCCCACTTCTCCGAGTCCCTGGAAGCTGTACGGGGACGACCGTGGCTTGAACGCACCGCCCCGGATGACTCTGGCCCCGGCGGCTGCGACGAACTCGGCCGCCTGCTCGATTTGATCTTCATTCTCGACGCTGCACGGTCCCGCCATAGCGACCACCGTGTTACCGCCGATCTCAACGTCGCCGATTTTTACAACAGTGCCGCCCGGCCGGAAGCTGCGACTCGCCAGCTTGTAGGGCGACATAATGCGATGCGCTTCCTGAACACCATCCAGCACCTGAAACTCAGCTGGGTTCACGAAATCTTCCGGGCCGACGCCTCCAAGGACGGTATGCACCATGCCCGTGGAGCGATGGACCGTGAAGTTCAGTTCCACCAGCCGGTCGATTACTCCCTGAATTTGCTCGTTCGTCGCGCCTTCCTGCATCACGATAAACATCTAACTACTCCTCTGTCTCTGCAGGGTTCGCATCTCATCAATGATGCGCTCGAAGATGCGGCGGACCGCATCGGACGTCAGTGGTCCCTCGTTATGGTCGAGGACGTTGCGATAGACGGCGTCTTCGCGCTTCGGCTCGTACACCGGGAGTGAAGCGGCCTGTTTGACTCTGCCGATTTTCTCTACAATTTTAGTGCGTTCGTTAAGCAGGGCGAGCAACTGGAGGTCGATACGGTCGATCCCCTCGCGATGGATCGCCATTTCTGCCGCTGCTGCTTCTTCGTTGGTCATCGAGCCGCCTCGCGCGCGAGTCCGTTGGCGAGGCCTCGCGTGAATTGTTCCACTTCGAATTCGAGCGTGTCGCTGGTGTTTAACTTTTCTACAGTTCTTACCAATGCGCTGCCTACGACGACGCCGTCGGCGAAAGCACCCACCTCGGCAACCTGCGCTCGAGTGGAAATGCCGAAGCCCACCGCGAGGGGAAGATTTGTAAAGCGCCGGGCGCGAGTTACTAACTCGCCCGCCATGGAGGATACAGACGTTTGTTCACCAGTAACTCCAGTGCGTGACACCAGATAGACAAAGCCGCTGGAGTATTTGGCCACGAGTTCGAGGCGGCGGTCGGTACTGGTGGGTGCGGCGAGGAATACTGTGTCGAGATTATGGGCTCGCACGCCCTCGACGTATGGCTCGGCTTCTTCCACGCTGAGGTCAATGAGGAGGCAGCCGTCGATGCCGGCGGTGGCGGCGTCGCGGCCGAGCTGCTGGAATCCGTACCGGAGCGCAGGGTTCAGATAGGTGAAGAGCAACAGCGGAATCTGCGACTCGCTGCGAACCGCGGTGGCGATCTCCAGTACCTTGCGCATGTTGGTGCCTGCCTTGAGCGCGCGCTCGGCGGCACGCTGAATGACGGGACCGTCGGCGATGGGATCGGAGAATGGCACTCCGAGCTCGATGAGATCCGCTCCTCCACGCTCCAGTGCCCGGATCAGCGACACAGTGCGGGACGGATTCGGGTCACCCGCGGTGAGGTAGGCGATGAGGGCGGGACGGCCTTCGGCCCTGGTGCGTTCGAACAACCGTGCGATTCGGCTCATTTACTTGACGTCCATCTCGGGGATGTTCTCGCGGTAGATATCAATATCTTTATCACCTCGGCCGGAGAGATTCACGATGAATGTCTGGCCGGGGCTGGTGGGGGCTCGGCGAACCGCCTCGACTACCGCGTGAGAGCTTTCGAGCGCAGGGATGATTCCTTCGGTTCGCGCGAGCAGTTTGGCAGTTTCGAGGGCTTCGCCGTCGGACGCGGAGACGTACTCGGCGCGATGCTGATCGTGCAGCCATGCGTGCTCGGGTCCAACGGAGGCGTAGTCGAGGCCTGCGGAAACGGAATGCGTCAGCGAAATCTGGCCGTCTTCATCCTGCAGCAGGTAGCTGAAGCAGCCGTGGAGGACGCCGGGGGCGCTGGCGCCGGGTCCGAATCGCGCGGCGTGCTCGCCGAGGGTCAGACTGCGGCCTCCCGCTTCGACTCCGATGAGCCTCACGTCGGTGTCGGGGATGAACGGGTGGAAAATGCCGATGGCGTTGGATCCGCCGCCGACGCAGGCGATCACCTGGTCGGGGAGTTTGCCGGTTGCGGCGAGGATCTGCTGTTTGGCTTCGAGGCCGATGACGCGGTGGAAGTCGCGCACCATCATGGGGTAAGGGTGCGGGCCAAGGGCCGATCCGAGGAGGTAGAAGGTGTCGGCGACGTTGGTCACCCAGTCGCGCAGGGCTTCGCTGATGGCGTCCTTCAGGGTGCGACTGCCGCTGGTGACGCCGACCACGCTGGCGCCAAGGAGGCGCATGCGGAAGACGTTAAGGCGCTGGCGGCGCATGTCCTCTTCGCCCATGTAGACCACGCAGTCGAGCCCGAACAGCGCGCACGCGGTGGCGGTGGCGACGCCGTGCTGCCCGGCTCCGGTCTCGGCGATGATGCGCTTTTTGCCCATCCGGCGGGCGAGAAGAGCCTGGCCAAGGGCGTTGTTGATCTTGTGCGCTCCGGTGTGGAGCAAGTCCTCGCGTTTGAGCCAGATAGCGGCGCCACCAAGGGACTCGCTGAGCCGTTTGCAGTGATAGAGCGGCGTCGGGCGACCGGCGTAGGTCTGGAGGAGGTTGTCGAGTTCGGCCTGAAATGTGTTGTCGGCGCGGGCCTCCGCGTACGCCAGCTCGAGTTCTTCGAGTGGCGCCATCAGGACTTCAGGGACGTACCGGCCGCCGTATGGGCCGAAGTGGCCCTTCGCGTCGGGCTGGGAGGAAGCAATCATAATGCTGCTGCGACAACGGCGTTCGCGACGAACTGCCGAATCCTTTCGTGATCCTTGATGCCGGGGGCGCGCTCGAGCCTGGAGCAGGCGTCGACTCCCCAGGGGCGGATGAGTTTTACCGCCTCACCGACGTTTTCCGGACTGAGGCCTCCAGCGAGGATGATGCGCTGCGGGAGGTTACGGGCGAGCGTCCAGTCGAATGTAGCGCCCGTGCCCGGAGCCGGGCCGTCGAGGAGGTAAGCCTCGGCGCCACTGCTGCAGAGAATTTCGGGGTCCCAGCCGGGGTGGACCCGGAAGGCTTTCCAGACTCGCAGAGTGGCGAAGTCGGCGGGGTCCTCGTGGCCGTGGAGCTGGACGATGTCGAGGGCGGCTCGTTCGACAATGTCGGCCACCTCTTCCGGCGGCGAGTTGACGAAGATGCCCACTCGCAGCACGTCGAGGTCTTCCGCGAGGGCGGCGGCGGTTTCGGGCTCGGGGAGATAGCGCGGACTCTGCGGGTAGAAGTTGAAGCCTAAGGCGTTGGCTCCGGCTTCGGCGGCTGCCACGGCGTCCTCGCGGTTGGTGATTCCGCAGATTTTTACGATGAAGTCGGGGCGGCGGGTCATGGTTGGCCGCCTGTCCTGTTCAAGAGTTCCTGTAAGGCGGCTGTCGGGTTGCCGCTTCGCATGAAGTGCTCGCCCACCAGAAACGCGGTGTAGCCGGATTTTGTGAGCAGCTCGATATCCGCGGGAGAACTGATGCCGCTCTCGCTAACCCGGATTATGTAGTCGGGCATACGCTCAGCCAGGCGGAGCGAGGTTTCGAGGCGGACCTGGAAGGTGTGGAGGTCGCGGTTATTGACGCCGACGATGCGGGCTCCGCTGGCGAGGGCGCGGTCGAGCTCGGAGTCGTTGTGGACCTCGACCAGAGCGGCCAGGTGCAGCGATTCGGCTTGTTCGCGGAGGTCGCGGAGCTCGGTTTCGGTGAGCAGCGCGGCTATCAACAGGATGGCGTCGGCTCCGTGGGCAGCCGCTTCGATGATGTGGAACGGCTCCAGGGTGAAGTCTTTGCGAAGCGTGGGGATGTCGACAGCGGCGCGGGCGGCTTCCATGTCGGCGAGACTGCCCTGAAAGAAGCGCACGTCGGTCAGGACGGAGAGGGCGGCGGCACCTCCGGCCTGGTAGGCCCGGGCGATGCTCGGCGGATGGAAGTCTTTGGAAAGCAGGCCTTTACTGGGGGACGCTTTCTTGATTTCAGAGATGATACGGGGGCCGGAGCCGGGTCCGAGGGCGGTGGCGAAGTCGCGCCGGGAGGTTCGGCTGGCGGCCATACGCTCCAAGTCCGGGAGGCGGGAGCGGGACTCGGCCAACTCGGCTTTTTTGTGCTCGACGATACGGGCGAGGATGTCCGGGACTGAGCTGATCATCCGGGGGAAACTCTCATCCTAGCACTCGTCTGGCTGAGTCAGTTCCCCCAGACATGGGTTCCTGGGTGTGCCGATTTACGCTACAGTTGGTGCGATTTCCCGCAGTCTTTTTAGAATCAGCAACATAGGTCCTGTTTAGCCGCCGTGGTGTTGAGATTCGCGACACGTGGAGGCAGATCCAAAAGCATACATGTCGATTAGTTTCAAAGACTTAGGCAATTGGCACGAGAAGTGTCCTTATATTATGCGAACGCGGCAAGGCAAAAGCCCCCCGCGGAAGAGACCGAAAAGGAGACTTACCATGGCTGTCGGACTTTTGCTTTTGACCTTCCTCGCATTTGCGATTATCGACTGGCTGCTTAGCTATCGTCATGCCCCCAGGATTGCGAAAGAAGCTGTTCCCGCGGCGCCGCCCGCCCCGTTTTTGACCCCGGCTGTTGTCGACGGTTTTCAGGTTCCTGAAGGGCTTCGTTATCACCTTGGTCATACCTGGCTCTACCGCGAGCGCAAGAATGTGGCCCGCGTCGGCGTAGACGAGTTTGGCGCCTCACTGGCCGGCCATATCGAGAGCATTGAATTGCCGCGGCCTGGCACCTGGATCCGGCAGGGACAGAAGGCCTGGTCCTTTGTCCGCAACGGCGAAACGGTGGAAATGGTGTCCCCGACCGAAGGCGAAGTGACGGAAATTAACCAGGAACTGTTGCAGAATCCGGCACTGCTGCGGAACGACCCCTACGGCAAGGGATGGCTGTTGACGGTGCATGTTCCGGACGAGGAATCCACCACTCGGAACCTGTTGCCGAAGAATATGGTGGGTGCGTGGATGCGCCAGTCTGTAGAGAAACTCTACGGCCTGCAGCCGCGGCTTGCGGGTCTGGCGGCGGCCGACGGTGGGCGTCCCGTTGACGACCTTCTGAGCGAAGTTCCGAACGCGGAATGGAAGGCCATCGCGTCCGATTTCTTCCTCACCTGTTGAGGAACGCCACAAGTGGTGCCGAAATTGCACCGCAAAATGGAAAAGATCCGATGCTTCCATAGCCCGTTGGACCCTGGAAGACCCTGCAACCGGCTTCGGTGCGGAGTTTGAGGCCCAAATGGTTAACGCGCTCCTTTACGACAGTACTCTCTGCATTGGTTGCCGGGCTTGCGAATCCGGTTGTTCAGAGAAGTGGGGTTTGCCCTACAACGATACGATCGCGGCCGAGGAAAAGCTCTCGGTGCGCAAACTGACGACAATCGTGACGTCAGGCGACAAATTCAGCCGCCGGAAATGCATGCACTGCGTGGAACCGGCATGTGCTTCCGTATGCCCGGTCGCCGCCTTACACAAGACGGCGGCCGGGCCTGTTTTGTATGACCAGGAAAAGTGCATCGGCTGCCGGTACTGCATGGCCGCCTGTCCGTTTGGTGCGCCGTCGTACGAGTGGACCAGCCGCACCCCGCGAGTCCGGAAGTGCGACGCTTGCTCGGAACGGGTGGCGAAGGGTGAACCCACGGCGTGCTCGACGGCCTGCCCCACGGCGGCGACGATCAGTGGGGATCGGGACGAGCTGATCCGCGAAGCGCAGAAGCGGCTTAGGGAGAAACCGGGCGAGTACTACCAGAAGATCTACGGCCTCAACGAAGTGGGCGGAACCACAACGCTGTATCTTTCGGCGGTTCCGTTCGAGACGTTGGGGCTGCGGGGGAATCTGCCGAAAGAGGCGTTGCCGCATTTGACGTGGCAGGTCCTGCAGGCGGTTCCGGATGTAGCCGGTGTCGGCTCGGTACTGCTGGGCGGCGTGTACTGGCTTACACACCGCAGAGAAGAAGTGGCCCGCGCGGAAGCGACCGAACGGAGAACAAAACGATGACGCCGGCGATCACCTTCCTCCGGAAGTGGTTCTGGACTGCGGTGTTTGTGGCGATCATGGCGTCGGGTGCGTATGCCACGTGGCTGCGATTCGCCTACGGGCTGGCCGCGTCGACGAACCTGAGCGATCAGTTCCCCTGGGGAATCTGGATCGGGTTCGACGTGCTGTGCGGGGTTGGGCTGGCGGCCGGCGGGTTCACGCTGGTGGCGGTGGTCCACATTTTCAATATTGAGCGGTATAAGCCGATTCTGCGGCCGACAATTCTCACCGCATTTCTCGGATATTCGCTGGTTGTGGTGGCGCTGCTGTTCGATCTTGGACGGCCGGACCGCTTGTGGCACCCGATGGTGTTTCGCAATCCGCACTCGGTGATGTTCGAAGTGGCGTGGTGCGTGATGCTCTACAGCACGGTGCTGGCGCTGGAATTTGCTCCCGTGGTCTTCGAAAAGCTGAAGTGGTCGGCGCCTCTGAAGATGCTGCGGATCATCTCGGTTCCGGTGGTGATTCTGGGCGTGGTTCTTTCGACGCTGCACCAGTCGTCACTGGGCACCATGTATCTGATCATGCCGCACAAGCTGCATCCGCTGTGGTACACACCGCTGTTGCCGCTGATGTTCTACATGTCGGCGATCTGCGTGGGTCTGGCGATGATGATTTTTGAGGCGTGGCATTCCAGCCGTGCGTTCAACCGGGAGCTGGAAATGCCTCTGCTTTCGAGCATCGGGCGGGTGCTTGCAGTGTCTCTCGCGGTGTTGCTGGCATTCCGCTTTACGGATCTGGCCCGGCGCGGAGCGCTTGGATACCTGCTGGAGAACAAGGCCGAGACGTGGTTCTTCATGCTGGAAATGTCGCTGATGATTCTGCCGATGCTGCTCCTGTTCCGGGCGCATGTGCGGCGGAATCCGTGGGCGCTGTATGGCTCGGCAGTGATGGTGGTGTTTGGCTTCATCACCAACCGGCTGAACGTGAGCGTCACGGGAATCGAGGCGGCTTCCGGCACCCGATACATTCCGGCGTGGTCGGAAATCGCTGTGACGCTGAGCATTATTGCGGCGGGTTTCGCGATATTCCGGCTGGCAGCGAAATATCTGCCGATATTCGAGCACGAGCACGCCTGAAATGAATGTTGCTGGTGGAGGCCGGGCGAAGTTCAGTCCAGGAATTGCCACCAAGCTCGCGGTGTGTTTTGTGGTGAGCGCGGCGTTGATCCTTGCGGGTCTCGGCGCGCTCAACCTGCGTTTGCAGCGGAAACACTCCGAAGAGCTGATCCTGGTGAGCGCGGAGCGTCTGTCGGATATTGTGGTGCGCGGGACGCGTCATGAGATGCTCCGCAACGATCGCGAAGCGCTGTATCACACCATCGGCGAAGCGGGCCGCGAACCCGGTATGCGCCGAATTCGAATATTCAACAAAGAAGGTCGGATTAGTTTTTCGACGGACACCAGCGAGGTCGGCAAGGTGGTCGATAAACAGGCTGAGGCCTGTTACGGCTGTCATGCGCAGGGGGTCCCGCTGGAGCGGCTGAACCGTCCGGACTCGTCGCGCGTGTTTCGCGATGAAGGCAATGGCCGCGTGCTGGCCATGATCCGCCCGATTCGCAATGACGAGACGTGTTCGTCGGCAGCCTGTCATGAGCATCCGGCGCAACAGAAGGTGCTGGGCGTGATCGACGTGCAGTTCTCACTGGACACGGTGGACCGTCAGACGGCGGCGCTGCAGAACTGGACCATCTGGGGAAGTCTGGGCGCCCTGGTGCTGCTGTGCGGTATCAGCCTGCTGTTCGTCTACACCGTACTGCACCGGCCGATTCACGCGCTTACCGATGGGATTCGTGAAGTGGCGGCCGGGGATCTGACGCACCAGATTGAACCGGTGTCGAACGACGAGCTCGGGGAAGTGGCGCTGGCGTTCAACAAGATGACTGGCGAGTTGTCTGAGGCGCACGCCGAGATCACCTCCTGGGCGCAGACGCTGGAGCAGCGGGTTCAGAGTAAGACGGAGGAACTGGAGCGGGCGCACAAGTATCTGGTGAGCAGCGAAAAGCTCGCCGGGATCGGCAAGCTGGCGGCGACGGTCGCTCACGAAGTGAATAATCCGCTGTTCGGGATTCTGACTTATGCGCGGCTGTGCCTCAAGGATCTGGAAAAGACGGAAATCAGCGACGACTCGCGACGTCGGATGCTGGGAAATATCGGCATTATCGAGCGCGAGAGTCGGCGATGCGGAGATATTATTCGCAATTTGCTGACGTATGCGCGGCAGGCTCCACGCAAGCGCGAGCGGAATGATGTAAACCAGATTGTGGACCGGTCGGTTACGCTGATCCGGCATCAGCTGAATCTGCAGGGAGTCGCGCTGGAGGTTCAGGCCAGTGACACGCTGCCGGAGATCATCTGCGATGCGGGTCAGGTGCAGCAGGTGGTGCTGGTGCTGCTGACGAACGCTTCGGAAGCCACGGGCGAGGGCGGACATCTTTCGATTCGTACGGAGCCGTGGGAGACCGACGGCGTGAAGATCGTTGTTCGCGACGACGGGCCTGGGATCTCGCCCCAGAATCTGGCACAAATCTTCGAGCCATTTTTCACGACTAAAGAAGAAAAGCTGCGGACGGGTCTGGGGCTTGCGGTGGCAAAGAGCATTGTTGAGACACATGGGGGCCAGATTGGGGTGACTTCTGAGCCTGGTCAGGGCGCGGAGTTTTGCGTGATGCTTCCGCGGGAAGCACCTGAAAGCAGGGAGACGCGCAGCGCGCTGGAGATCGCGGCCGCCGCGTCGCCCGGGGAGACACGATGAGTACGGCAACACTGGGCAGGATCCTGCTGGTGGACGACGAAGAGGTGGTGCGGGACTCGCTGCGGCAGTGGTTTGAATCCGAGGGCTACGATGTTTGCGCTGCTTCGGGGGGGCGCGAGGCACTGGCGATGGTGGCGGATCGCGAGTTCGACATCGCGCTGCTGGATATCAAGATGCCCGGGATGGATGGCATGGAGGTCCACCGCCGGCTGACCGAAGCGGATCCTGATCTGACCGTCATCATCATGACCGGTTATGCAACGGTGGAGACGGCGGTGCAGGCGCTGAAACGCGGCGCTTACGATTACGTTTCCAAGCCCGTGGACCCGGATGAACTGTCTCATCTGGTCACTCGGGCTATTGAGCACCGGCGCACGAAGCAGGAAGTGACTCGGCTTAGGGAGAATTTAAAGGAAATTTACCCCGCCACGGATTTAATCGGGAAAAGCGCGGCAATGAAGCGCGTCTCCGAGTTCGTGGAGATGGTGGCGCCCACGGACGCAACCGTTCTGATCACGGGCGAGAGCGGCACCGGTAAAGAAGTAGTGGCGCGGTCCATCCACGCGGCGGGACGTCGGCGGCACATGCCGATGGTGACCATCCACTGCGGCGCGCTCACCGATTCGCTGCTGGAGAGCGAGCTGTTCGGGCACGAGCGCGGGGCGTTCACGGGCGCGCAGTATCGCAAGAAGGGGAAGTTCGAGGTGGCGGACGGGGGCACGGTGTTCCTCGACGAAATTGCCGACATCAGCCTTCGCATGCAGACCGACCTGTTGCGCGTTCTCCAGGAGAAGGAAGTGGTGCGAGTCGGCGGGAGCCATGCCACCAAGGTCGACTTCCGCTGCATCGCCGCCACGAATAAAGAGCTGATGACGCTGGTAAAAGCCGGCACGTTCCGGCCCGACTTGTACTACCGTCTGCATGTATTGTGCATTGAATTGCCACCTTTACGGGATCGTCGCGAGGATATTCCGCTGCTGGCGGATCATTTCCTGCGCAAACACTGCGCGCAGACCAGTCGAGTCACGCTCCCGCGCATCACCAGTGAGGCTGTGGACATGCTTTGTCAGTACGAGTGGCCGGGCAATGTCCGTGAACTGGAGAATGCGGTGGAGCGGGCGCTGGTGGTGGGTCGAAGCCAGGAGTTGAAACCGGCGGACTTCTCCTTCCAATTGTCGTCGGTGGTGACGGCGGGCACGGGCAGGACGCTGGACGAAGTGGAGCGCGCGCATATCGAGCGGGTGTGGAAGGAGTGCGACGGGAATCACTCACGCGCGGCGCGTGTGCTCGACATCGACCGCACCACACTCTATAACAAGCTTCGAAAATACACGCTGAAATAATACCTCTCGATGGAGTCGTTGCGGCTTATTCCGGTCGGAGACGGCGTGCCACTGGCGTTGCTGGACCAGGTTGCGGCTGCACTGGCGCGGCGGCTGGGATGGTCCTGCCACGTGGTGACACATGCGGTGGACGCGGGATTTGCGTGGGATTTAAAACGAAATCAATATTATTCGACGGCCCTGCTCAAACATCTTGCCGACTCGCCGGGCAAGGAACGGGTGCTGGGCATCGCGGCGTGCGATTTGTACGTGCCTGTTCTGACGTTTGTTTTCGGGGAAGCGCAGTTGTCCGGCCGAGCCGCCCTGGCCTCGTATCACCGCCTGCGGCAGGACTACTACGGACTCCCACCCGATGAAGCCGTGCTGCTGGACCGGCTGGTGAAGGAGTGCGTGCATGAGTTGGGGCACACGCTCGGGCTGCGGCATTGTTCAGACTGGCAATGCGTGATGGCGTCGAGCCATGGGGTGGAGCGGGTGGACGTCAAATCTGCCGATTTTTGCCGGGAATGTGAACGGGCCGCAGGATTCCGCTAACATCAATTATCTTTCCGCGTTGGGGAACAAGGAAAATGTTATTTACGTTACGCTTGGCGGTAGCTGTGGGCTTTCTTGCGGCCTCCTCGAGCCTTTTGGCGCAGACGGGCCGTATTTCGGGCAGTGTTGTGGATGCTCAGGGCGCCGCGGTGCCCGGAGCGACTATCAATCTGTTTTTGAGGGGTTCCGCAGCGGCGCTGTCGGTCTCCGAGACCTCAGCTGCCGGGCTGTTCCAGTTCAATGGACTGCAACCGGTCCTTTATGACCTTGAGGTGTTCTCGCCGGGATTCCGCAAGGAGATCATTCGCGGGCTGAAGGTGGATTCGAATACTGAGCTCGCGGTCCAGCCGGTGAAGCTGGAAGTGAGCGCCTCGGCAGAGGTCGTGGAGGTCAGCGCGGATGCGGTGGCGATCCAGACGGCGAACGCGGAGATCACGACGACGATCTCCAATGAGCAGCTTCGGAAGCTGCCAACGCTGAACCGGAGCCCGCTGGGGTTGATATCGACACAGGCTGGTGTGGGAAGTAACTCGCGCACCCCGACGACGATCAACGGGATGCGTCCTTCATTCACGAACATCACGCTGGAAGGCATCAATATTCAGGACAACTACATTCGGACGAATGCCCTGGATTTTCTGCCGAATTTATTGCTGCTGGATCAAATTGCGGAGATGACGCTGTCGACGTCGAACACGAATGCCGGGCTGGGCAATGGCGCGGCGCAGATTTCGTTCTCAGTTCCGTCGGGCACCAACACATGGCATGGTGCCTTGTTTTGGAGCAACCGCAACAACTACTTCGCCGGGAACACGTGGTTCAACAACCGCAACAATGTGGCGACGCCGTTTCTGAATCAGAATCAGGCGGGCGGGAGCCTGGGCGGCAGGATCATCAAAGACAAGCTGTTCTTCTATTCCAATTACGAGTTGTTCCGGCTGCGGCAGCAGAGTAGCCAGACTCGCACGATTTTGCGTGAAGACGCCCGCAAAGGGATTCTGACCTACAACGACACGTCGAGCGTTCGGCGGCAGATCAACCTGCTGCAGCTTACGAACACGGCGCAGGACGCGGCGATGCAGAGGGTGTTGGCGCAGATCCCGGGTCCGGAGAAGATCAACCGCAACGACATCGGCGACGGGTTGAACACGGGCGGCTTTGCCTTTGTAGCTCGAAACAACCGGACGCGGGACAACCTGACGACGAAGATCGATTATGTTGCTTCGACGAAGCACTCGTTCAGCGGCGTGTATGCGTGGAATCGCGATCTGCTGGACCGTCCGGCGGACGCAAACAACTACTCCGTGGACCCGGGAATTCGGAATGACAACTCGACGCCGCTGTTTTCGGCGACGTGGCGGTGGGCTCCGAAGGCGAACGTGACCAACGAGTTTCGCGGCGGATTCAATCTGGCTCCTGGCTTGTTTTTGACGGATCAGGACTACGGCAACGGCATTTTTACGCTGCCTCTGGTGAGCAATCCGGTGAACACGTTCCGGCCTCAGGGTCGATACACCGACACGTACAACCTCGCGAATAACGCGAATTGGTTCAAGAACAAGCACAACCTGAGCTTCGGTGTTCAGTATCAGAGGATCAGCGCGGAGCCGTTCAACGATGCTGCCAACCTGCCGACGTGGACTGTCGGAATGAGCGCAGCCAATTCCCGTACCCTGACAACGGCTCAGATTCCGGGCCTGCGGTCGACCGACCTTGGCATTGCAAACGGACTGCTGGCGCTGCAGGGCGGCTTCATTTCCAGCGCGACACAGACGTTTAATGCGACCTCGCGGACGTCTGGCTTTGTGCCGGGTGCGACGAATGCCCGCCGGTTCTCCATGCAGAACTGGGCGCTGTATTTAAATGACCAATGGAAGGTAACTCCGCGCCTGACGGTGACGTTGGGCGTTCGGTGGGAGTACTTTACGCCGGTGAACGAGAAGGACTCGCTGATGCTGACGCCGGTGCTGCAGAATGGCAACGCGATCACGACGCTGCTTTCGAACGGCACTCTGGATTTCGCGGGCAATTCGGCGGGACGGCCGTTTTACAAGAGCGACTGGAATAACTTTGGGCCGAATGTCGGGTTGTCGTGGCAGCCGTTTAGTGGCGGCAAGACGGTAATTCGCGCCGGTTACAGCGTGAATTATCCGAACGACGAATTTATCCGGTCGATTTACAACAGCGTGGGCACGAACGACGGTCTGGCTCAGACAGTGACGATGCCGAACCTTGTCGACGTGGCCAGCCGGCCGACGGTTTTGGCGACTCCCGCGTTTAAGGTGCCGCGCACGTTTGCCGACAACTACGCGACGAACACATCGGCAGCTTTCGCGACGGTGGATCCGAGCCTCGCCACTCCCTATGTGCAGCAATGGAATTTCGGGATCCAGCGCGAAATCGCGAAGGGCGTTTTCGAAGTTCGCTATGTCGGCAACCATGCCACGAAGCAGTTCCGCGCATTCGATTTGAACCAAATTGTGATCAAAGACAACGGGTTCCTTGACGATTTCCGGAAGGCTCAGCGCAATGCGGATCTGTCGATGGCCTCGACGCGCGTTTTCAATCCCGCATATAACCCGGCGATTGCCGGATCCCAGCCGCTCCCGGTTTTCGACCGCACTTCGAGCGGTGGAAATCTGGGGAATGCGGCGGTACGCAACTACATCCAGACGGGCGAGGCTGGTGAGCTGGCGAACTTCTACATGATCAATCGAGTCAACGGGGGGGTGCAGTTCTACCGTAATCCGCTGGCGCTGGGCACGAATCTGATGACTAATTACTCCAACGCGAGCTACAACGCGCTGCAGGTGGATTACCGTCGGACAATTCGGGACGCGAGTGTGCAGGTGAACTACACGTGGGCGAAGTCGCTGAGCGACGCGGCGGGCGACGCGCAGACCCGGTTTGAGCCGTTCCTCGACAACGAGAATGCGGCGATTGAGCGGGCTCCAACGCCGTTCGATTTGCGGCATGCGTTCAAGGTGAACGGAGCTTATCTGCTGCCTGTGGGCAGCGGAAAGTTGCTGAATACGGGATCGGGCGTGCTGGAACGGATTTTCGGCGGGTGGACTGCAACGGGCAATTTCACGTGGCAGACCGGATCGCCGTTCAGCATTCTTTCCGGGCGCGGCACGCTGAACCGCGCGGCGCGTTCCGCATCGAACACGGCGAGCACTTCGTTGACCGGGGATCAGCTCGACGAAATTGTTAAGTTCCAGATGACGGGCAATGGTCCGATCATGATTGACAGGAACGCGGTCGGCACGGATGGCCGTGCGGTGGCGGCGGATGGCTCTGCTGCGTTCAGCGGGCAGGTTTTCTTCCAGCCGACGTCGGGCGGTGTAGGGTCGCTGCAGCGGCGCATGTTCTACGGTCCGGGGTATATCAATCTGGACGCGGCGGTGTTGAAGGAAGTGCGGTTGTTTGAGAATCATCGGATGGAGTTCCGAGCCGAAGCGTTCAACGTGACCAATACTCCGAGTTTCTATATCGGCGATATCACGATCACGTCGGCGACGTTTGGCCGGATTACCTCCACGCAGAGTGGGCGTCGCGTGCTGCAGTTCGGATTGCAGTACCGGTTCTGATCTGGAGGTATGGGCGCGTCAATATTGATGGGTAGGGGCGCGCTCACCACACCATCGCTAATGACCGACAAGGAATTCGAGAGAAATTCGGGTTCTCGACGTCGCTGAGTGTTGGCTGTGCTAGATTGAGAAGTGCCCCGAACAGAAGGGGACCTTAGAGTCACAGTTCCAGGGTCAAACCTGATCGACGCGGCAAAGGGGGATCATTTCGATGATTCCCCTTTTCCCATTTAGGCACTCGCTTTGGAATCGCTGAGGTGGCTTTTGAGGAACTTCAGGCCTTCCGAGGCAATCGCGTCGGATGACGGGGCGAGGTCGCGCCAAATACAGGCGGCTGCGGCGATCTCGGGAATGCGCGAGCCGAAGCTCTCGATGCAAACGTACTGGTCGTAGCCGGAGGCCTTGAGCGTCGCCAGAGTCTCCGTCCACTCCACGTGCCCGCTGCCTGGAATCCCGCGGTCGTTCTCGCAGGTGTGGACGTGCTTCAGGTGGCGCCCACAGGCCGCCAGCGCGGCGGCGATATTTTTTTCCTCAATGTTGGCGTGGAATGTGTCGAAGAGTATACCGACGCGTGGGTGGTTCACTTCATCGCACAACTTCACCGCGTCGGCTATGGTGTTGAGGAAATAAGTCTCGAAGCGGTTCAGCGACTCGACGGCGAGTTGCACGTCGCAGGCCTCAAGCACGGGGCCGAGCGACTGCAGGCCTTCGACCGCCCACTTCCACTCGTCCTGATTGCGGCGACGGCCGGGCAGGTAGCCGACCGGAGCGCAGTAGGGTCCCACGAAGACTTTCGCTCCAATGGCGGCCGCTGTTTCAATTCCTTCCGTAATGAATGCGATGGCGCGTGCGCGGATGGCCGGATCGTCCGACACGATGCTGGTGTCGCCGGTCAGGGCGGAGCAGAAGACCGCTTCGAGTCCGGCGGCTTCGACGGCGCGGCGGACGTCGGCTGCGGGAAAGCTCGCAAATTCGAAGCGCGCGATTTCAGCGGCGTCGAATCCCCATTCGCGGAATCGGGGCAGCAGGTCGAGGTGCGAGCGGTCGAACCCAGCAGTCCAGAGCAGAGTGTTGATGCCGAATTTCATCATCAGCGCTACGCTATCACAAGCATGGGACTGGAACCAGTAATTCTCGAAGGGCAGTATGTGCGGCTGGTGCCGCTGGAGTTGTCGCACGCCGAGGCGCTGTTTGAAGCAGGCGCGGACCCGGAGGTCTGGCGCTACTCCTGCCTGAAGATCGCGACGCTGGAACAGATGCGCGCGTACCTGGCCGGGGCGCTCGACGAGCAGTCGCGGGGCGTGTCGCTGCCGTTTACCACGTGCGACAAGTCGACGGGCCGGCCGATTGGGACAACGCGGTACGGGTCGATTGCGATGGAGCACAAGCGGCTGGAGATCGGCTGGACGTTCATCGGGCCGGCCTGGCAGCGGACGCCCATCAATACCGAAGCAAAATACCTGATGTTCCGGCATGCGTTTGAGGTGCTGGGCGTGAACCGGGTGGAGTTGAAGACCAACGCGCTGAACTTCAGGTCTCGGAATGCCATGCTTCGCGTGGGGGCGAAGGAGGAGGGCACGCTTCGGTCGCACATGGTGAACGGCGACGGCACGATCCGGGATACCGTGTATTTCAGTGTAATTTCGGGAGAATGGCCGGGGGTGAAGGCGGCGTTGGAGGAAAAGCTTGCTCGGCCATGGGAGAAAAGCGCGGCACGGAGCAGGGCGGCTGACGCAGAATCAATGACTTAGGAGATCGGCTATCGGCTTGCGGTCCACCTTCACAGGGAGTACGGACAGATGATTCGGCACCAATTCTTACTTTCGGCTTTATTGCTGGCGATGCCGCTGGCGGCTCAGAACTACGAACGGATGGACACCGACCGCGACGGGCAAATTACGCGCCGTGAATGGCGTGGGAATATGCGGGAATTTCGCAAGCGCGATGCCAATCGCGACGGTGTTCTTAAAGGCGACGAGATCTCTGGAATGAACTCACGCAACCG
Organism: Bryobacteraceae bacterium; assembly: GCA_034408745.1. Lineage (GTDB taxonomy): Bacteria > Acidobacteriota > Terriglobia > Bryobacterales > Bryobacteraceae > JAWXCM01. Next base: position 29,279 of record JAWXCM010000092.1, read on the forward strand.
GAGCGCCGACCGCAACACGAGCTCCCAGCAGGGTGGTCGAGCCATCGACAAGCTCGACCAGAATAACAGCGGAGCAGTGGAGGGCTATGAGTGGCCGTACAAAGCCAACGTGTTCCATGAGCTCGACACCAACAGAGACAGCGTGTTAACACAGGATGAGTTGCGGAACATCGACACCGCGACGCTGCGGGATCTGGATCAGAACCGCAACGGCCGCATCGATAGCGACGAGTGGCCCGGCGGGTTCGCCCAGTTCGACAAGCTGGATGAGAATCGCGACGGTCGCGTGTCGGCCAACGAATATTACCAGCGGGGCGGGGAGTGGCAGCGGCGCGGGCGGTTCGACCAGTGGGACACAAACCGCGACGGCCGTGTCAGTTCGGACGAATGGAAGTCCTCGGCGCAGTTATTCCGGCGTCTTGACCGGAACCGCGACGGCGCGGTCGACTGGTCCGAGTATCAGGCGAACACCGACCGGTACGACCAGCCGAACGGCTGGCGTTAGGCCGGGGAAGGGCCGTCAGGCTGCAGCCGACGCTTCAGCCTGACGGTAGACGTCCATCAGGTCTTCGATGTCCGGTACATCTTCGGGGCGGGTGTTCGCCAGCGGAGGTCGCACCGGGCCTGCGGGCATTCCCAAAATTTCCATCGCAGTCTTCATAACCGCCACTTCATACCCCTTCATTCGCTCGCGGATCGCGTACAACGGGTGGACGTATTTAGCCATAAGCACGTCCAGCCGTGCGAAGTCGCGCGCCATGCCCGCTTCCGCTAAAGCCAGCGACACTTTCGGCGAAATGTTCGAGATGCTCGACGTATAAGCCTGAACGCCGGCGGCGAAGTACGTGGGGACGCAGTCGTCGCCAAGTCCGCCATACCAGGCCAGCCGGTCGCCGTTGTGCTGCATGATGCGCTGATACGCTCGACCATTTCCCTGCCCGTCCTTCCATGCGCCGAGCGTCGGAATGCGGTCAGCCAGCCGGGCCACCTGCTGCGGAGAGAACACGGCCCAGTCGCGGCTGTAGATCATGAGCGGGAGGCCGGAGGCGTGTGCGATGGACTCGTAGAACGTGAACAGTCCGGATTCCGGGGCGCCGTTGTAGTAGGGCGGCAGTACCAGAATCACATCGGCTCCGGCGCGCTCGACACGGCGTGCGATGTCGGTGCCGATGGGCAGGTTATAGCCCGTCCCCGCAACGACGGGCATGCGACCCGCGGTGGCATCCACGGCGACTTTCACCACCTGCTCGACTTCCTCAGGCGTCATCGAGTAGAGTTCACCCGTGCCGCCAGCCGCCACCAAAGCGCAGAACGGATGGCGAGCCATCTCGTCGACATTGCGGGCGAGAGCGTCGTAGTCGACCGACAGGTCGCGGCGAAAGGGCGTGATGGGGAAGCCGAAAACCCCTTTCAGCTGTTTACAGTAGTCCGAAGCAGTCATGAATTAGTCAGTTTACTGCGGATCTGAGTCGCGGCGGAATTGAGGGTTGGCAATGAAGACATGGTCGACTGTTTTGGCGCTTGCGTGCGCCGCATTGGTTGCGGGCCGCATCGAGGTTCGCGGGCTTTGAGATCGGCGCCAGGAAATTCTTCGAATGAGAGCACGAAGGAGGCCTCCACACTGCTTGTTCCAGGTAATTCGTCGGGATGGGCCTGATGGTGGGGAGGATGGCTCCGGCGGACTCGACCGACGAATTTCTTCCTGCCTTTCGGGAAATGGCCGCGAGTGTTCCGCGAAAATGAGATCCAGTGCCGTTGTTTTATACTTCGTCAGGGCATGGCACCGGCCCGGACCGGTTTACGCCGGTTCGGGCCCTCCTCAGTTAAGCCTTGCGGCTCCATTCCACGAATACGCGTGATCTCTGCCCCGGGAATCTGCAGATAGGCTCGGAACTGTTCGTGATCCTCAGGCGCGGCCTTCTCGAACTCCGTGTGCCAGCGCTGCATGTCGTCGTCGCTGAAGCCCGATGCCCGCATGATTTCCACCCATTTGTCTTTGGTCATTTCCTGATTTCTCCTAAATTGTGTCTGATTTTTGAGCAAAGCCAGAATGGCGCGCCGATGCCCGTGCAGTTTCGCGATCTCGCGCCCGATTTCCGCCAGTCGGCTGCGCAGGACTGAGGCTGCGTCGCCGTCCTTTGAAGTGCGGGTCAGCATTGACCGGATGTCCTCAAGGGTGAGTCCCGCCTGCCGCCACTCGCAGATTTTGCGGAGACGGTCCAGCTCCCGGGCACCGTACTTCCGATACCCGGACTCCGTGCGGCGAGGTTCCTCAAGAAGGCCGATCGATTCGTAGTACAAGACCGTCGTGCGGCTAATGCCACAGGCACGGGCGAGTTCAGTCACGCTCATTCTTCACTCAGGTTCAGGCCTGCAGTTGTAGACAGGTCAAGAATTATTTCGCTGGCGCATCCACGCCAGCGTTTCGTCGAAAGACCGCACTCCGGCAGTCGCGCCGATGTGCTCCACATTCATAGCGCCGACCGCATTGGCAAACGTCGCGCATTCCTGGTAATTCATGCCCCGTGCGATGCCGGTGAGAAAGGCTCCGGCAAAGCAATCCCCGGCTCCGGTGCTGTCTTTAGCAGCCGCCTTGAAACCAGGAACGTCGAGCACAGAATCCGGCGTACAAACCGAGCACCCCTTTGACCCCGTCTTCACCACCACATCCCGCGCGCCTTGCCGGTGCAGTTCAGCCAGCGCCACCTCAAGATCGTCCGACCCTCCCAGCAGCCGCGCCTCCGCATCGTTGACGAACAGCAAGTCCGTGTACGGCAGCGCTGCGCTGAGATCCATCATCCAGCGGCCCTTCGAGTCCCAGCCCGTGTCCATCGACGTGGTCAGGCCAGCTTCCCTGGCGCGGCGCATCACGCTTCCCGTGTCCGTGCGTAACGTTGGAAATGCAAACGGATTGGCCAGATGGAAATGCGTGAAGCCCGCCGCCAGGGGACTCAGCGTAACGTCCGAGGCCGCAAGAACACGACTGATCCCCGGTCGATGAAGAAATTTGCGGTCGCCGTCTCGATGGATCAGCACCGCCGTGGTCGACGTGGGCTCCGTGCCGTCGCGGCGGACCCCTTCCGTGTCGACTCCCACCGCTTGCAGAATCTCCAGCGCGCGCACACCCCGGTCATCGGTGCCGGTAATGCTCAACAGTCGCACCGGAGTGCCGAGCTTCGCGAGCGTAAACGACGTGTTGGCACCATTGCCGCCGATTCCCTCCGTGATGGTCTCCACCCAGGTGGTGGTGTTCCAGTCGAGGTCCTCCACGGGCCACACCGCTGTGTCAAAGACGATATTGCCGCAGCAAATAACGCCCTGAATTTCCGAAATCGGCATGAATTATCGGAGCCTTTCCAGCCATTCGACCGCCTCGCGCTGCGCATCCTGCCGGAACCGGTTGTAGTCGACAGGCGTAGCCAGGGTCACGTGCGGGCCTGCATACTGCACGGCTTGCTGTATGTCCTTCAGGATGGCATAGCGGTCGAGGGTCGGCGCGCGGACGTATACGGGCCGCGGAGCGATCGCCTTCAGCAACTGACTGTAATCGGTCGACAGTCCAAAGCGGAAGCGAGGGACCAGCTGGTGGAGTTGCGTGTACTGCGCGATGCCCTCGACGCTGTCGTTGGCAGTTCGAAGCGGAGTGAAGGCGCTGGCCGCGAACACCCCCGCGGGCCGCGTGTCGAGAGCAGCCGTCCAGATAGCGACCTTCCCTCCGAGCGCGTACCCGGCAAGATAAATGCGCTGGCTGTCGAACGATTCAATCGCGGCAGCGGCGGAAACAGCGGCGCGGGCATCCGAGACCATCTTGCCGAGCAGCGACCAGTTGGGATACCGCTCGTAGAACCGGGTCGCCTGGTGGATGCGGGAGCCGTAGCCAATCTGATCGTAGGCAAGCACGGCAAATCCCTTCGATGTAGCCAGTTCGATGAACGGCCGGATGTCGCGCGAGTAGCCGGTGGCGTGGGAAAACGCGTGCAGCCAGATGACGACAGGCATCTTGCCCACCGGCAACGGATCGGGCACATAGACGTCGGCCTTCAGGTCGTCACCGAACGGCAGCGCGACGGCCTTGAAGCCCTTGCCCGCCAGTGGCCGGTTGTACAGCATGCCGAGCCAGCCTTCCGTCGTCATGCCTCGACCCGCCAGCGTCTTGCGGTTGGGGAACGGAACCTCCGGCGGCGCGTCTCCAAGGGCCCAGCGGATGTTTCCAGCGACGTCGCTGGCTGGTGGTGGCTGGGGAGCTTTTGGCGCGGTGAATGGTCGCGGCGCGAGTTCCGTTCGGACCACAGGGCGGGTGCTGCGTCCGAACACGGAATCGAAGAAGTCGACATATTCCTCAATGTCCTCCGCCGTGGTGGCATGTTCCCCTGCACGGAGGGAGAGCGCGAGCTTTCCCGGGGCACCGAGGAAGTCGTAGACCTTGCGCACCGACCGATAGTTCTCTTCGAACGCGAAAGGCGCACCCTGGCCTTCCGAGTACGACGACGCCAGCATCAGCCCACGTGGCGCGATCAGGGCCCCGAGCATGTTCTGGTCGACGGGCAGCCTGTCCTCATGTCCGGCGAAGAACCGTAGCCGGGGGTGGAACCAGCCCGGGAAACTGCCGGTGATCCGCTCCAGCGTTTCGTTGGCGAACATATCGGTGGTATAGCGCCACGGCGTGCCTTCGCCAGTGTTGCCGCTCGACGGGACAGCCGCGGCGATCCGGTCATCCATGGCAGCCGCGATCATCGCCTGCTTGCCGTTGCGGCTGTGGCCGGAGATGCCGATTTTGGCTTTGTCGACCTCCGGCAACGTCACCAGGTAGTCCACCGCACGGGACCCGGCCCACGCCCATCGCGCCATCGCCGACATGTCGTACTGAGGGTAGAGCTCGATGTAGGCGTCGGAGTCGTCGGGCGCGCCATAGATGGGGTCGGCGGCGTTGTAGATGGCGCCAATATAGCCGCGTCGGACGGCAGGGACGATCCACGGGCGGGTCCGCGGATGATTCGTCAGGAACACCGGAAACGGCCCCTTGCCGGGCGGGATCACCAGTTGCACATGCAGCGTGCCTTTCCGGCCAGGCCCGAACTCAAGGAGCACGTCGCGAACCGTCACGTCCCCCTCTTTGCGCTCGGCAAGGACCCGCGCCTGCAGGTTGTCCGGCCTGGGCGGCATGGTCCCGAATACCCATTTCTGGAACTCGGCCCTGATCCATTCCCGGCGCTTCGGCCAGTCGGCCCGGGTCTTGACTCCCTCCAGCGGGTCGGGAAGCAGGGGCTGCGAGCGCAGCTTCGAGAAATCGGGCGGGCGCTCGCCGGTACGACGCACCCAGTCCTCCCACGTCTTGTCCTGCGCGTTGATCCGGGCAGTCGCGTTCGATGCCGACGGGCTGAGGAGCCGGAACAGGTCCTCCTGCGCGGGAGCGGCGAGAACCAGCGCAAAGACAAGCAGAGCTGTGCGATTCATGCCTCCCATTATTCCCCCACGCCTATAATGAAGTGGACCATGGAACAAGATCTGGCGAAATACGTTCAGCAAAATGAGACCCGTCTGCTGGACGAGTTGAAGACATTCCTCCGAATCCCGAGCATCAGCACGCTGCCCGAGCACAAGGCTGATGTGGAAGCAGCCGCCCAGTTTACGGCGGAAGCGATGGCGGACGCCGGCCTCGAGAACGTCGAAGTGATTCCCACCGGCGGGCATCCGCTGGTGTACGCCGACTGGCTGCACGCTCCGGGCAAGCCGACGGTGTTGCTCTATGGGCACTACGACGTCCAGCCGCCCGATCCGCTGGAGCTGTGGGAAACGCCGCCATTCGAGCCCACAATCCGCAACGGCAACATTTACGCCCGCGGCAGCGCCGACGACAAGGGCCAGTTCTACATGCACATTAAGGCCATCGAGGCGCTAGGCGAATTGCGTGGCAAGCTCCCGGTCAACGTGAAATTTCTCATCGAGGGTGAGGAAGAGATCGGCGGCAAGTCGATCTCAAAGTACGTGCCGGAGAACAAAGAGAAGCTGAAAGCGGATGTGGCCGTGGTATCCGACACGTCGATGTACGCTGACGGCATCCCGACGCTTTGCATCGGCCTTCGCGGGCTGGTCTACACGGAGCTGGAATGCAGCGGGCCGATGCGCGACCTCCATTCGGGACTGTATGGTGGTGCGGCGCCGAACCCGGTGTTCGCCCTGGCGGAGTTGCTGGCAAAGGCGAAGTCGGCCAACGGGCGAATCCAGATCCCGGGCTTCTACGATTCGGTGGAGGAGCCGGCACCGGCTGAACTGAAGTCGTGGGCCGGGCTCCCGTTCAACGAAGCGGAATTTCTCGCAGCCGAGGTGGGCTCGGCCGGACTGTCCGGAGAAATGGACCGGACGGTGCTGGAACGCGTGTGGTCGCGTCCCACACTTGAAGTCCACGGCATTGTAGGCGGATTTACCGGCGCCGGCGCCAAAACCGTGATTCCTGCGAAGGCGACCGCGAAGATCAGCTTTCGACTGGTGCCGAATCAGGACCCCGAGGCTGTTGTGGCCTCCTGGAAGCAATTCGTGGCGGACAACACCCCGGCAGGCGTAACCATGACCGTGAATGTGCTCAGCGGCGGTCCGGCTGTGGTAGTAAATCCGGACCATCCGGCAATCGCGGTGGCCGCCCAGGCATTCGGCGAGATGATGAATCGTGAGACCGTATTCACGCGGTCCGGCGGGTCAATCCCCATCGTCGGCGAGTTCGCAAAGCACCTTGGAATTCCGACCGTTCTGATGGGGTTCGGACTGCCCGACGACGGGCTCCATTCCCCCAATGAGAAATACCGCGTCCAGAACTACTACACTGGCATCATGACTGTCGCGCACTTTCTGGAGTTATACGGGGCGCAGTCGTAAGAGCCGGATTTGTCCGAAAGCATCTCACAGCAGGAACCCCAGGCGCCGGCTCGCACCAATGTTGTCCGGTCGGCCGGTATCGTCTCGATTGCGGTCTTCAGCAGCCGCATTACAGGCCTGGTACGCGAACAGGTGCTGGCTGCCATGTTCGGCGCCGGCCAGGTGTTCGACGCCTATCGCATCGGGTTCCTGATTCCGAATCTAACCCGCGATTTATTCGCCGAAGGCGCACTGTCCTCGGCATTCGTTCCCATATTCACCGAATACCTCGCACACCGAAGCAAGGAAGAAGCGGCGCGCCTCGCGAATCTGGTCGCCTCCGCCATCATTCTCGTTGTCGGTACGATTTGCATTCTCGGCGTGCTCCTGAGCCCCGCGCTCGTGAACATGGTGGCTCCAGGTTTCCACGACACCCCTGGTAAGTTTGAGCTTGCCGTGGAGCTGACGCGCATTATGTTCCCGTTCCTGGTGCTGGTGGCGCTGGCCGCCCAGGCCATGGGAATCCTCAACGCATGCAACCGGTTCGGCGTGCCGGCGACAGCGTCCACCATGTTCAACATCGGGTCACTCACCGCCGGACTGCTGATCGGCAAGGTGCTGGGCCCCCACATCGGCGTCTCGGACATCCATGGCATGGCGTGGGGCGCGGTGATCGGCGGCGCGCTACAGTTCGCCTGGCAAATCCCCGCACTGCGATCGGCAGGCTTCCGCTTCCGCCCCATCATCGACTGGTCCGACCCTGGACTGCGCCGAATCGCCTGGCTGATGGGTCCCGCAATCCTCGGCAATGCCGCCGTGCAGATCAACGTCACCATCAACAACAACCTTGCCTCAAGGCTCGGCGACGGACCGGTGAGCTGGCTGGGATACGCCTTCCGTTTTATGCAGTTGCCCATTGGGATCTTCGGCGTGGCGATCGCGTCGGCGACCCTCCCCGCCATCTCCCGCAGTGCCGCCCGGCAGGATTTCGCCGAGTTCCGCGAGACGCTGTCGAAGTCCCTGGGCATGGTGTTCCTGCTCACGGTGCCTTCCGCCGTCGGCCTGGCGGTACTGGCCAACTCGATCGTCGGTGCCGTATACGAACATGGGAAGTTTACTGCCTTCTCCACGGAACAAACGGCCCGCGCGCTCGCCTGGTATGCAGTCGGACTGATCGGCTATTCGGCTATCAAGGTGATCAATCCCGCCTTTTACGCCCTGCAGGACTCGCGCACGCCGATGATCGTCAGCTTCGGGTCGATTGTCGTGAACTTCGGCGTTGCCGTGATGACCGTGCAGTACTTCGGCTGGGGCCATTCGGGCCTCGCCCTGTCGACCTCGGCCGTCGCCACGTTCAGCGCAGTGGCGCTATTCGTGATCATGCGGAACCGCATTGGCGGCATCTACGGGCGCAACCTGTGGGCGAGCTTCGTAAAGATCTCCATCGCGTCCGCCGTGATGGGCGTGGCGATTTACGGCAGCAGTTTCGGGCTGCACAAAGCCATCCCGAATCACAAGCTGGCGGCATTCGCGGATCTCGCCTTCACCATCCCTATGGGAATGACAGTGCTGTGGCTGGCCTGCCGCGCGCTGAATGTCCCGGAGCTGGAATCGGCCGTGGGCGCACTCGCCGGGCCACTGCGTCGACGCCTGCCATTTCTACGCGGCCCCGCCGCCTGATAAGCTTCGAAGATGAGTCCTGATGTCGAGTCCGTAATCCGGCTGCAGAGCCTGGATGACCGGGCTGCCGCCCTGCAAAAAGAGATCACCGCCCTCCCGAAGCATCTGGCTGAGACGGAGCGCAGGCTGGACGCTCACATCAAACGCCTGGATGCGGACCGCGCCGCTCTTACGGCGAGCCAGAAAAAGAAGAAAAGCCTCGAAGACGACATCAAAACCTACGACGCGAAAATGTCGAAGCTGAAATCCCAGATGCTCGATGCGAAAACCAACGAGCAATACAAGGCATTTCAGAATGAAATCGCATACGCTGAAAAACAAATCAGCGATGCCGAAACCGAAATCCTGGTCCAGATGGAAACCTACGAGCCTCTGGAGAAGGCCGTGAAGGTTTCCGAGGTCGCACTTGCTGCGGAGAAGAAGGCTGTGGGGCAGGAGCAGGAACAGGTCAAAATCCGGACCGCCGCGGATCGGGCAGAGCTGACGAAAGCCCTGGCCGACCGCGCGGAACTGGCGAAAACCATCGACCCCAAGGTGCTCGGCATGTATGAGCGATCACGGAAAAGATGGCATAACTCCGGTGTTTCGGCCGCCACTTCCGGGCGCTGCGAAGCGTGCAATATCGCACTGCGGCCGCAGTATTTCCAGGAACTCAAGATCGGCGACCGCGTCATGACGTGTGAAAGCTGCGCCAGAATCCTGATCTACAACCCTCCGGTAAGTCTCGAGTACGAGTTGCATCAGAAGGCCTGAGATTTGCGCGCATTCCTTGCTGTTGCCGCCATCGCAGCCTACTTTCTCGCGATGGCCTGGTCCGGGTTGCAGTCGGGCTTCTCCCATGACGACCTGATGAACCTGACGTTCGCCCTGCGCGACGGCTGGTACAAAATCCTGCGCGGGAATATCCTCTTTTTTTCTTCACAGCACCGGCCGCTCGGCTCGCTGTACTATCTCGGGATCTATGATTTGTTCGGCTTTCACAGCCTGCCGTTCCGCATTGTGGGTATTGCCGCGCTTGCGGTGAATACGTACCTGCTGTACCGGTTGACAAAGCTGGTAGCGCGAAGCGTGGAAGCCGGCCTGTACGCGGCCCTGATCATTTGCTGGCACGGCAACTTCGGACCTCTGTTCTTCGGCTCAGGCAACATTTACGACGTTCTTGGCTTCGGGTTCTACGTCGCCACGCTGGCGGTTTATTTCGCAGCGCGACAGAAGGGGCATCTCACAGTTCGGGACCTGGTCACGCTCGCGGTGCTTCAGATCTGTGCGTTCAATTCCAAGGAATTCAGCGCCACAATTCCTGCGCTGCTGTTCTGCCTCGAGCTCGTCTTCCACCACCGAAAGATCGTCTGGCGAGGTGTGGCTTTGTCTGGCATACTCTCCGCCGTCTTCGCTGCGGGCAAGGTACTTGGCCCCGAATCCCTGACCTCACAAAGTGCCTACGCGCTGCGCCTCTCAGTCGACGCGTGGATGGCCTCGCTGACGGTGTTCCTCAACGACCTCTCCTACAGGACCAACTGGGCCTCCACAGCCATCGCCATCTGGTTTGTCGTAATCCTGGTCGCGGCGCCGCTGGTGTTACGCAATCGGGCCATGCTGTTCGGCGCTGCCGTTACCTTGCTGGCTCCCCTGCCGGTCATGCTGATTGCGCCTCGTGGACTGGCCTCGCACTACGTTACGGTGGGCGGACTGGCGCTCTGGAGTTCGGCACTGCTGGTCGACCTGCGAGAGAGGCTGAGTAAGGCGATCCACGCCTCGGACTGGGAACTGCGTTATCTCCAGGCAGCGGCCTTCTCATCCCTTTTCGTCTGGGTTCTCGTCACCCACGCCACCCAACTCTCTTATCAGTCCGAGGTGTTCTGGAAAGACGGCCGCTCCATCGCGCGGGCCATCGCGTCCATGCGGCGACACCCGGAATGGTGGGCCAGTCGCAACGCTCCGATCCTCGTCGTGAGCGATCCGCTGGAAGGCCAGCACTGGGCTTCCATCTTCATCGGCATGTTGTGTGCGCGCAACCCGGAACTGTCCATTCACCGCCTCCCGAGTATCGATCCGAAGCCGTCAGCCGAGGATCTGCGCAAGTACGGACTGTACATCCACTGGAACGGCAGCGAGTTCGTCCAGACAACCGCCGATGCTATCCCGCACTGACCTTCGTGTAACCGTCCTGTGATATAACGAGGGCGGGTAAGGAGGCAACTTCCAGTGAAAGTCTACGAAGGCAAAGACATTCGCAATGTCGGCGTTGTGGGCCACCTGCATTGCGGTAAAACGATGCTCACATCCGCTCTTCTGTACACAGCCGGGGCGGTGAACCGTCTGCTGCGGCCGGACGAAGGGAATACGGTCACAGATTTTGACGATGAGGAAATCGCCAGGAAGCTCACGATCTCGACGTCCGTCGGCATCGCGGAATGGGAGAAGTGCAAGATCAATCTCCTCGACACTCCCGGATTCTCGATCTTCATCGAGGATGCCCGCGCGGCGCTGCAGGCCGCGGACTCCGCGTTAATCGTGGTCGACGGAGTCAACGGCGTCGAAGTGATGACGGAAAAAGTGCACTCGTTCACCGACGAGTTCCACATGCCTCACACTTTCTTCATCAACAAGCTGGACCGCGAGCGCGCCGATTTCGAGCGCACTCTGGAGAACATCCAGGAAGTTTTTGGACGGACTTCCATCCCCATCCAGTTGCCGATCGGCATCGAACGGGCGTTTCGGGGCATAGTCGATCTGCTCGCCATGAAAGCTTATGAATACACGCCGGGCGGCAATGGAAAGGGCAGGGAAATACCCATACCCACCGTCATGATGGAGCCGGCAAAGGAAGGCCATAACAGGTTGGTGGAGATCGTCGCCGAGGGCAAAGACGAGCTGATGGAGGAGTACTTCGAACTCGGCACACTGCCGGAAGAACACATGATTGCCGGACTGCACGAAGCAATCGCGAAGGACAAGCTGTTTCCCATCCTGTGCGGCTCAGCGCATCAGAACATCGGGATTGACCTGCTCATGGACTATTTCGCCGTGTTCTGCCCCTCGCCTCTGGAGCATGAGAACGTTCACATGCGCAAAGGCGAGGAGGAAGTCGACCGGCCCATCACCGATGACGACGTGCCTGAGCTGTTCGTATTCAAAACGCTCGCCGACCCATTCGCCGGCCGCGTGTCGTACTTCAAAATATTTTCAGGCGTAGTTCGCAATGACGACCACCTGTTCAACATGCGCACCGGCGGCGACGAGCGTCTGGCCCATGTCAGCGTTCCGAATGGGAAAACACTGATGCCGGTTACCGAGTTGCACGCCGGAGACATTGGCGCCGTCGCCAAGCTTCGCGAGACCCTGACCGGCGACACGCTGGGTCCGAAGAACTCAAACTCCACATTTGACAAGCTGGACTTTCCGGAACCTTCAATCGCTTATGCCGTGTCGGCGAAAACGCGAAACGACGAAGACCGCATGGGCCACGCCATTAACAAAATCCTCGAAGAGGATCCCATGCTTCGCTTCTACCGCGATCCGGCAACCAATGAGTTTCTGCTCGCCGGAACCGGACAGCAGCACATTGAAGTCATAGTAAGTCGACTTAAGAAACGTTACAGCGTCGAAGTGGCACTAAGTCCGCCAAAGGTACCGTATCGCGAAACGATTCGCGGGAAGGCTCAGGTCCAGGGCCGGCACAAGAAGCAAACCGGTGGTCACGGCCAGTTCGGCGACTGCTGGGTGCGCGTCGAACCTCTGGAACGCGGCAAGGGCTTCGAGTTTGGAAACGAGATCTTTGGCGGCTCGATTCCCAGACAGTACATCCCGGCAATCGAGAAGGGCATGATAGAGGCGTCAGCTCGTGGCTTTCTGGCCGGCTTCCCCATGGTCGACTGGAAGGTCACCGTCTACGACGGCTCCTATCACGACGTCGATTCTTCGGAAATGGCCTTTAAAATGGCCGCCCGCAAGGCTTTCAAGGCTGCCATGGCCGCCTGCAAGCCGACCCTGCTGGAACCGATCATGGACGTCGAAGTGCAGGCACCGGTGGAATTTGCAGGCGATCTGATGGGGGATCTGAACGGACGCCGCGGCAGAATCGCGGGCATGGATACCAGGGGACCAACTCAGATCCTGAAAGCTCAGGTTCCGATGGCGGAAATGCTGACCTATCAGAACGACCTCATATCGATGACGCAGGGCCGTGCCTCCTTCAGCATGGAGTTCAGCCATTACGACTACGTTCCGCAGTTACAGGCCGATAAGGTGATCGCAGCCGCGAAAGCGGTCGCTGTTCACAGCGACGAAGACGACGAGTAATCAATCGGGCAGTAAGTCAATAACCCGGGGCGAGGTCCACTTTTACCGGACCTCGCCCCGAGTTTGTTTTACCGTTCCTGTGGCGTCGTGTTACTCATCCGGCTGGACCGCGGCTGCGGCTTCTCCGAGTGAGCAAAATCAGCCTTCGACTCTCCAGCGGTGGAAATGTCGCGAGCGCCGGTCTGCTTGAGAATATTGCGGGCCTTGTCGCTCCATGACCCGTTATCGCAGTGCGCGGAAAGCAGTATGCCGCCCTTCCTGACTCGGCCGTCGTAGCGCTTGGCCTCATACTCCGGCATGCCGGAACCAACGAGCGCGCCTGTCAGTCCTCCCAGCGACACGCCGGCACCCATACCCGCCAGCATACCCATCACTGGTCCCGCGGCGGCAAGCGGTTCCAGACCAGGAATCAGGAGTGTGCCCGCGCCCGCCAGCCAGCCAACGGCAGCACCGATGGCAGCGCCGGAACCACCGCCCGCCACCGCACCTTCCGGAGCCTTGGTGTGACGCTCATGCCCAAAATCCTTTGAGCCGAGATTCTCTGGATAGAGCACCGAGATATCGGTGCTGCGGAAGCCCGCCGCCTTCAGCGTTTCGACCGCATCCGTGACCGTCGCCTGGTCGGGGTAAATTCCAAAAGCCGATACGTTCTTCATGGTTGCTCCTGTCGTTCTTTCGCTCTAATGTCGTTCCGTGGTGGTGATCACGCCCGGGCGTGGCATGGGCCGGTCAGACGTTGCGAAATCGGCAGAAGCCTCACCCGCTGCCGCCACATCTTCGCCGCCCGTCTGATGCAGTATGTTCTTCGCGCGGCGAGCCCAGTCGGGATCGTCGCAGTGCACGGAGAGCAGTATGCCTCCGTGTCGAATGCGGCCCTCATAGCGACGCGCTTCGTACTCCGGAATACCAAGCCCGATCAACGCGCCAGTAAGACCGCCAATCGCGGTGCCAACGCCAATGCCGCCCAGCATTCCCATCAGCGGTCCAGCCGCGATAAAGGGACCTGCCCCGGGAATGGCGAGAGCCCCAATGCCGGCGAGCCATCCCAGAGCACCGCCAATGATGGCGCCAGAGCTGCCGCCTGTCACCGCGCCTTCCGGGGCCTTGGTGTGCCGCTCATGAGCGAAATCCTTCGTGCCCTGGTTGTCAGGGAACAGCACCGAAATGTCGGTGCTGCGAAAGCCGGAGTCTTTAAGATTCTCTACCGCGTCTTCGGCCGTGAGTTGGTCGGGGTAAATTCCAAAAACAGCTATGTTCTTTCTTCCGGTCATCTGGGTGCTCCTGTTCGTCCCGCACGTTTTTTAAAGCAATATGAGTGCCAAACGAAGCTTGTTGCAGACATTGGGTTTAGCAGAACGCCAGAAGCGGTATGTCAGCAGGAATTACAATCTCTTCATCTTTGTGCGCGCAAAAGAAAGGCGGCTGAACTGGTCAGCCGCCGCTGGGGTTGTACCGCTCGACTTGCCTCGTCCTGTTTTATGAAAGGTTGCAGCAGGTTTAAGCGCGGCGCGCCACGCCCATAACAAGCGTGACCAGGAAAATCACCAGGAAAAGGAAGAAAAGGATCTTGGCGATGCCAGCCGAAGCGATGGAAATTCCACCGAAACCCAATATCGCTGCGACGATCGCGACCATGAAAAATACCAGAGCATAATGAAGCATTTGTCACCTCCAGAAATGTGCCGGACATTCCACTTGCCGGCGTATTAATTTGTCCGTCTCCGCTGCCTGTCCCGGCAGCTGACTTACGGCGCTTACACCTTTGTATGTGCAAGCCAGAGGCCAAACTCTAACCGGCCTGTTTTCATGGATCGGGGCTTGTGGCATACTAAAAATCCAGGCAAAACTTGCCCGGAAGGCCCGATAAAGGAGCGACATGGCATCCACGATCTGGAAAGGCTACATCACCTTCGGACTGATCTCAATCCCGATTCGCCTGTTTGCGGCGGCGCGGACTGAGCGGATCAGTTTCAATCAGATCCATGAGCCGTGCCACTCGCGGATCAGGCAACAGATCTTCTGCCCCGTTTGCGACCGTACCGTGGAGCGCTCCGAACTCGTCAAAGGCTACGAGGTGGAGAAGGACAAATACGTAATCGTCGAGGATCGGGACATTAAGAAGATTGCGCCGGAGTCTCAGGAAACCATGGAGATCCTCGAGTTCGTCAAGCTCAGTGAAGTGGACCCCCTTTACTTCGACACGTCTTATTACCTGACCCCCGAGGATCCCGGCCGCAAGGCGTACCAGCTGTTGCTGGAAACCATGCGCAAGAGTGAGTACGCGGCCATGGCCAAGATCGCGATGCACCAGCGGGAACACACCGTAATCATTCGACCCCGCGAAGAAGGCCTCACTCTGCACACTATCTATTACGCGAATGAAGTACGGGCGATACCGGAGTACGGCCAGACAAAGAACATCGAAGTGAAGCCTCAGGAAGTCGCCCTGGCCGAACAGCTTGTGCAGAGCCTGGCCGCCACGTTCGACCCTGAGAAGTACGAGGATTTGTATCAGAAACGCCTTACCGAGATGATCGAGGCCAAACGCGATGGCACTGTAGTGAAGGAAACGGCAGGCCGCAAACTGGCCCCCGTCATCGACCTCATGGCCGCGTTGCAGAAGAGCCTCAACCTGCAGGCCTCGTCCGATTCAGAGGAAGCCGAGGATACCGGTGGAAAGAAGCCGGCCCGTCGAGCCTCAGCCTCCGATACAGCCGCCGACAAGCCCGCCACTCCGCGGCGTCGGCGGGCGGGCTAAAAAGAAAAAGGACCGCATTGCGGGAAGCGCATTGCGGTCCGTACTTCCTTACGCAGAAGGGTAAGTGACTTAGTAACGCATCGGCTCAGACAAATTGAAAAGTAACTGCGTTTCCGAAGGTACTTCGATCTTCTGTCCGCGGACCGCCTGAACACCGGCCCCGGTAGCGGCACCAGCGCCAGCACCGATGGCGGCGCCGCGTCCACCGCCCGCAATGGCGCCGATGATAGCCCCGAGCACAGCCGTTCCACCGATCACCTTAACGTTCTCCGAGCCACGTGAGCTCGAAGTGATCTCGGCATTCTGAGTCACCGGCGTGAGCCGGCGGCCATTGGCTGTGATCTCAGTCAGAGAGAGAGAGATTTCTTCCCGCCCGGAGATCGCGCGACCCTGATCTACACGAATCACTTCCACCGTGGCATCGGAGCCCCGGGACGCAACCACGCGGCCATCCACAACCAGGTCCTGATCCAGCGAGGCGCGATAACGCTTGCCGACGTCGGTCTGATTGGAGTTGATCGAATCGATCATGCGAACACTGACCTGCGTGCCCGACGGAATCTCTCCACCGTTATTGGTCCGCGACCGCACTGACGACTGATCGTCGCGATTGTCGTTATACCTTCTGTCATTGCGGCCGCTGTCATTGCGGCCGCTGTCATTGCGGGAACTGTCATACTGCGGCGAAGCGGCTGATGTAGTGCCTGCGTCGTCGCCAAAGGCGAGCCTGTCAACCCGGGTGATCGGGTAGGTCTGTGCACGCCCGCCATCGGGAAGGAATCGAATGGACTGACTTCCTCCACTGATGAACGTACCCTGCACAACCTTGCCGTCACGAAGGTAGAGAGTGTCGGCCTGCAGCGATATCGCTGTCAAAAAACAGGTAACAATAGCAACTCTCATTACTGGTCTTCCTTTCCGGGCCACTAATAGGCCCTTCCTTCACTTACTGAGCCGACTTACGCGAACGTTCGTTCGACTTTTTGGTCTTCGAAGTTCCCGCAGCCGTCACCGAGTAGCGATTCAGAGCCGAAAACAGAGGCGCTGAACCTGCCGGCTTTGCCACCTGACCCGTGAGAATGGCCTTGTGTTCCACTGGCTTGCCGTAAAGATACTCGTTGTCCTTGTCGTCGGAACGCAGAGTGCTTCCTGTCAGTGCGATACCCGCGAAGAGCCCGCGAGCCCGCGAGTAAGACAGGATCTCAGCACGCATCATCGCGTCCGTCTGCGCGGTAGCATCCCGTCCAACCGGACCAGCCATGAGGCCCGCATCGCCGCCCAGCGTGAACTCGCTGCGCATCAGTTTCTCAGCGCCCGACTTGTTCATCACCACCAGCACGACGTCAGTTTCGCCGCCACCGATCTGCGCACCCACGCTGCCGCCCTCAATCTTGACGGCCGACGGAGCACTCCACCCACGGGCGGTCCTGCACGTCATAAAACCCTTGCCGTACTTGGCCCCGATGATGAAGCCACCCTTCTTCATGTTGGGTACGATTGCCACGCACTCCGCCTTTTCGAGCAATTCCCGAGGAATCGCCTTATCGTCGATCTTCATGATCTCGTGGAAAACATCCGCGGAGGCATTCAGCCTCTTAACGACGTCCTTCTTATCAGCGAAGAGGCTCACCGCGCAAACCAGCGCGAGGCTCACGGTTCGAAGGTTCATGTACTGCTCTCCTTTCCAAAAAAATAGGGCGGAACAAGTCCGCCCCCGACAGAATTTGTGTCCGGCTTATGCAGCAGGAAGATTTTAGGCCGCTACTGCGGCTGCCTCGGCAAGTGCCGCCGCTTTGGTGGCACCCGGCTCGGGGTACTTCCGGCCGAGGCGTTTGCCAACGGTGCGCCGCGCACGCAGGAGGCGGATGCGAACGGCGGTTTCGGTCCAACCCTGCTCCTGGGCGATCTCCTGCACCTTGAAGCCTTCCAGGTAATGGCGCTGCAGCACCATCCGGTCATTGTTCTTGCAGGTCTTGAGAATGCGACGAACGTCGATCGCAGCAAGGTTGATCTTCGGCGGGGTCGAGAGCTCAGGCAACGTCTGCAACAGTGGCTCACGGCGGATGTAGCTGCGATGAATATTCAGCGCGATGCTGTTCATCCAGGTCAGAACCATGGAAGAATCGCGCAACTGGCCGAGGCGCTCCCAGCCCTTCACCCATGCAGCCTGTGCCGTCTCCTGAGCCGAGTCATAGGCGAGGCCCCGTGACACCAGAAAACGTACCGTAAGATTAAAGCCCTTCTGATAAGCCTGCCCGTATTCTTCTCTCGTCATGTTCTTGTCCAGTCCTTTTCGATTTGTTTCGAATTCTTTGGGAATAACGCCCGCTGGTATGGCGAGAGATATAAGCTCCCGCCCCCCTGAAAAACTGCACGCCTCAGACTACAGATCGGCGCCCAATAGCGAACCTGTAAAGCGCAAGCAGCAGGATCGATCCCAGCAGCGCCATGAAGAAGCCCGCACTTTCGTTCGGCCCGTAAAAGCCCATTAACCGACCGACATACGCGCCAATCACCGCGCCGGCGATGCCGAGCAGGATGGTCACGATAAAGCCACCCGGGTCTCTGCCCGGCATAAGGAGCTTTGCGATAACCCCCACTACCAGACCAAACAAAACCAAACTCATGAATGAAAGCATTTCGTCTCCTCCCGTCACCGTGTCCCGTGAAAGCCCTTGTTGGGTCTTTCCGGTGCGCATCCCGCCTTTGGCTGAGGTCGCCGGCGCACGGATTCTCTATTGGCAATTCATGTTCCAGACCGGTCCCAGGACCTGCCAATGCCAGACGCAATGGGCGATTATCTTTTATAATGAGAGACTTAGGAGAGATCGAATCGGACGAACGGCAGAAACAAAAACGTGAGGACCACGACAATTGACAGCGGCGGAGGTAATTATTGCAGAAACCTTTCCGGAAATGGTTGTCGAACTTGCCGCAGGATGTACAAAGGTTCACCTTGCAGCGGTTCCTTCCCTTCCCGCCGGGCAGGCACCGGCAAAGAACTCGCACGTCCGGCAGTGATTTCCCGTAACCAGCGGAAACTGAACGGTTTCCTGCGACTGACGAAACCGATACACCGCGTCTCGCGCTTCATTCAGGAAGAGTGGACTGACCGCCACTTCAACTTGACGCCCCAGCCGCAGGAAGGCGAGCACCGCACGAGTGGGGGTCCGCCCCACCGCCTTCTCAAGGGCAAGTGCATAGATTCGAAGCTGTAGTGAGTGCGCGTCAATGGCTCTCTGGTCGGGGGCGCGGTCTGTCTTGTAGTCCACAACGACCAACTCTTTCCCCGCCTCGAACCAAAGGTCGATCTGACCCCGCAACACAAGCCCGGACGTCTCAAACACAAAGTCCCATTCGTGTTGACGGCGCTTTGCCTTAACCAGGTCCCGCGCAACCGGAAAGTCCGCGAATCGCGAAGCAAGCTGAACCGCCTCGGGCGCCGCGTCCGGCACGTTCTGCCCCGCGAGCAACGCATGTACCTGGACCCCGAGGTCTGCCGCGCTCAGCGGTTCATCTCCCGCCCACAAGGTCTCCTCATCCACCGTAAGCAGGTCAGGGCGTGCGACACGCTGCACCCCCAGCCACCGCCCGAGATAGAAACGGCGTGGGCACTCATCGTACCGGCTGACGTCAGTGGCTGATGCAGCCGAGTCTGGACTCTCAGTCGCGGTAAGAGGCTGGATAACGGCGGCCTCGGGGGCAATCGCCGCGGCTGCCAGTCCCGCCACAGGCTGCGGCGGATTCACAGCCGCGAAAATACGCAGGCCATTCGAACGAATTTCTTCGCCTGTTGCCGCAGGTATATCTAAATTAAGCTGCCGTTTCAGGAACGTGGCCCAGGAGGTTCGCTCCGCGGCGGTTACGGACCAGGACAGCACCAGGTGTTCTCTCGCGCGAGTGCAGCCTACATATAGAAGACGGTTCTCCTCCGTGTCCTGCGCCTCGGCCGCGGCCTTGATGTTCTTCTTCGCGATGGTGTCCGGAACGTTTTCCGCGTTCGATGGGTTGCGCCACTTCACGCCGAGCCCGGCCTCGTGCGTATAAGAGATCACCGGCGTTGCGTAGTTGCGTCCTTTGTGCAGATACGGTATGAAAACAATGGGAAATTCCAGGCCCTTTGCTTTGTGCAGCGTCATCAGCCGGACCGCGTTGCCTGACTCGGAGGGCGGTGCCTCAGCCTCCGGTGTCGCATGCTCGACAGCGGTGACCAGTGCCGCCAGTCCTGCCGGATGCCGCTCGTAACGCTCGCGGATCATGGTGAGGAACTTGCCAATATTAGACCGCGCGCGCCCCGTCAACCCAGTCTCGTAATCGCACGCGTCGATGAGACGCCGAAGCAGCCGGTCGGGGCTGATCTGATTCCGCTGCTCGCGCAGTTTGAGGAGCAGATCCCAGCCTGTCGGCGGTGACTGGTCGACTCCGGCGCGCAGGGACCCCGTTCCGGCCAGTCGCATCAGTTGCTCGTCGGAAACCCCAAAGAGTGGCGAGCGGAGGACACCCGCCAGAGCTACCTCATTATTCGGATTCACCATCACATCCAGCGCCAGTTTCAGGTCGCGCACTTCGCGAGTGTCGTAGAAAGTGTTCCCCCCGACCACCACGGAGGGCACGCCGAACCGGTCAAGCGCCCTTTGCAATTCGCCTGTGCTGTCATTCGCCCGCGTCAGGATCGCGAAGTCTTTGAACTCGGCGGGACGGCCTGCAACCTGAAGCGTGGTGGTGAGGTCGAGGATTCGCTGTGCAACCCACTGCGCTTCCACCCACTCGGCCTTCTCATTTACGTCGCCCTCTGCAATCAGGATCTCCACACTTTCCTGCTGCTTAGGAGCAAACTCCGCGGCCGAGGTCAGGGTATGAGGCTCGATTCCCGCGGCGCCCTGGAAGATGCGGTTCACTACATCCAGCACACCGGTCCGCGTGCGGTAGTTGTCACGCAGTTCGTCGACTTTGCGGCCGGAATCGAGCAGCCTGTTTCGATACCCGCCGAAGAGCTCCGGCCGCGCATGACGAAAACCGTAAATCGACTGGTTAATGTCGCCAACGGCAAAGAAATTATCCGTGCGTCTGACCAACTCCATCAGCTTCCACTGCAGCGGATTGGTGTCCTGCAGTTCGTCCATCAGAATGTAGTCGAACCCGGACGCCAGTTGCAGGCGCAGGTAAGGACTCCGCTCCAGCAGATGAATCGCCGCTTCTTCCAGATCGTCGAAGTCCAGCATGGACGCGCTTCGCTTGCGCTGCCGGTATACCTCGTCGATTCTCTCGAGGAGGGAGACGATCGTCTCTCGTTCCGACGCATAATACTGCATCACCCAGTCGCAGCGGAGGTCCTTCAGCAGGAGACGCAGTTCGTTCTCGTGCTGCCGCGCGGCACTCACCTTCACCAGGTGAGTCATGTTCCAGTTCTCGCGGCTGGCTGCGCGGATGTGGTTCTCGGTGATGTCGCCGTCAGACAGATCCAGCACGGCTGAGGCCCAGAGTCGAGCTGCGTGGTGATTCTCCACCTGACTGTCTGTGCGCGTTGCGGGTTTATCGGCCAGTATGAGCCGGGCTATTTCCTGAATTCTGGCGAAATGCACTCCGCAGCCTTCCACCTGCTGCCGGAGTCCCTCGAGACTGGCTCCCGCCAGTCTCACGGCATCGTAGATTTCAACCAGCGACGTCGCCAGATCCGGGACGTATCCCTCCCGTTCCAGCGCCACAGCGAGCGACCGGAGGAAACCTCGCATGCGCGGCGGATCCTGTGCAAAGCGCTCTTCCAGCACCTGGTCGGCGACATCCTGAAGCGTCAGCCGCGATTGCTCCAGAACCGTGAACTCTGGATCGATGCCGGCGGCGATGGCGTTCTCACGCAGCAGTCGCGAGCAGAAGGCGTGGATGGTGGACACCCACGCACGCTCCACCTGACTGCGCAGATGAGGCGCATCGGCGAAGGACTTCAGCATGCGTTCCCGAATCTCTGTGGCTGCTTTTTCCGTAAAGGTGATCGCGAGAATGCTGTTCGGATTTACACCGCGTTCGCGCACCAGCCAGGAGAAGCGCTCGATGAGGACACTGGTCTTGCCCGACCCGGGTCCGGCCACCACGCAGACGTCCTGACCAAGCCGGTGAGCCGCCCCAACCTGCCGTTCACTGAGCGGCATTCACTACCTCCACGGCGGGCTCGGGTACCGCCTCAATGCGGCACACGGTGGTGTAGGAGCAGTACTCGCAGTCGCGTGGTTCAAAAGGGGCCGGAGCGATTCGGCCTGAGAGAATGTCACTCCATGCCTGCAGCGATTTCTCGCGCGCCGTTTCCACCACCTCGTCGAGTTCGGATTGCGAACACGCGGCCTGCAATTCGGGCCAGAGACCACTCAGGACCCAGCCGCCAAACGAGGCTTCACGTTTGAATCCGATGTAGACCATTCCGGCGGGACGAAGTCCCAGATGACGCGCTCCCGTCAGGTACAGACCGGTCTGTACGCGACGCCCCTGCCTGTTCTCTCGAACCGTGTTGTCGATCCTGTGCCTGCGCTTATATTTGTAATCGAAAACGATGGCATTTCCGCGGTGATCGACCTCAATTCTGTCGATTTGCCCCCTTATTTTCAGACCGCCAGGCAGTTCACAGGAAAATGGCTCCTCAAACCTCGAAGCCACGCCGCGATATTTCAGCCGCGCGTCGGCCACCAGCAGCCTGATACCGTGCAGCAATTCCAGTCGGATGGCCTCCGTCCGATAACCATCGGGCACCTCGGCAGTGTCGCAAGTCTGCTCGAAAATGCGGTCGAACGCTTCGTTCACCGCTACGCCGTCGCGGCAAACCAGTTCGAGGACGGCGTGGGCCACCGTCCCCTGCACCAGGTTATTGAGGCGGTCCCACGGCCGCTCCGGCGCTTCGGCCAGGCGCAGCGTCCGCTGCGCGAAGAAGCTCCAGGGACAGGTCAGGAACTTGTCGATGCGCGTTGGGCTCATGGTGGCGTGAAGGCCAGCCAGCCGCTGACGAAGCGGCTCGCTTTGAATGATGGAGAACGGTTCAGGAGCACGGCGTCGACTGGCTCCCGGCTTGACGAGCACTGTGGACTCGACGGTGTAGGGCTTTGCGCCTTCCAGCAAAAGCGAGGGTAGATTCGGCTCGCCCTTCGCGTTGAGCATCGGATAACTGAGGCAGACGCGAGTGGTGGCTCGGGTTAGCGCGAGGTCGAAAAGGACTCGTTCTTCCTCCTGCCGCTCCGCGCTGGTGCGCATCGCCACACCGAGCTTCTGGAGTTCCCGCCGCACACTGTCCGGAAGAATCGGATCCTCGGTGTGGTGCTTTGGAAACAGGTCCTCCAGCAGACCGCACAGAAACATCGCCTTCAGCCGCCACTGCCGCGCCTCAACAGCATCGACAATATGAACTACATCCCTGCGCCGGTCGACAATGCGCAGTTCCGCCGAGCCAAGCGCCGCATCCAGCGCCTCTCGAAAAACCTGGCACGGAATCGGCCCGCTTTCACCTAGGACCTCCGCTGTTTCAAACACCGCAGCGGAGAAATGTTCCAGAGCCGCACTCTGCCGCCGCCATGCGAGCATCTGTTCCTGCGACACCCCGTCACGTACCTCAGGGCGGGCGAACAGTGCCGTCAGGCCGGAGAATCGTCTGGCCCAGACGGCCGGCAGCACCGAATCGACAGCCCAGCTGGTAATCGCCGCGAGCTTCTCAAACCACCACTGGGTGGCTTCCGGAGCCGCTTCGCGCAGTCCATTGAGGCCCACGGCTGGAATGCGGCCCAGCACCTTGTACTCGAACTCGTCGCCCCCGGTCTCGAGTGGCGATCCATGCATCCGCAGCACGGGCAAAGAGCGCTCGTGATCCCATCCACTCAGCGCTGCGTCGACAAGTCCGCTTAGAAATCTCACAGTGGCGTCGGAGTGCAGCGGCGCCGCGAAATAAGACCGGAACGGAATGCCGAAGCGCTCCAGCGCGGTGCGCAATGCGGGCACAAAGGGCTGCTCGGATCGCACGATGATACCGATGTCCCGGAAGGCCAGGCCCGCCTTGTGCTCGGCCACGATGCGCCTTGCGATCTCAGTGGCTTCACCTTCCACGCTCGGCGCTGTGAACAGGGTCCGCGGCACCGTGTTCAGCGGCTCCGGCAGCTGCTCCTCACGTGCTCCGAATGCGCGGAGCGCCTTCAGTGCGGGTCGGGCGGACGGCGTGTCGGCGAGGGCGACGATGAGGTCGCAGGACTCGGCCAGTGCGCGCAGCACTTCTACCTCGGCGGGCGTGAAGCCGAAGAACCCGGTGACGCAGACGGTGCCCAGCTTCGGACCCGTGCGGATGCGTTCCGCTGCTTTGCGAAGACGGTCGGCCCGGAAGTACTGGCCGCGTTTGGCGAGGCGCGCCTCCACGGCCTCGAAGACTGCGGCGAACTCGGGATCCGTCGCATGCAAATGGGCTGAGCCGCCGCCGGCCCCTGCATACTCCTCTGCTGCCCGCACCAGCGCGGCGCGGAAGCCGGGGAAGTCGCGCACCGATTCGTATCGCGGCAGCGACAGCCTGCCGAGCTCTTCGCGTACCAGCAGTTCGAGCGCCGGCCGGCTGACGGGTGTCAGGTCCTGGATATATTCAGCGATAAATTTCCCGAAAGTCGAGATGATTTTCGGCGAAAATACCAGGCCTTCCCGCGCAAGTTCGTTGCGCAGGTGCTCCGCCATGGTGGTGGTCGGAGTGAGCAGCCGGCAATCTGTCGTACCGGAGCGGATGGACTGACGGATTCGATCAAGGCAATAGGACGTTTTGCCCGAAGCCGGCGGGCCGGAGAGTAACAACATGAGGGCTCGGCTCCAGTATAGCCGTGGCCCGGTTTCAGCCTCGGCCGTAGATGGGAATCACCGCGCCATTTACCTGGCTGAGGGAGTCGCCTGCGAGCGCGACCAGCAGAGTGGCAACCTGCGCGGGTTGTACCCAGGTGGAGAAGTCGGCATCGGGCATCGACTTGCGCGTCGCCGGCGTGTCCATGGTGGCTGGCAGCACGATATTGGTGGAGATACCGCGATCACTGTTTTCCGCTGCGACACTCCGCACAAGCGACACGAGTGCGGCCTTGGAAGCGGCATACGCCGCGGCTCCCGGAGCTGCTTCCACAGCAGCCTTACTGCCGATGGCGAGGATGCGGCCAGCACCGGTGGATCGCATGGCGGGCAACACCGCTCGGATCATCAGGAACGCCGAGCGCAGGTTCAGCGAGATCATGCTGTCGAACACGTCATCGGTAGTGGACGCCGCAGGACTGCCACCTGCGAACGCGCCGAGTAAGTGGATCAGCACATCGATTCTGCCATGCTCTGCCAGGACCTGATCGGCGACCTGCTTTGCCGCTTTACCAGAAGACAGTTCGGCGGAAATGGCGCTGAAGGACGGGTGATCGAAGTCCGACTTCGCGATGGACCTGGATATGCCGACTACGGTCGCGCCCGCGTCCAGACAGGCCTGAGTAACGAATGTCCCAAGGCCGCCTTTGGCTCCGGTAATCAGTACGATCTTGTCCTGCAATGTGCCCATGGTATATTTTCACACCACCCATGCCCAGTGTTCCGGTGCGGCCATTCCGGCACAGTAAAGGATCTGGCCGTCTAGTCCGTCGACGATCGCGGCGCGGCGTTGGTAGTCCTCGCGAGTGCGGCAGTCGGGGCCGTGAAAGATGAAGCCTCCATATACCGGGCCGTCGAAGCCGTCCCGACTGAAGCCTGTCAGATCGACCGCAGCGCCGAACCAGGTGAGACACAACGATTGCACCAGGCCGGCGGACTGCGCGGCGGTCAGAGTCGATTTGCCGCCGATAAACTTCGGATCCGCAGCCGTTCGAAGGCACAAGGGAAGCGTGGTGGCTGCCCTGATCAGCCGCAGCTGCTCCTGCTGAATTCTGGTGCGGTCGACTCCCACGCGGCAACCGGCGCAGGTGCACTGCGAGAGGCGGCGGACCTCGTCGGGCGGCAAGTCGATGCCGGTCTTGTCGTGGAGCGACTGGTGGTTGTACCCGAGGTAGCCGAGGCCTTCGAGTTGCAACCCGGCGAAGCCGCCGAAGGCTTCGATCTGGCGGCAAAGCTCGGCGAAGGCCATGCGCACTTCGAGGTTCGAAGGGCAGAGCGCGTACGTGTAGATGTCGCCGTGCACGTTGTGCAGGCAGAGGTCGTGGATTGCGGGTGGGCAGAAATCGCGGTGATTCAGCACCACCCACGCATGCACAGGGAACTTGCGTCGACTGGCGGCAGCGAGAAACGGCTCGATCCACTGTGGCCATTGCGGTTCCACCGCGGGCGCGAGTTCTGGCCTCGGAAACAGCGTCGGGTCGAGCGGCAGATAGCAGCCGCCCGATCCGTGATCCATGACGCGCCGGCTGGGGTGCATGGGCAGCACCATGCGACCGCCGTGATAGCAGACGGCAAGGTGGCAGGCATTACGGCCGTGGGCCTCCAGCCAGGCGAGCACCGCGTCAGGATCACGCGCCTCGAGGTCCCACGGATGCATCCATACCGAGCGCAGCATTACGTGATGAGCGACGCGTCAGTGAGAAGCATCGGGTAATCGCGCAGCGGCATTTTGTCGCGGGCCGGGGCGGGCCAGACGTCGCCGGTCAGCAGATCGCAGAGAACGGGTTTTGTCATCTTTGCGCCGTTGCCGGACCAGACGTTGACGTTCGCAAGACGGGACTCGAAGCCTTTCTGGAGGTTCGCCGGATACCACCAGAAATACAACGGCACGCCCTTCTTTACGAAGGATGCGGTACGGATGGCGACCGGGTCGGCATTGGGGCCGACGTTGCTTACGCGCACAAGCAGATCTGTGCGGACGCAGTCCGAATCGATCACGGAGCAGAGGTTCTGCAGGGCGTAGTAAGAGGCTTTGGGCGTGTAGTCGCCGCCCCGGAGCACGCCTTTGGAGTTGGTCATCCCACTGTTGCCGGTGGTCCAGACATAGTTCTGCATGTCGACGGTCTGGAAGTAGCTGGTGACCTCGATGTCATAGCTTAGATCTGTGATGAGGCGGCGGAGGAGCCACTTGGCCTGGCGGGCTTCGTCCCATTCGAACTCGCGGAGTGCGCCGGTGCTGTTGTTTGTGGACGGTGCGCCGTTCTCGCCCTGCCACAACTTCATGCCGGGCTTGTAGCGATTGACGATGCCCTTCAATGCCCGGATATCTGCGTCGTAGCCTTCTTCAGGGACAGCGCGGTACGGGTGATAACTGATGCGGTCGACGTGGTCGCCGAGGCCCGCAGCCATGGCGCCGTCGATGTAGTCCAACGGAATGCCCGCGAAGACTCCTCCGATCAGAGTGACGCCGGGGACGCGTTTGCGAATGACGGGCGCGGTCATTTTTACGAACTCGACGTACTTTGTGGGGTCTGGTTTGTCGGGCTGCCAGAAGTTTGAAATATTGGGTTCGTTCCAGAGTTCCCAGTGCTTCACGCGCGTGGCGAATTTGGTGGCGATGGCGTCGGTGTAGCGAAGCCAGGCGGCGCGGGCGTCGTCGCTGTTGAGAGGGATCCAGCCGACGGCTGACGGGTGTGTCGGTCCAGGAGTGTAGAGCGTGTTGCCGTAGCCGAGGTTGAACCAGGGCTGCACGCCGGCGGCGAGGAGCGAATCGACCACGCGGTCGAGCCATTCGAAATCGTACTTGCCTTTTACCGTTTCGGTGCGTGCCCATCCGGTTTGACAGCGTGCCCATTTCACACCGAGTTTCGCGAGGTGCGCGTAGGTGCGCTCGGGGTCAAACATCTGGCGGTCGAGCGTTTCAAAGCCGATGGAGATTGGCGATGAGGCGATGCTTTTCGAGGTGCGCGGTTTCATCCGCGCGGGCGAACTGTCAGCGGGGGGCTGCTGTTGCGCGAGCACGGGGCTAAGCAGCCCGGCCGGCGCCAATGTAAGGATGTTGCGACGTGTCATTCTGTTTCGATTCCCTTCTGTAAGTCACTTAAGTCCACAAGTGCGGCATCGCGGCCACCGTCCACGGTCATCCACGAGCCGGTCATCCATGAGGCGTCTTCACTGGCAAGGAATGCGATGGCTCCGGCCATATCTTCGGGCTTGCCCAGACGCTTCATGGGGAAAGAGCCGATGACGCGGCGGCGCGCTTCGGCCGGGTTGCTGAACGATGCGAAGTACGGTTCGGTTCGCACGCTTTCGATTTGTCCCGGGATGATGGCGTTGGCCCGGATGTGCGGCGCGTACTCGACGGCAAGCGACCGCGTTAAGGCGAGCAGTCCGCCTTTGGCCGCGCTGTAGGGGAAGGATCGCTTCCCGGAACGCTGGCCTTGTGCTGAGGCAACCACGATGATTGAGGCGTGCTCTGACTTCATGAGCCACGGGTGTGCGGCGGTGGCGCAGAGCCAGGTCGACTTCAGGTTGACGTCGATGCAGGCGCTCCAGTCGGCTTCACCGGCTTCGAGCGTTGTCGACATCCACGGTCGTCCGGCGTTCGAGACGAGGCAATCGATGCGGCCGTGCTGCTGACCGATGGATGCGAAGAGGGCGTTGACCTGATCGCGGTCCGTGACGTCGGCGTGGCGGTCGCTGCCCGAGAGGTCGACACCGATGACGGTGGCTCCTTCGGCGCGGAAGCGGTCGGCGGTCGCGAGGCCGATGCCTCGGGCGGCGCCGGTGACTACGACGACGTAGTTGTCGAAGCGGTTCATGCGAGCGCCTCCGCGGGGACTCGGACCTGCTCGACTCGACCGAGGACGAAGATCAGGGCGAGGAGGGCGACCATCGCGGCGCTGCCGGCGGTCCAGAAGACTGGGGCGTAGCCGCTGGTCTGGACGACCCATCCGGTGGCGTAAGTGAATGCCGATCCGCCTAAGCTGGCGGCGGCTCCGGTCCATCCTATGGCTGTCGCCATCAGGTGACGTGGGAAGAGGTCGGCATGCAGGGCGAGGATGTTGGCGCTCCACAGGCCGAAGCCGAATGTCGCTAACGACACCCATGCGATGGCAATGGCGGCGGTGTCGGCTGCGACTACCTGCACGCCGCCGAGCATGGCCAGAGCGCCGAGCGCCATGACGCTCTTGCGGGCCAGGGTGGCCGAGTAGCCGCGCTGCAGCAGCCGGTCGGACATGGCGCCTCCGAGAAGCTTGCCGATGTCGACGGTGACGAACGGAATCCAGCCGAACATACCGATTTCCTTCAGGCCGAAGCCGCGCTCTTTGCTGAGGTAGTCCGGCAGCCAGAAGACATAGAACCACCAGACGGGAGTCGCGATGGAGCGGGTCAACATGAGGCCCCACAGTTTGCGTTCGCCGAGCATGGTTCGCAACGACACGCGGGAGCGGCCCTGTTGCGCTTCTTCCACTTCCTCAAGCACCATGGCGCGGTCTTCCTCGCTGAGCCATGTGTGCTCAGCTGGTTTCCTGTAGACGATCCAGAAGGCTACGGCCCACAGGAGTCCGGCTGCTCCGGTGGCTACAAAGGCGGCTCGCCAGCCGAGAGTTAACGCGAGTGCGGCTACGAGGGGCGGCGCGATTACGGCGCCCATGGCAGAGCCTCCGTCAAACACGGCCATTCCAAACGCGCGCCGGGCCTTGGGGAACCACTCGGCGATGGCCTTGCCGCCGGCGGGCCAGTTCCCTGCCTCGCCTGCTCCCAGGATGAAGCGGAAGATGCCGAGGGACAGGGCTCCCTGCGCGAAGGCGTGCGCCATGGCGGCGACGCTCCACACTACTATGAAGATGACGAAGCCCAGGCGAGTCCCAAGACGGTCAATGAGCACGCCTGCGCCGAGCTGCGCGATGGTGTAGGCGATGAGGAAGAACGTCGTAATGGTGCCGTAGTCGACGCTCGAAAGGCCGAGTTCGGCCCGGAGGCTCGGGACGACAACGGCGAGTGCCTGGCGATCCACGTAGTTGATAACGGTGGACAGGCAAAGCAGCGAGAGTATCAGCCAGCGCAGGGAAGGGGCTCGCATATTCTAACCGCGCGAGAAGCTGGTTTTGACGTCGTTGAGCGAGCTGAGCGGGGCCTGCATCGCCTGGATCTTCTTCATCTCGACATGCAGGCCGAGGCCGTGGCCGTCGGAGGGCAGGAGCAGGTCCCCCTCTTCGTAGCGGACACGTTCAGAGGTGACGTCGAACTCATACAACGAGGGGCCGACTGGATCCGAGGCGTAATCGAGCCTCGGCGCGGCGGCCCCTACGTGTGCTTGCGCTGCTGTCGCAATACTGAGTTCCTGGGTGGTACCGATGAGGCACTCGATGTTGGCACTGTCGGCCACGGCGAAGAGGCGCAGCATGCCCTGGATGCCCCCGGCGACGGTAATAGAAATATTGAAGATATCCACGGCCTTTTCGCGGATTAAGCGAATGGCATACTCGGGGCTGCGAACGTGTTCGCTGACCGGATGGTCGATGGCGCGTCGCGCTTCGGCGATGAGGGAGACGTCGTCCCGGTCGACCGGGCTCTCGACGCTTTCGAAGGGAAATGCGGCCAGACGCCGGTAGGCTCGGACGAAGGCGGGCAGGGAGAAGATGCCGCTGCCGTCGAGCGAGGTGAGTGTGATCAGGCTGCCGTACTTGCCGCAGATCTGTTCGAGGAGCTCGACATCGGCGTCGGAATTCTTACCGAAATAGAGGCGGAATTTGTTGAAGCCCCGGTCGAACTGTTCCGTTACCAGGCGGACACGGTCGCGGACGTCGCCGCGGTCTTTCAGCCGGAAGATCGGATAACAGATGGGAATGCGGGACCGGCGCGCTCCACCGAGCAGGTCGGCGACAGAGAGGCCCAGGATCTTCGCTTTAAGGTCGTGCATGGCGATGCTGACACCGGCCCGAACGAGACAGGCTTTGCCGTGGAAGCGAGTGCCAGGGAAGTTGGCCTGCATGAGGTCCTCGGCGCCGTTGAGGTCCATGGTGCTGCGGTCGACCAGCAGTGCACCAAGCACGCGCTCGAGGTCGGCGACATCGGGCTGCATGGCGGGCAGGTGAGAGACATCGCTGATCTCTCCCCACCCTTCGGCACCGTCGGTCGACTGCAGACGCAGGATGACGTGCTGGCTGGGTTCGCCATAGAGACGTGGCGTCAGAACCGGGTACAGATTCACTCGCGAGATAGCAGGAGCAGTGCTCAACATTTACAAAACCTCCGTCAGTTTCCGGGTCTGTTCGAGCGCCCGGTTGAGATTAATTTTGCGGTCACCGCGATACCAGTCCACCCACTGGCCTTGCGTATTTGCCGCCTGCCCGGCGCGGATCTCTTCGAAGGCTTCGAGGGCAGACTGCGTGTAACGTTTTGCGTCGGCTGGCCGATTGCCATGGAGAGCGATGCTGGTTTGCGCCAGTGCCGCGGTCCAGCGACAAATCCCTCTCAGGATGCGCGCCTGTCCGACCAGGTTGGATTCGAATAATTGTTTCGCAGCCGCGTTGTCGATTCGCAGCTTATCAGCGGCGCCGAGCACGGCGTCGAGGTTGGTCAGTTGCTTCTCAAGACGTTTCAGGAGCTGGGGTGGGGGCTCTTCGCCGGTTGAGCGCACGTGGCTGAAGCTGCGGGCTGCCCCATCGAAGCCTTCTGCTGTTCTGGGTTTGTACAGCGATCCGTTCTTGTTGGTGAGGAGCGCGCCGGCGATCCGTTCCCCTTCGTGGAGCGTGATGCCATCGAGGAGATCGGGGGTTCCGCGCTTTTCGTTGATGACAAAGGCGTCGTAGAACTGCAGGTAGATGGGTGCAGCTTCGGGCATGCCGCGGGCTTCGCACCACTGCTGCAGGAAGGCGCCGGGTTTGAACGTGTCGAGGCTCCAGAGCAGGTCGCTGGTGGCGGCGAGGCCGGGGAGGAACTCGCGCACGTTGGACACGTTGAAGATGGCATAGGTGCCGCCGTTCCGCCTGAAGGCCTCGCTCATCTGGCTGTGGACGAGTTGCGGCGAGATGGCCTGAACCAGGTGAGGCCCGTAGCCCCACACGGCGTGATGGTAGTAGGTGCCGTATGTGCGGTCCTTCTCGCGCGGTGTTTCGTAGAAGTCGCTGAGCCACTTCCAGCCGGGTCCGTTGTCGGTGAAGACCACGGTGACTTCGGGCGGGATCTTGAGATGGCCGCCGCGGAAGAGGTACGACCCTTCCATCCACAGGGTTGTGGTTACCGGTAGCGCGGGGCGGTGGTCGACCTCGCGGATGATTTTGAGCTGTGCGGCTATGGCGTCGGAGATGAGTTTGCCGCGGCCCTCATCGGTGGTTGGTGCGGTTTTGTCCGCCAGCCAGATGGGCCGGTCGGCTATGCCACGGAGTCCGACCTGCCAGACTACGCCGGGATACTTTGCCCATTTTGCGGCGTAATGGCGCCAGACTTCGTGGAAGGCCTCGGGGTTGGAGGAGTAGGAGTACTCCAGCTTTTTGCCGCGGGACCGCCAGTAGTTGAAGAAGGCGAAGGCGCTGACTCCCATGGGCTCGACGTGATGCATGCTGACGTTGAGGCCGCGGCGGGTTGCCTGTTGCACGATGCGCTCTTCGGCCGGGTTTTCGAGGTCAGTGAAGGAGGCTCCGATGAGCAGGTTCATCTTCAGTCGGACCATGGCTTCGAGGACTCGGTCGATGACTTCCGGGGCGACTACCTGTTGGTAGAACGGGTAGTCGATATCGCGCGGCCCGCCTCCGGTTTTCCATTCGGTCAGGAGGTCTTCATCGTTGAGAAACCAGCCCCGGTATCGGAAGGTGGGGGCCTTTAGAGTGCGGTCCAGCGTTTCCCAGGCTAGTTCGGGTTTGGGGGCCGGCTCGATGCCGCTCCATCTGTGCATTGGGTCTACTTTGAGGTCGTGCTCGATGAAGTCGTAGAGGCCGTGCCTTGTGCCCTGGGCGTCGCTGCCGGCTATCAGAAGATTGCTGCCGATGGTTACGATGCGGGCGCCTTCGTGTTTGCCCTCAAGTTCCAGGGCGATGTGGGGAGCGAGTTGATGGATAAGGGCTCGTCCCTCCGTCGTGTCGAGGCTCGCCAGGATAAGACTGCCTGGTTGCGGAAAGATGGCCGTGGGCAGGGTTTTGCCCGTGATTTTGCGTACGTCCTCGATCAGATCGTTTATCGCGATCCTGAGGTGACGCGGCTCCTTGTCGCTTAGGACCACGGGAGCCGCCGTCGTTTTGTTGGCCAGTACGAAGCGTGCACTTACGGGTGCAGTCAGCATAACCAGCAGGATTAGCAGGGTCTTCATTTTTTCTACCACAGGAGTTTGAGTCCGAACTGGAGTTGTCTGGCGAAGGTATTGGTGCTGGTTACCACGCCGAAGTTGCCGGTGCCGAAGGCTCCGCCGGGAGAGGACCACTCTGGCGTGTTCATGGTGTTGAAGCTTTCGACGCGGAATTGAACCCGGATGTGTTCGGTGATGTTGGTGTTCTTGAACATCGAGATGTCCCAGTTGTTCTTGACTCCGCTGCGTACGTCAGGAAGGCGAGAAGTTACCAGTTGCTCGAGGGTCATGATTTGGCGGAATGCGCTGGTGTCGAACCATTTGCCGACGGTGGGCTCGTCGAGCTTCGCGCTTTTGCCGAGGCTTCTGGCTCCGGTGACCGCAACCGGGATGCCGCCCTGGTACGTGTAGATAGCGTTGAGGGACCAGCCGCCGATGAGGCGGCCGCGAATGGGGAGCTGGTACGTGGCGCTGGCAGTGAGACGCCGGCGGTAGTCGAACTCGCCAATTTCGTGAACCGGGGCGGCATCCTGATCGTTGAGGAAGCGGAGATTCTCCATTTGCTTCATCCAGGTGAATGCCACGAGTGCGGTGAGACCGGCGGTCATGCGTTTGCTGACTTTGGCCTGGAGCGAATCGTACTGGATGCTGCCGAGGGGGCTGGCTCCGCTGACCACCGAAGTGAACTGCGGATACGGGCGCACCAGCTGGCCTCGTGTGGTGCGGGCGGCGTTGAGCGAGCCGCCGGAGATGAGGCCGAAGAACGGGTTATTGACCTGATCGTTGAGAATGTTGCGGCCGGTATCGCGGAAGGTTTGCTCAGCTGCATCTCGAACAGCGGCGGGGACGGCGTTGATCTGCCGGTCGAGACTGAGGTCGGAGGTACGGGCTCCGGCGTAGGCGACGTCGGCGAGCATCTGGAAGGGCAGTTCGCGCTGGATGCCGGCCTGGTACTGATGGGACCTGGGCTGACGGCGGTTTGGGTCGGTGAAGCTGACGCCCTGGCCGACCAGGGTAAGGAGTCCGTCGGCTGCTCCGGCGGGTGCGATGAGGCCCAGGGGGAACGGGTTACTGAGGGTGTTGACGGGTGTCAGGCTGCCATCGATGGTGCCGACGAATGGAGTGCTGACGCTGAAGCCGTTGCGGGCTTCGCCGGAGAGTGTGCTGGCTCCGTAGAAGAGGCCGTAGCCGCCGCGGAGGACGGTGCGGGGGGTGATCTGGTATGCCGCTCCGACGCGGGGGGCGATGTTGCGGAGAATGTCGGCGATGCCTTCGGGCTGTCCTCCGACGCCGGCGAAGAGGAGTCCGCCGACTGCCTTGAAGCTGGCCGCGGGGATCTCCGAGATGGGGCTTGCCGCGTACGCCTGCTGGGCTCGGGCGGAAATGGACGTGGCGGTTGTTGTATCGAAGCCGCGGTTGAGACGGTTGTAGCGTTCGGTATACGGGCCTTCCCATTCGAGTCGCAGACCAAGGTTGACGGTGAGTTTACGGCTGAGGCGGATGTCGTCCTGTCCATAGAAGCCGTAGTAAGTCTGGGAATCGGCGGTAGTGGCGTTGTTAGTTACGCTGCCGCCTGAGCCGAGCCCGAGAAGGAAAGACGCGAGAGACTGTCCGGCCTGGACGGCGGCGACCTGCGGGTTGGGGCCTCGGGTGAAAGCGCTGTCGAAATTGAATGAGCCTGCGGCTCCGGCACCGAGGCTGCCCGAGTTGGAACGCATAAGGCGGCCCTCGGCACCGAGTTTGAGGGTGTGGGAGCCAAGGATCTTCGTGAGTGCTCCGCGAAGTGTGTGCGAATCTTCGGCGCTCTTGTTGAACTTGGTGGCCCCGCTGATTCCGGTATAGCCGGAGATGCTGAGCTGGGGGATGGCCTGAACGGAAAGGAGACGCGCGTAGCTGGCAGGAAAGCCGATAGACGTCATGTCAGTGCCAAAAACATCGGCTTGTGACTGCACGAGGAACCGGGAGAAGCCATAGCGCACGTTGAGGATGGTAGTGGGCGTGATGGTGATGGTGTCATCAAGGGCGATGCCGGGCGCGTCGCGCGTTTCGCGGTCGCCGGTAAGAGGGCCGCGGAAGCTACCGGCACGAGTTACATACCAGCTCCTCATGCTGTACCGGAAGAACATGGAGTGGTTGTCGCTGAAGCGGTGATCGAGTTTGCCGACGTAGCCATCGTCGCCGGTGGTGTCTTTGAAGGAGAGGGCGAAGTTGTTGGCACCTGTGACCGTGTCACCGGTGGTGTTGGGGGCCGGGAAGAGCTTGACTACGCTGCGGGCAACCGGGTCGAAACGATTCTGCGGGATGACGTTGCCGGGGAACGGGTCGCGCACGAAGGTGCCGCCGACCTGACGGGTAGTTGCGGGGTCGTAGATGGTTACGGGGAGAACGGTTGCGCCGGAGCGGACGCGGGTCTGGGAGAAGTTGCCGGCGAGTTGCTCCTGAGTAGGCACGGTGGAGATGAAGGCTCGGGGGACGCCTTCGCGGGAGCCTTCGACGTTGAAGAACCAGAAGGTCCGATTGCGGCCCTTGTAGAGTTTCGGGAGCCACACGGGCGCGCCGGCGCTGAAGCCATACAGGTTATAGCCGAACTGAGGGATGGTGGCGGCGAAGGGGTCGCGGGCATTGAAGGCGGAGTTGCGGAGGAACTCAAATGCAGCGCCGTGGAAATCGTTGGTGCCGGACTTGATCATGGCGTTGATGACGCCTCCGGTAAAGCGGCCGTACTCGGCGTCAAAGCTGTTGGTTTGGACCTTGAACTCCTGGGTTGCGTCGACGGAGGGGACGAACTGGATGAGGCCGTCGGTTCCGGTGTTGGGCACGCCATCGAGGAGCGCTTCGTTCTGGCGGGGCAGGCTGCCGGAGAGCGACAGGGAGGATATGCCGTTGTTCGCGGTGGTGCGGAGAAAGGTGGACGCCTGGCCGCGGCTGGTGATGTTGACGCCGGGTGCGAGGCCTGCGAGGGCGAAGGCGTTGCGGCCGTTCAACGGCAGGTCGACGAGTGTCTTTCCGGTGATGGTTTCGCCGCGGGAAGCGGTGCTGACTTCCAGTTGTGTGGCGTCGCCGCTGACGGTGATGCTGGAGGTCACTTCGCCTGGTTCGAGGGTTATATCGATAGCCGGGCGTTCGCCGATGTTGAGCGTGATGGAGTCGCGCACGTGCTTCCTGAAGCCTTGCACTTCCGCTTCGAGCCGGTAAGGGCCCGGCGGCAGAGTGGTGATGAGGTAGTCGCCAGACTGCGTGGTTTTGGTCTTGTAGGTGATGGACGTATCCGCGTTGGTGACGGTAATCTGTGCATTCGGGATGACTGCTCCCGATCCATCGGAGACTCGTCCTACGATGGACGCGCGAAATTCCTGGCCAAAGACGAGGCTGCCACAGAGCAGCAAGGTGACGACGGCCATCAGAGCCGCCAGTTTGCGAGACATCGAACTACCTCCTGAAATCATTTCCACACCAAAGACAAGATTGTTCATTTTCCTGCCACCTTCCGGATGCGGGAGTTCGGCGCCGCGCAGGAAGCGCGTTCGACGAGCTGGCAGGGGTGCAGGGACGCTTCGACGGGCTCGCCGCCCTGGCGCAGACGCGCGAGGATGAGGCGTGCGAGTTCCGCTCCGAGTTTTTCGGGGAAGACGGCGATGGTTGAGAGAGAGGGCTCGAGGATCTGGAACTCCTCGCGGTCTCCGAAGCCACACAGACTGATGTCGCGCGGGATGTTGATGCCGCGCGAGACGAGTTCTTTCCAGACGCCGGCCGCGAGTTCGTCATTGGCGGCGAGGATGGCTGTCGGCGGCTCGGGGGCACGGAGCAGTTCGGCTGCGGCGAGGCGGCCGTATTCGACGCCACTGACTCCCCAGTTGTGTGTAATGCCGAGGGGTGTGAGTCCGTGCTGGTGGAGTGCCCGCTCATAGCCGAGGCGGCGGCGGCGGAACCAGAGCCAGCGTTCATTTCCGATGAAGGCGATGCGGCGGTGTCCCTGGCGGATGAGGTACGCAGCGGCCTCGAAACATCCGGCCTCTTCGTCGTAAGAGAGGACGTTCTGGTGGAGTTTGCGGAAGTCGCCTTCGAAGTTGTTTCCGAGCGCGACCCATGGCATTTTGTTGGCGTCGAGGGCTTCGAGGAGGTTGGGCGCGTGGCGTCCGATAAGGATGGCTCCGTCGACCAGGCCATGATCGGCGAGTAGTCTGGGGAGCACGAGCCGGTTTGCTTTCGCGGTGGTGTCGTACTCAAAGCGGGAGAAAACGAGATCGTAGCCGGAGTCCTTGGCTTCGCGTTCGCAGGCGACGAGCATACGCATCTGCATGGAGTTGAGGGACTCGCGATTGCCGAGGAGGAAGCAGAGGGTTCGGGAGGAGTCGGCTGAGAGGCGCTGCCAGTGGACGTTGCGGCGGTAGCCGAGGGCTTGGACCGCTTCGCGGACGCGGCGGCCGGTTTCTTCGTCGAAGTAGCCGGACTCGTTGAGGACTCGGGAGACGGTTGCGACACTGACGGCGGCTTGTCTTGCGACCTCGCGGATGGTGACGGCTCTGGAGCGTGAAGATGGCAAAATGTGACGAACCTGTTTCTGGATGGAAATGATTTCACACTAGTGCGGCGCGTGTCAAGGGGCGGTGTGGCGGGGGGTGTACGGCGCAAGAGTGATTTGAATCAGAAGGACGGAACCGGCGGGTAAATTGACTCCAAGTCTGACAGTTTGTTATGCTGTCAGAATAAGGAGCA
>JAWXCM010000093.1:0-16740 GCA_034408745.1 Bryobacteraceae bacterium
CAGGCGCAGGAGGGTATTCTCCATGAAGCCGCCGCCGGGGAGGGTGGGCAGCCCGCTGGGTTTGTTGACGGCCAGCAGATGGGGGTCTTCAAACAGGACTTCGAAGTGCTGAGGGGAGTCTGGTTCGATCCAGGGTGGACGGTTCCAGGCAAGAGTCTGGCCTAAAGTGATCGATTCGCTTCCGGTGGCGGTGACGCCATTGAGGGTGACTTCGCCGTTGTTCAGTTTTTGTTGCCAGGCTTGTGCGGTTGAGTGGGGGTAAAGGCTTGCCAGGTGGGAGAGCAGGGTTTGTCCATGGTACTTGCTGCTGATGATTGTGGTGTAGGCATAGCCCCGGTTGAGCATGTAGTTTGAGTGTAGGCTAAGGCATTTGCGGCGCGGCGGCCAGAAGGGTTCTTGCGATCCAGACGGCGCGAGGGAGCCCAGACTGGCCCGTGAAACCGCTACCGGAGAGTTGGACTCGCAAGCTCATTCACTCCGGAATTACGAGATTGTAGCCGTGCCAGTTCTCCGCGATGGAGGCCGCCGGGACGCTCTCTCCGAATTCGCGAACGGTGCGCAGGTCAGCTTCCGAAAGTGTGCTTGCAGTGGTGATGCATCCAGGGAGGTCCGGAACGTACGCGGCCCGGTTGTTCGCCGCCTTCTCAAAAACGACAGCATACTTCAGGCTCATTGCTTGTTCTCCAGCCCGACAGCTTTGAATATGCTCCGAAGTGTTCTGATCGGCAGCTGCAAGGTGCGGTGCAGCGTTCCCTGCGCGCCTCGCCCGAGGGTTCCGATTGTCATTACCACATGCTCAGGATTCGTGTAACGAGGGCGGCGACCGCGAGGCACAACATTTGGACGGCGGGTGGGGATCCTTTCAGGTCGTTTACTCGCACGTGGGCGATTATGGCTCCTATGAAGTACAGCGTCATGCCGATGCCGGCGGCGATGCCGACGGGTGCCCATTTTATGCCGATCAGCAGGCCTGCTGCGGCTGTCTGCTCGTCAGACACGGCGGCAAGCACCACTGCTGCCAGATCCGCAGACCCGAGTCGCGCAGCCTGTCCGCCGCCATCGGGAGATCAATGAGACTCTCGCAAGGCACATCCTGAAGAAGCTTCTCGATTAGAGTTCGAGCGCGGCTGCGCATGTTTCCGGTAACGCTGTTCCTGGGTCCCAATGTCCGGATTGCCGACCATTCAGACGGGACCCCCAAAGGAACGGTGTCTCTGCCCCGCTCAGCAGTGCCATGCGATCAGGGTACGTTTGGATGTTGCAGCACGTAGCGGCTCAGCATTCGGTAGTTAATCCAAGAGCTTGATCCTCGCGGTTCGCGGCTGTTGATACTCCCACTCCCAGGGACTGACGACCACCGGGACTCTCCGGTTGCCCCACTTAGCCGAAATGTGTGCTTTGCGAGGTGGCGCATGAAAGCGCTCGACTTGTCGCGGAAATCGCGCCGCAGAACCTCTAACTCCGTATCGATAAACTCGTGGTCTGGGCCAGAGCGGTGTTCGAGAAAACGACGGAAGTCAGACAATGAGTCCCAGTCGAACGGAAAGCCTGCGAAATTGTTCGATCTCGAGAACTGAATTGACCCGCCACTTGGGACATACTGCAACAGGTCCTGTATGGTCAAGCGATCGGCTTTCGAGCCTCGTCGGAATCGCTCTTCTTCTTTATTGGTCGGGTTTGGAGCGTTGGCTGACGTTGCTGGAGCTTCGGCTTTCGCGTTGCTGGCCTTGTGGAAGCGCTTGAAATCTCGATTCAATTCCTCAATTTGTTCCTGAATGACCCCGTCGAGATCCGGCCCGCAGCCGACTACTTCCTGAGCCAGCGCCACTCGCGCCACTACAACTCGGGCCACCTCTGCGAGTTCGACATCCGCCTGAACAAAGAGCAGGAACGCTTCGAAGGCACTATGACCTGCAAACGGGATCATTAACGAGCCGAGCCAAACCCGAACCCCAGCAGGAACTCCACTTGATTCTGGGTAGGCAGCATACGGCCAGAGGTGAACCGCGTGTACCGCAGCTCCGGTGTCACCTTCAGCGCCCGATACAACCCGAACCGCACACCACCGCCGGCCACCCAGCCGCCCTGCACCAGCGAGTAGTCGGAGCCGCTGTATGTGGTTCGAACGCCCTGCGGCAGATTCGGAAACCCGTTGAAGTTCTCGCTGACCGCATCGAACCCGGGCACAACCCGGAACGTGCCACCCGCCGAGCCGAACGGCTCACCACGCCCAACACGCCACCCGCGCCGAAGCAGCATCGGAAACTCCCATGAGTTCCAGTAACGCCGGTCAATCGTGCCGAAAGAAGCGCCCAGAAACTGGTGGTCTTCCGCTTCTGCTCGCTTGTACAGTGCGTCAACCACAACACCGATCCCCAACAGCGGCAGTCGAACTTCCACCGTCGGCCCAAACGTGTAGCGCCGAACATCCAGGCGGTACGGCCCGCCACCGCCACGGCCGAAGTGTTCCGTCTCCAGCCGTGAATCCGACAGCGGAGTCCCGCCCTTCACGCCCACATAGAACCGCTGGGCACCCGCGTCAGCGGGGAGCAGCACAACCAACAACAACAGTCGAAGCATCCTGCTTACTGGACGCCGGAACCCGCTCCAGTTGATACACCTGTACCCTCGCCGTAAATCGTCGTGAAGAACCGCTTCTTCTCCTCTTCCCGATCCAGATACGGAACGCCCTTCTCCATCCAGTCCGGCTTCTGCGCATCCTTCAGAAAATAATCGAAGAATTGCTGCATGCGGACCGCATAGTCTTTCTGGTTCGGCCGCTTCAGCAAATGGTGCTTCTCGCCGTTGTAATTGAACAAATAAGCTTCTTTCCCATTCCGACGCAGCGAGAGAAACAGCTCGATCCCCTGATACCACGGCACCGCGTCATCGGCGTCGTTTGCCAGAATCAGCACTGGAGTCGTCACCTTATTCGCCCGAAATACCGGCGAATTCTCGATATAATCCAGCGGATCCTCCCACAGCGTCGCGCCGATCCGGCTCTGCGTCTTCTCGTACTGGAACTGCCTTGGCAATCCCGTGCCCCACCGAATCCCGTTGTACGCCGACGTCATGTTTCCGACCGGCGCGCCCGACTCCGCGGCACGGAATCGACTGGTCCGCGTAAGCATATACGCGATCTGGTACCCGCCCCACGAGTGCCCCGCAATCCCGATCCGCTTCTCATCCACGAATCCACGCTTCACCAACTCCTCAATCGCCGGCATCACACACTTCAGCGCGCTCTGCCCTGGGGAACCGATGGTGTAAACAATATCGGGTGTCAAAATGAGATACCCATTCGACACGTAATAAGGGAAGTTCAAATTGTGACCAGGCCGAGGCGGCGCAAAAGTGTGCACATTCTGCGATAACCGCTCGTAAATATACACAATCACCGGGTATTTCTTCGTCGGATCAAAGTTCTCCGGCTTGTACAGACCCGCCTGCAGCGGAACCCCGTCCGCGCTCCGGAACCCCATTAACTCACCCGAGCCCCACAACAACCCGGCCTTCTGCGGATTCGCGTTCGTCACCTGCTTCAGCGTCTTAAAAGTGCCATCGGTCACGTGCAGGTTCGGCTCTTCCGCAAACGTCTGCGCCGACACCACAAACACTTCCGCGTCCCGAGCCTTCGCCGCCATCCGGTAACTCTTCGGCCCCCACAACAAACGGACCGCCTCGGAGTCAGGCTGCAAATTTCCCAGCTTGTAGATACCCGACTCCCGAGTCTCGGTATGCTCAGCACGAAGCCAAATCGGCTTAGCCGGGTCGATTCCGCGCTCTTCCTCGTCATCGCCGCCCGCGCCCTCCCGTCCATCCGGCCGCGTCACCCGAAATTGCAGCTTCTCCTCGCGACCCTTCGTCAGACGGCGCTGCGTCTTCCCGTCAGCCGACAGCAGCCAGACGTCATACATGTCGTACACCAGCACGCCGCTGCCGTCCTTCAGCCAGCCAGCCGACCCATACGATCCCGCCTCGCCCGGCGAATCGTACTGCTCGTTCGCAAACTTCACCGGCAGGCTCGCCGTCAGGCTGGTCATCGACCCGTCAGGCAGCTTTACCCGCAGCCAGTCGCCCTTGCGGAACATCAGCACTGCGTCGCCTTTGGGCGACCACGTGGCCCCGCCCCGGAACTTCTGCAGCAGCGGCGTCCGCTGTCCCGTCAACGTATCCACCAGCACCAGGTCGGAGTAGTTGCCGTCGTAATCCACCATCGCCCGGTACTTCCGGTCATCGTTGCCGATCGCCCAGCGCCCGTCGTCGCTCGGATTCACCGTCGTCAGCGATGGATCGGCCAACTGAATCAGCTTCTTCTCCGCAATGTGATACACCCCGCGATACGTCCGCGACCGGTCCTGCCCAGCCCGGACTTTCTGCATCGGCTGCACCAAATCATCGTTCCAGCGCCAGAGATCCGCCTGTGCCTGATCCTCGACCGGCACCGCAGCGGCCATTCCGGCAGCAGCCCCCCGAGCCGCTGCCGCTGCCTCCGTCACCAGAGGGAGATAGATCCGTCCGCCGTCCCACGAGAAACTCACCGCGCCCCGTTCCGCCAGCACGAACCCAGGCATCAGCGTGCCGTCCGACCCGATCTCCGTGGCCTGTGCCGCTTTCCGATCCCACCAGAACGCCCGAAATTTCTTCGTGTCCGCACCCCGATTGCTCAGAAACACCATCTGTCGCTCCAGCCGGTCCCACACCGGGCGCGTATACTTGCCCTTGCCACCCGAAAGCAACAGCGCAGCGGCAGCCGACCCCGGGACAGCCACGTACACCCCATTCGACTCTTCCTTCTTCGATCCAACCGCGTACACCAGTGCCTTGCCGTCCTTCGCGAACACCACCTCCGTGACATCCTCGAACACCCGGTCGGAACCCGACGCCAGATTGCGAAGCACCAGCTCCGCGCCAAATTCGTTACGCGCCGCATCTGCACCGCCCGCACCACCAGCAGCCCCGCCACGCCTCTGATCCTCAGAGTCACCGTCCGCAGGCTTCGCTGCTTCTACTGCGGGAGGAGCCACTGCCGGCGCATTTTTCGCGAACTTCAGCAAAGCGACCCACGCCCCGCCATTCTCAGGAACCTGAAAGCTCGAAACGTCGGCAACCCGCGTCTCTTTTCCCGTCTCCAGCTCCACCACAATCACGCCGGCCTTCGGCATTTGATCCGACGGCTTACGGGCTTTTTTCGCCTCGTCCGTTTCCTTCTTGCTGGCATAGCTCGTTGCAATCGCGTACTTGCTGTCGGACGTCAGCAGAAGCCGCACGCCCCGTGGAGGCGGTGGACCGGCTTCGGAATTCTCCTCGCTCGTTTCGGGCGGCGGTGGCAGAGACCCAACCGCCTTCCTCACCTCGCGTCCCGACTGCACGTCGCGGATCACGATCTCTCCGTCGCCATCCTGCGGAAACAGAGAATAAACCAGATACTTGCCATCTCGGCTTAGCACCTGGCCCGAGATCGCCTTCCAGGAATCGTAATCCGTGTGTCGAAGGGGCCGTTTCGAACTCTGCGCGGAAAGCACCAGAGCAAAAGACACCAGTAGCGGGCAAATACGTCGAAGCATGGGATTAACACGAGTGTAGCGGAAAACGAAAAAGCCCCGAACCACTCGTCGTGGTCCGGGGCTTTTCAAAGCACTGAGACAGTGCCGGGTTAGTGGGTTAGAAGGAGTAGCGCAGGGAGAGCTGAACGTTACGCTCGCTGCCCTTGCCCGTGACCATGCCGAACGTGGCCGACGTCGGATTCTGGTCGACGCCGTTCCAGTTCGGATGATTCAGCCAGTTGAAGCCTTCCACGCGGAACTGCACAAACTGCTTTTCCATGAAGCGGAAGCTCTTGAACAACGAGAGGTTCCAGTTCTGGAAGCCGAGATTGTTGAAGCTGATCGAGTTGCGGTTCTGATTCGGAAGCGTGCCATTGGCAGGCTTCGTTGCCCACGCCCCGCTGCTTACGGTCGGGCTGAACCAGAAGTTGGTGATGCCGGTGAAGTTGTTGTTCGCGTTCTCATGGGCGAACTGCTTGGGCAGAGTGGTGTCGCCGTTCAGATTCCACGGCTTGCCGTTGGTGGAGCCGATGCCCAGGTAGTCGTCACCATTGCCAATGGTGATCGGCGAACCGGTCTGCCACTGGTTGACGCCCGCTACCTGCCAGCCGCCGAGAGCGGTCCGGACCACGCGGCTGTTGGCGCCATTGAACGCCGGAATGTCCCAAACGAAGTTCACGATGGCGACGTGCCGGGTGTCGTTACCCGACTTGCCCCAGTTCAACCCCTGGTTGTACACGTCGATGAAAGCATCGCGCGGACCAGAGTTGTTGTCCATCGCCTTCGACCAGGTGTAAGCGAAGCCGTAGAGGAAGCCACGGCTGAAGCGCCGGCTCACTTCCACCTGCAGCGCGTTGTACTCGCTGCGGCCGGAGTGCTCCAGCATGTTGATGTTGGCGAAGCCCTTGTAGGGGCGAAGGAAGTTCACGTTCGCACCGGCATTCTCCGGACGGAACGTGGTGCCGGTCGGCAGCTGGTTGAGGTCGCGCTCGCGGGAGAGGTAGTTGCCCACCGAACCCACATAGCCGACTTCAACGGTGGTGTCGCCGGTGAGCTGCCGCTGATAGGTGGCGTTCCAGTTGTAGCCGCGCGGAATCCTGTAGACCGGGTCAATGGTCATGAAGAACTGCGGGAAGGCCACGCGGGCGGCGCCGCCGGGGTTGTCGACGGA
This sequence comes from Bryobacteraceae bacterium, assembly GCA_034408745.1. Lineage (GTDB taxonomy): Bacteria > Acidobacteriota > Terriglobia > Bryobacterales > Bryobacteraceae > JAWXCM01. The sequence goes on from JAWXCM010000093.1 coordinate 6,718, forward strand.
ACCGTTGGTCACCGACACCATCGGCTGCCAGGGCGGGTTGCCGCCGAGGAACACGCTGTCATACACGCCAGGGCGGGAGATGAAGCCGCCGAAACCGGTGCGAATGACGTCCTTGCCAGTGATGGAGTAGGCCACACCGATGCGGGGCACGATGTCGTGCTGATTCGGAGCCGGGTAGGGGCTGCCGCCGCTGAGCAGGCGGTTGTACAGGCCGCTGTCGATGGCGGGAACGCGGCCTTTGCCAGCATCCGGGAAGCTGCTGCCGGGAATCACGACGCCGTTGAAGCGGTCGTCGTTGGCGTTAAGAAAGTTGCCTGTGGCGCGGTCCAGCGCAGGCGCCTTCGCCAGATCGTACTTCTTCGGATCGAACACGGCGATGTTGCCCCAGAGCGACTTGTTGTAGCCGTTCATCCAGGTGCCGCGCATGCCGATTTCGAACTTCAGCTTCGAGTTCACGCGCCAGGAATCCTGAACGAAGTACTCGAACATGTGGCTGCGATACGGGGTGAAGCTGCGCGGGCCGATCTCGGCGTAGGTGGAGAACAGGCCGAGCGCCGCGTTCGCCAGACCGGTACCGGCGCCAGCCGCGCCACCCGGACGGACGTCATTAAAGGTAAATCGACCATTCTGGTTGTTGGTGCCGCCCGGAACGCCCGACACGTTGATCTGGTCGAAGTCGTTCTGGCCGGAGCGCTCCCAGTAACCGCCGAACTTGAACGTGTGGTTGCTCTTGATCCAGGTCAGGTTGTTGGCCAGGTTGTAGATCGGGCCGGCCGAGCTCGCCGGGTACGGACCACCGTCAATCGTGCCCGTGTTCGGGATTTCGACGGTCGGCAGTTTGTCGAAGATCTCCTTGCGCTCCGGGAAGATGTACGGGTAGTTGACCCCCGAGCGGGAACGCAGGTAGCGCTCGCCTTCAGAGCGGTCGACACCGATAACCACGCGGTCCACCGAGGCGGTGAACATTGCTTCGTTAATGAGGGTCGGCGAAATGGTCCAGTTGTGGGTCAGGCTGGTAGTGCGGTTCGGACGAGACCAGTCGGTGATGGCGAAGTCGAAGCCACCCCGGTTGGTGTCCAGAGCCGTGTATTCGTAAACCGAGCCGCGGAACCGGATGTAGTGATTCTGGCCAGGCTGAATGTCAAACGAGTAGGTGTCCTTGCGCTGGTTCTGGAATCCACCGCGCTGCTTCAGCCAGTTGTTGCCGCCGAAGCTGCCGTTCGAAAGCGGGTACGCCTTCAGGAGCGCCACGCCGTTGGCGCTGAGGCGGTTGGTTGGGATGATGTTGCCCGGGAACGGAGCGTTCGTGTTCGGGTCGATGATGGCGCGCGGAGCGCCGTAAAAGATGTTCGCGCCAAGCAGTTCACCGAAGTTGCCCGCTCGCATCGCTTCGGTGGGAACGCGATTCTGCAGCGTGTCGGTGAAACGGCGGCGAACGTATTCCTGCGCGAACAGGAAGAATACCTTTTGGCGATTCTTGTTAAACACTTTCGGGATCGTCACCGGTCCGTTGATGTTGTAGCCGAACTGGTGGAAACGCAGCGCCGGAACAAAGTTCGTGGCCGGTCGGCGATTGCGACTCCAGGAGTTCGCGTCCAGCACATTGTTCCGGAAGTACTCGTAAAACGAGCCGTGGAATTCCTTCGAACCGGACTTGGTGACCATTCGGATCTGGCCGCCGCCCGACCGGCCATACTCGGCCGTGTAGTTCGCGGTCAGAACCTGAACTTCCTGAACGGTATCGAGGTCGGCTGTACCGACAGACGTGCCGTTGGCGCGCGTACGAACACCAACCGCGCCGTCGAAGGTGATGAGCGAGTCCTGCGAACGGCCACCATTGATGGTGAGACCGCCCGAATCGAGACCATAGCTAAATCCGCTGAGTGCCGAACCGCGGCGCACACCCGGCTTCAACATCGCCAGGAACAGCGGGTTGCGGCCGTTCAGGGTGAGATTCTGAATCTGAACCTGCTCCACCGTCTTGCCGACTGTCGCCGATTCCGTGTTGAGCTGGGCGATCGATGCTTCGACGGTGATCGACTCACTGAGTTGGCCGACGGTCAAATCGGCGTTGACTTGAAGCGGAAGCGCAGCTTCCAGCTTGTTGCGAGTTTTGGTGAAGGTCTTGAATCCAGTAAGCTCCACCTTAACGGTGTAATAGCCCGGCGGAAGACCGGTTACCGTGTAGAAACCGGATTCGTTGGAATTGACGACGCGTTCGAACGCGGTACCTTCATTGGAAACAACGACTTTGGCGTTTGCGGCCGAAGCGCCGGTGGGATCTTTCACAATGCCGGAGATGCTCGAGCTGTCAGACTGCGCGAAGAGCATTACTCCCAGAAGCAGCATGGCCGTGGTGACGGCAGCCACTCGACGGAGAGCTTGATGCAACATTCTTTATTCTCCTCTATCGTTTACACTGCTTTTCGTTGCCCATTGAGGGAGACACAACGAAATAACGACAGGCAGGTGCCTCGGGAGAGTGTACACGGGAATACAACGAGACTGCGTAGTACCCATTACAAAGACTCCTGAGCGCTAACCCGGCCACACGGTGGCCTATCCCTGCTTGTGCATCCCAGTTTAGCTCCAGAAGAAGTAATAGTACAACTTGAATGTTTGGTCTATGTTTATCGGAATTTTAATCCAGACTCTTATGAAAACGCATAGCGCTTAGACTAATGATCGCAACACCATAGACACATAACGCCAACATCTGCGGCCACAGAATATCCATGCCAGTTCCCTTCAGGAAGATGCCCCTGACAATCTCCATGAAGTAGCGCAGTGGGTTCAGGTACGTGATCCACTGAACCACGATGGGCATGTTTTGAATGGGAAATGCGAAGCCGCTCAGCATGAAAGCCGGCGTGGTGAAGAAGAAGACCGCCATCATGGCCTGCTGCTGCGTCTGGGAGATGGTCGAGATGAACAGCCCCGCGCCCAGCGTGGTCATCAGATAGAGGATGGCGCAGCCGAGCAACAGCAGCGGATTCCCCCGAAACGGTACCCGGAACACCAGCAGCGCTGCGGTCGTGACCATCATCACCTGCACCACGCCGACAATCGCGAACGGGAGCGTTTTGCCCAGCATCAGCTCAATCGGCCGGACCGGCGTCACCATCAGCTGCTCCATCGTGCCAATCTCCTTCTCCCGGACGATCGCCATCGCCGTCAGCATCACCGTGATGATCATAATGATGTTCACCAGCACCCCAGGCACGAAGTAGAACCGGCTCTTCAATTCCGGATTGAACCAGACGCGCGTGTCGGCCGACACCCCGGGCAGGACGACGTTCGCCGGAGCCCGCACATCCCGCATCAGCATCTGCATGTTGCGCTGACGCGCCTGCTCCACTCCGGCGAACAGACCGACGATCTCGCCCGAGTAGCTCGACACCAGCGACGCTGTGTTTGAGTTGGTGCCGTCAATCAGAATCTGAACCTCGGCGGTGCGCCCGCGCCGAAGATCGGCTGCGAACCCGGGCATCACCTCCACGGAGGCCACGATCTTGCCCTGGTCCAGCAGATCCAGCACTGCGGCGTCGCGTTCCGGAGTCGCCACCACCTCAAACCGGCCCGAACCCTGGAAAGCCGCCAGCAATTCCCTCGATTCGGGCGTCTGGTCGCGGTCCACCCAGGCGATTCGCGCGTGGTCCACGTCCAGGTTCACCGCAAAACCGAAGACGATCAGTTGCACCATCGGCGGGATGAACAGCATGGCCCGCAGCCGCGGCTCGCGGAACGTTTGCCGCAGCTCTTTAATGACGATCTCGCGAATTCGTTCCCACATAGTTCAGCCCAGCTTTCCCGACAATTTCCGCGTGGCCAGTGTAAAGATCACCGCTGCGTAGACCATCAGCAGCAGCACCGGCACCCACAACACTTCCAGCCCGACGCCTTTCAGGAAAATGCCCTTCAGAATCGTCACGAAATAGCGCGACGGAACCACATGCGTGATCACCTGGATCACTACCGGCATGTTTTCAATGGAGTAAATAAAACCAGACAACAGAAACGCGGGCAAAAAGGAACTCAATATTCCAATTTGATACGCCAGCAACTGCGTTTTCGCCGCCGCCGATATGAAAACGCCCCAAAACAGCGCTCCGGAAAGGAAAATGCACGTCGTTAAACCCAGCAGCAGCAGGTTGCCTCGGAGTGGCACGTGGAACACATAGACGCCGACCAGTACGGCAATTACGGAATCGACCACGCCGACCACAAAGAATGCCAGCATTTTCCCGATCACCATTTCCGCCGGGCGGACCGGAGTCGACATCAACTGCTCCATGGTGCCGTTCTCCCACTCGCGGGCGATGGTAAGCGACGTCAGCAGCGCGGAAATAATCTGCAGAATTACCGCGATCAGTCCCGGAACCACATAGTTTTTCGACTCCAGCGTGGAGTTGTACCAAACCCGCAGCCGCGCGTCGACAGGCGGCTTCAGCTTCATCCCCGCCCGGCGTTCCTGCGCCAGAGTCTTCAGCTCGACGTCCTGCGAGCGGACCACCGATTCGGCATACCCGCGCGCGATGGCGGCGGTGTTCGAGTCGCTTCCGTCCAGCAGAAGTTGCACCTCCGCCGTGCGGCCTGCCGTCACACGCTCGCCGTAGCTGGTCGGAATCACCACGGCCATCAGGATCTGATTGCGGTCGATGGCGCGCTGTATTACCTCGTAGTTGTCCACATAGGCGCGGATCTGGAAGAAGCGGGAGCCGGCGAACTTCTGGATCAGCTCGTGGCTCTGAGCGGAGCGGTCCTGGTCATAAATGAACGTGGGAATGCGGTCGACGTCCAGGCTGAGCGCGAAGCCAAACAGCACCAGCAGCAGCACCGGAACGCCCAGCGCCATCACCAGGCTCCGCGAATCCCGCACAATGTGCCGCAGTTCTTTCGTAAACATGGCTCGAATGCGTCGGGGATTCATGCGGCTTTCTTGTCCTCCTCTTCGATCAGGTGCACGAAAACCTCTTCCATCGACGGCAGACCCGAGTGCTCCCGCAGTTCCTTCGGCGTGCCCAGCGCTATGATCCGGCCCTTGTACATCAGTGCCAGACGGTGGCAGTACTCGGCTTCATCCATGTAGTGCGTGCTGACGAACACGGTGTGGCCCGCCTCCGAAAGCTGATAGATCAGGTCCCAGAAGGAGCGCCGCGCGATCGGGTCGACTCCCGACGTCGGCTCGTCGAGGAACAGGATGGGCGGTTCGTGGAGAATCGCGCAGCCCAGCGCCAGTCGCTGCTTCCAGCCACCCGACAGCTCCCGCGTCAGCGACGAACGCCGCTCCCGAATCCCCGCCATCTCCAGCACGTAGTCTTTGCGAGCCTCGCGCTTGTCCCGCGCAACGCCGTAGATGCCGGTGAAGAACTCAATGTTCTCCTCAATGGTGAGGTCGTCGTACAGGGAGAACTTCTGCGACATGTAGCCGATGTTTCGGCGAATGTCCTCGGCTTGCGTGGCGATATCGAAGCCGTGCACCGACGCCTTGCCCGACGTCGGCGACAGCAGCCCGCACAGCATCCGGATGGTGGTCGATTTTCCCGCGCCGTTAGGCCCGAGGAAGCCGAAAATCTCGCCCTTCGACACCTCCAGCGACACGTGGTCGACCGCGGTGAAGCTGCCGAAGGTCTTGACCAGGTTGTCGATCACGACGGCTTTATCGTTCATTGACGTTGGGCCCTCCGGATGTGCGCGATGAACACGTCCTCAATCGACGGGACGATCTTCTCCACGCGGCTGCCCGGCGCCGCCGCTTCCAGAGCTCCCGCCTCTACCTCCGGTCCCGCGAACACGTGCAGGTTCGCGCCTGACGGCTCCACCGACAGCACGCCGGGTACGCGTGCCAGCGCTTCCCGAGCCTGTCGCGAGTTGGGCGACGCCACCTGCCACGTGCTCTCGGGCAGCTTCTCTTTCAGGTGCGCCGGCGTATCGCACTGGATGAGACGGCCCTTGTCCATCAACCCGACGCGGTCACAGCGCTCGGCCTCATCCAGATACGCGGTGGTGACGAACACGGTCATGCCCTGCTTCACCAGGTCGTACAAGATCACCCAGAAGTCGCGCCGCGAAACCGGGTCGACGCCGTTGGTCGGCTCGTCCAGGAACAGGACCTCCGGCTTGTGCAGCAGCGTGCACATCAGCGCCAGCTTCTGCTTCATCCCGCCCGACAGCTTGCCGGCGGGCCGTTCGCGAAACGGAGCCATTCGCGTCATCTCCAGAAACCGCGGCATCATTCGATTGCGGTCCTGCTTCGAGATGCCGAACAGGTCGGCATAGAACACCATGTTCTCTTCCACCGTCAAGTCCTGGTACAGGCCGAACCGCTGCGCCATGTAGCCGATGCGGTCCTTCACGCCCTGCGGGTCCTTCGCGACATCACAGCCCGCCACTTCCGCCGAGCCCGACGTCGGATCCATCAGCGCGCACAGCATCCGCAGCGTCGTCGTCTTGCCCGCGCCATCGGGGCCGACCAGGCCAAACACCTCACCCTTTGCGACATGCAGGCTGAGGTGGTCGACTGCCGTAAGCTCGCCGAACCGCCGCGTGAGATCGAGTGCCCGGACCATCTATTGCTCCAGCACGATCTCGGCGTCCACAGGCATGTTGGACTTCAGCTCGTGGTTCGGGTTGTCGATCTGCACCTTGACGCGGTAGACCAGCTTGACGCGCTCCTCCTGCGTCTGGATCTGCTTTGGAGTGAACTCGGCCGTGGACGAGATGAACGTCAGCTTGCCGTTATACACTTTGCCGGGATACGAGTCGCTGGCGACCTTGACCTTCATGCCGAGCTTCACGCGGCCCAGGTCGCGCTCCCCAATGTAGCCCCGCAGCCACGGCTTATCGATGTCGCCGATGGTCATGATAGTCGTACCCGCGGCCAGCACTTCGCCCGCGTCGGCCGCCTTCACCAGGACCACGCCGCCGACCGGCGATACGGCAACGGTGTCGGTTAACTGCACGTCCAGTTGACCGAGCTGGGCTTTCAACCGCGCCACATCGGCCCGCCGCGCGGCGACCTCCTGTTCGCGGCGCTTCACCTCGATCTGGTTGGCCTGGCTCATTCGAACGGCGGCGCTGGCCCGGTCGACGCCGGATGCCGCCTGGTCGACGACCTCTTTGCGCGGACCCTGCTGGACCAGAGCCTGGCGCTGCCGCACCTGCTGCAGCTGCGACTGCGCGGAGAGCATGCGCTGGCGGGTCTGGTCCAGCTGCTGCGTGGAGATGTCGTCGGCCTTGTGCAGTGTCTCGGCACGGACGAAGTCCTTTTGCGCGCGATCCACTTCCGCCTGCGCGGACTGGACTGCCGCTTCCACCTCCCGGATCTCTTCCGGACGGGAGCCGTTCTTCAGCTCCTGCAGCCGGGCGCGCGTGGAACCCAGGTCCGCCTGGCGCGCCTGGATGTCGGCAGCGACCGACTCCCGCTGGAACCCGACCGCGGTCTGCGACTGAGCCAGCTGCGCCTCGGCGACGGCGACCGACGCTTCGGCCTGCAGCCGCTGCTGCTGCAACTGATCGCGGTCGAGCCGTGCGACCACCGTGCCCTTTGCCACCGTGTCGCCCTCATTGACGGCGCGCTCGATCAGACGGCCGGGCACCTTGAACGCGATGTCGACCTCAGTCATTTCAATGTTGCCCGACATCACGATGCGGTTCGAGTCTTCTTTCTTCCACGGATGCCACCAGAGCAGTCCGGCGACAACTGCAATCACGAGAACAACAGGGATGATCTTCTTCACGGGATGACCTCTTCGATGGTGCCCTGCGACTGAGCCAAATCGATCCGGGCGATATTCCAGGCATACAGCGCGGCCACGTGGTTATCGCGGGCGCGTTCGAGACGCGTTTGCGCGTCGGTGATTTCGACACTGGTTGACACGCCGGCGGCATAGCGGCGGCGCGCCGAAGCAAGCTCGTCTTCAGACAACTTCAAACCTTCCCCGGCGACCTGCACCTGCTCGGCCGCCGACTGCAGCGAGTCGAGCGCGAGCCGCACTTCGAGTTCAACCTGCTGCCGGAGGTCGCGCGTGCGCGTCTCCTGCTCGCGGAACAGCGAGGCGATCTCGGCGCGGCGGGCGTCGCGGCGGCCGCCGTCCCACAGCGGGATGCGCACCTGAATGCCGGCTGTGCGCGTGGCTCGCGCGTTGTCGACCGAGGTACCGATGGCCCCGTAATCGCCGAACGCGGTCACCGACGGCAGCCGTTCCCATTTGACGGCGTTGGCTGAAAGCTCGGTGGAACGCTGCCGCTCCGACTGCGCCTTCAAATCGGCCCGCTGGAGGAACGCTTTCTGGGCGGCCTGCTGGTAGGTGAGCTCGGGCACCGGCTGGTACGCCAGTTTCTCTTCCAGCACCACGTCTGTGTCCAGCTTCAGTCCGACGGCGCGGAGCAGGTTGAGCTGTGCCTTGCGCCTGTTACTGGTCGCGACCAGCAGGCGCTGCTGTTCGTTCGCCAGCTGCACCTTGGCTCGCGTGACCTCAATGCCGACTCCGGTTCCGGCGGCCTTCTGATCCTGCACCTGCTTCAGCACCGCCTGAGCGAGTGTAATGTTCGCCTTCGCGGTATCGACGTCGGCGTCGGCTTTGAGCGCCGTCACCCAGGCTCGGGCGACGGTCGCCGTCACCTGATCCGCGGTGTTGTTCCGCTCGGCCTTCGCTCCGGCGATCGCGACCTTCGAGGCGCGGTAGCGCTGGATGGTGGCCAGGTCGAAGACGCTTTGCGAGGCGTTGGCGCGGGCGTCGACGGTACTGAACGGCCCGACGAAGGTCGGGATGCTGAAGCCGGGGACCGGCAACTGGATGTTGAGGCCGAAGGCCGCCAGGTTGCGGGTCTGGTCCTGATACGTCAGCGAGCCGTCCACATTGGGAAGCAGCGAGGCTCGCTGCTGCTTCGATCTTGCTTCGGCCTGCTTCACCGATTCATCGGCGATCTGCAGGCGGGGGCTGCCCTCGGCCGAGTTGGCGATCTCGACCGCCTTGCGCAGCGTCAGCGTCAGCGGCTGGGCGCCGAGCGGGATCGACAGGAGCGCGAACAGCATTCCCAGCCGGCGCAGTCCACACGGCCGGTCTGGCATTGCCGGAACTTCCGGCGCCTGGCCAGTGATCTCGGTGATCAGAGCCTGCATCGGCAGGGTGCGCGAAATGAACCGGACTCCACTGGCGAACATCCAGGCCAGCAGGTAGCGGCCGGCGAGATCGGCGTAATCGACGTCGACGAGATCCGCGATGACTTGTTTGCCGGCGGCGGTGGACTGCGCCGTGCGCCAGCAGTTCTCAAGTTCGGTGACCCACGGGGCGGTGAGCTTGCCTTCGATTTGAATGCGCAGCGCACCTGCGCTGTCATGCACCGTAACCTTTAACATTGCATCTCCGCCGATGCAGATGCATTTGAAGTTCCTGACCTGGGTTAATGAAAACAAAGGAGTGCCAGGCTGGTGCCAATGCCAGTATACGGGCAGTGCCAGGATATTGGCACCTAGCTGGCTAGCTAGGGAGCATCAATTCAATGGCCGATCCAGCCGTGTCCAGGCTGGTAGCTCAACGTGAGAGCATCAAGACCCAAATTGCCGGACTTGGCGATTTGCGTCCGGGAAGTCTTACGGATCGCTTTCGCCAGTGCGGTAAACCGAATTGCCGTTGCGCCAGGCCAGGCGAAGCGGGACATGGGCCTTCCTGAAAGCAGCCCGACGGCTCGGCGAAAACCCGTGAGGTCAAATTGTGCGTGATTTGGAGCGCCGAAGGCCGCGATTCCGATGGAGTACCTGTGCGCGACCCTGGCTCAGTTACTTATTCAGCGGCCATCGAGAGCGCCGCCTCGCCCGACGGCGTCGAACGTTCCGCCTTCGCCGAGCGTGTCTTGCGTGAGGCCGCCCGCCGGCGCTTCTGTGACGCTCCTCGCAAAGCCATCATCGGCGATGGCGCGCCATGGATATGGAATACCGCGCACGAATTGTTCCCCGGCGCGATCCAGATCGTCGACCGATTCCACGTCAAAGAAACTCTACACCGAACGGCGCAGTCGATC
>JAWXCM010000094.1:0-23114 GCA_034408745.1 Bryobacteraceae bacterium
CTACAGCTCCGGAGCTGCCGGGGACACGAAGACGAGGACATCGGCGGGACTGTTGCTGGAAGGCGGCGGCGGCGACGTGGAGACCGCATGGCGATGGTTCCTCGATAAGGCTGGCAAAGGCGACATCGTGGTCCTTCGCGCTTCCGGATCGGACGGATACAACAAATACCTGCCGACGCTCGCGCCCGTGCATTCAGTGGCCAGCTTCGTCACCAAAACGCGCGAGGCCTCGTCAGAGAAAGACTTGCTTAGCCGGATCGCGAATGCCGAGGGCGTTTTCCTTGCCGGCGGCGACCAGTGGAATTACGTGTCACGCTGGAAGGGCACCGCTCTTGGCAAAGCAATCGACGAGGCGTACGCACGGGGCGTGCCCGTCGGCGGCACCAGCGCCGGACTTGCCGTTCTCGGCGAGCACGCCTTTTCCGCCGAGAGGGATACGGTAACTTCGGCCGAGGCGCTCGCTGATCCATTCCATTCGAAGGTCACTATTGAATCCGACTTTCTCCACTTCTCTCCAATGAAAGGCTGGATTACCGACAGTCACTTCAGTAAGCGCGACCGCATGGGCCGTTTGTTGGTGTGGCTCGCGCGTTTGCAGGCTGCGGGCAAGGGAAACGTGCGTGGGATCGGCATTGATGAAGCAACGGCTGTCATGGTCGACCCGACGGCCAGGGCTGCTGTCGCGGGTAAAGCCTCGGTGTACGTGGTCCGACTTGAGGCTCCGGTGAAACGCTGCGTTCCCGGCAAGCCGCTCGACGGCGCTGAATATTCCGTATGCCGCATTCCCGCAGGCACCTCATTCGACTGGAACTCGACCAGCAACTGCGCGGGTGCGTCATACAAAATCACCGTGACGGATGGCGTAGCACGCTCCTCTCTGCCTCACTCTTCCCTTTACCTTTAGTCATAACTGTAACCAAGAACACGAAAAAGAGTCTCATTTGCAGGAGGCAGCCACCTGTGCGTGCGTTTGCCCGCTTGTCAATGCGTGTCAGGTTGAGAATATCGATTCTCATTCTGATGTCGACCGTTGTTTTGGCTCTGTCCGGCCTGCATGTCCATGGCATCGTGGGTGGAACGCTGGAACAGGCCAGTACCCGTGCGCGTGTGGCCGGCGATGCCGTTCAGTACACTCTCACAGAGGTCCGCGACAATGGCTACCTGCTCAGTGAACCAGCCGTCAGGCGTATTCTGAGCCGCAGCCTTGCCCAGGACTCCATTCTTAGCAACATCATTGTCCGGAACACCCATCGCCAGATAGTGGGCTCCTCCAAACCCGTGAACTCGCATTCTGTCGTCAGCTGGAGGGACTGGCAGGGTCGCAGTGCTCTTCGACGTGCACTGGATCTGTTTGGCAACGACGTCGACATCGCCATTGATGTCCCTCAGACAGCCGCGATGCCTATGGGTGTGCAGGTGTTGGTCTCGCCCGAACGTGTTCGTGCTGCCATGAAGCCCCAGTTGTTGGACCTGGCGCTCCTTTCCCTGCTCTCGCTGCTGGTATCTGTGGTGATCGCGATTCTCGTATCCCGGGTGGTCGGCGATTCTTATGACCAACTCGGACGAAAGATCGATGTGATCGCGAGGGGAGACCATCTGCACTTCACCGGAGAAGAATCGAACCTCCCGGAGATGGCGACTCTCGACAGCAAGTTACGATGGCTCGACCGGCAGTTCAGCGGAACCAGGTCTGACATGATGCGCATGCGCAGCAACGTGGCCACTATGCTCCGTCAACTGGACGAAGCCATTCTGGTGTTCGGCCCTGACAACCGGCTGCACATGGCTGGCGAACCAGCCGAGCGCATGCTGGCGAAGCCACGCGAGGAACTTATCGGCCAGCCCGCGTCCTTCGTCTTCCCGGAGTGGACCCCGGCCGGTGCGGTGCTTCACCGCGCCGCTTCCAGCCGCACCAGTGTCCATGAAGAGCCGGTGCGGTTCGACCGAAACAACCTGCCCCCCGTGCGCCTGCTAATGACGGTGGAGCCGATCGACTATGGCGACGGCTCAGCTTTCGGACTGCTGGTGGCATTGCGCGATGCGGATACCCGCACTCGGCTGCGTACAGATCTGGACAACGCACGACGCCTTTCCGCCATCAGCCGTATTACAAGCGGGGTGGCTCATGAAATCAAGAACCCGCTGAACGCGATGATGCTGCACCTGCAGATCGCGCAGGACAAGGCGACCAGGAACGCAGACTCACAGGCGGAGCTTCGCGTTATCGGCACCGAACTGGTCCGGCTCGACCGCGTGGTGAAAGCGTTGCTCGATTTCCACCGGCCGCTGGAACCAAAGCTCGCCCAGCACGACTTGCGCGACCTGGCGGCGGAAGTCGCGGCTCTTATCCGTCCTCAGGCCGAGGCGCAGAACGTGCAGGTGTTATTGGAGTCGCATGTCGACGAAGCAATGATCCTGGGCGACGCCGACCTGTTGAAACAGGGACTGCTCAATATCGCGTTCAACGCTCTCGAAGCAATGAGCAACCGTCGCGGTGGCATCCTGCGATTCACCGTGGAGCACACCAGCGGCGAGTACAGTATCTCGGTGCGCGACAACGGCCCGGGCATCCCACCCGAGAATCGCGACCGTATCTTTAATCTGTACTTCACTACCAAAAACAGCACCGGAACCGGCCTCGCGATGACCTACCGAATCGTCCTGCTGCACAGCGGCACACTGACGGTCGACAGCGAGGTGGGCAAGGGAACGTCTTTCCGCCTCGGCCTGCCTACACCCGACCCGCTACTTCTCCACCGCCAAACCGGCGCCAGTGTAAGCGCGCCAACCGCCGTCGAGTGAGATCACGTCGGAGTAGCCCATCTTCCTCAGGTTGTCGCCCGCGAGTGCAGACCGGAAGCCGCCGCCGCAGTACAGGACGAGCTTCGCATTATGATCCGGAACCTTCGTCTCGATGTCACGCTCGATGATGCCTTTGCTCAGGTGCATCGACCCGGCGGCGTGTCCGGCCTGCCATTCGCTCTCTTCGCGAACGTCGATAAGCAAGTGCGGCTCGCCGGTCTGCTTCATCTGCTGGTACTGCTCGATCTTAATTTCCTTCACCCGCGACCTGGCGTCATTCACCAGGGCGAGGAACGCTTCGTTGTGACCTTTCGACGGCATTGCCATGCCGACATGGTCGCATAAATGAAAATGTAGTCTATTTCGCGATATTGTAAGAACAGCGTACTTTAGACACCGTTACGGCCCAGATCAGCACCACCGCCAGTCAGAAGATGCTCACTGAGCTGCCGTCTTCCAGCCGCAGCGTGCTGAAATTCCCCGAAATGGCGCCGGGCGTCAATATCACCAGCAATGATTCCCAGGTGATGAACATTCAGGGCGCAGGCGCCACGGTGAACGGCAACCGCTCCGGCCGCAACGTCTTCTATCTGGACGGCAGCGACAACACGGCTTCGTTTCGTAATTCCGCCCTCCAGTTCCCGAACCCCGATGCGGTGCATGAAGTGAACATCGGCACGTCGAACACCTCGGCCGAATTCGGTAATGATGTTGAACACGCCGCCCGGCTGTTTGCCGGCGGTCCGCAGAGGCGGCGGCTTCATCGAGCTTTCTCGCGATATAGTCCGCTTGCTCTGGCGTGACATCCGGGCGTTCACGAACCTTCGCAGACGCAGCGCCAAGGCTCAGGCGTATGCGAGCAACTTCCTCCGGGGTAAACGGCACGTTTCCAGGGCTGTCGCGTTCAGTCCCACCGACCGGGCCCGGAAGGCGGGCCCGAACGGGGCTGACCAGAACTGTTGCTTCCTCTTGCCTGTGGTTGTACCTCAGTAACCGGAGCTCAAGAAGGCCCGACGCGGGCGTCTCAAACAGCGCGGCGTCACCGACACCGAGTTTGAGAGTAAGGTTGGGCGAGCCCACGTGCCCCACGACCAACGACAAGATGCAAGTCGGGCTATCCAAACTTCGAAAAGAGACCACTGTACCTGTAGCGAATTGTGCGCTGTCAAGATAATGGATGTCGAGTTTCTCGGGCTCCATGTCTTGATAGGGAAACCGAATCACCTGACCACACGGGACGTGAAGCCCAGTTTATCAACTTGCCTCCAAAGCTGTTGCCACCCAGCTCTGACAGGCACTTTGGCCACCTTCGATTCCTGGGGCGGGCCAACCGAGACTCTGGAAAGTTGGGCGTCCCAGACCAGACATCTCCGACGGCAGTTCCAGGATGGTTCACCAACGCGCGCGGCGGCAGCGGCCCGACGGTCACGAGGGCCGGTAACACTTAGCCGGTCAAGTGAACGAGTCCAGAACTTTCGATCTCAATTGCGCGTTGAAGCCGGAGTAGCGAGGGCATCGTCGGGTTGTAAACTCTGGCCGGAAAGTCATCATGGGTCTGACCCCGCAAGGTCCTGCCAGCGGACTTCTTGCGCACGCCACCCCATTGCTTAAAGAAAAAGGGGACTCTTGCGACTTCGCATTGCTCGCGAATGGACAGTACCCATTCTTCCTTCATTGGCCGAGCGCCGGGGCCACTTTCGCCGCCGACAATCACCCAGGAAATGCCCTCCAGTGGGAGGGCCTCCAAATCCTCTAACAGCGGTTCGACCGAGAGGAACCGCACAGTCGCCGGTGCCGCCTGAAGGTCTGCGATGCGTGGCAATCCGTACTTGCGGTCCTCCACGGAGACGCCCCACCAAATGTGGGCGTCCTTCGCGGCCTCCTGAAGCGGGCCCGCCAGCAACTCGCGAAGCCGTTCCGAACGCTTGGTCAGCACCTGGTACGTGTGCCAGTTCGCCAGCCGCATGGTCGCGGCCACTTTCCCGATGTACGACAGCGGTACGTCCTCGTGGAAGAGATCGCTCATGGAGTTTACGAAGATCATCCGCGGCTCGCTCCAGCGCAACGGTTCGCCGAGTTTGTTCGGTACCAGACGCAGGTCAAATCCCTGTTCGAACGGGTGCCCCTTCACGCCCCGGAAGCGTTCGGCGAACCGCTCGGCGTAGCAGTATTTGCAGCCCGGACTGGTTTTCGTACAGCCGCGAACGGGATTCCAAGTCGCGTCTGTCCATTCAATTTTTGACTGAAGCGACATGACTAATCCCAGAGGCTCCTCTGAGGGGTACTATATTTGAGCACATCATCCCAGAATTTGAAGGCGATCTCACTTCGGGAAAAGAGGGCGAGGTAGTACAACGGCAAGTTCTTTTGGTCGGAGCGAACAAGCCTCATGCGGTCGAGCGGTTTGGTCAGGTAGTCAAGCGATTCCATGCTCCTGGAGAACTCGGCAGCGAGAAACGGCCTGAAGTCGCTCCTTTTCACGCCTACTGTTCTCCAACGTTCACGCCAGTCTCTATTCCCCAGTGCCTCGTCAATCTTTGTCGAATTTCCATCGACGTAATGCTCATAGTTACGATTTGCATCCATCCCAATCGCCAGCAAGACCACAAAGTCCATGAAGACAGTCGAAAGGCGCCGCAAAGTTTCAAATTTGAGGCCAAAATCGAACGGATCAACGAGGCAAAGGCTCAAGACTCTGTTGGTGGCTGATCCTTTGGGGATTTGCCCCAGGATCTTGTCCACCTCGATATCGCAACTGCCGCTGACGTAGGCCACGTTGGCCTGCGGGCGCAGCCGCTCAACCCTCGTTTTCAGGGCCTCGAGGAGGTCTTCGTTTCCCTCGCAAAAGATGTACTTATCAAAGGGATCGGGGAGGGTCAAGGCGATCAACGGGGAACCTTTCAGAAACTTGCCTGATCCGTGGACCCGGCTGACGCCAGCCCCGGCATAAAGATCGATGTAAACCCGCTGATCCCACTTATTCTTCATTCCCGTGGCGAACAATTCATCATAAAGCGCCAAAAGACGATACTTTTCCGCCGCCCAGCCGCCCACTTCGGGAGTCAGTAGACCGTCAGCTTCTACGAAGGGATCGAACGAACCTGAAGCCACGAGAACATTCTATGACATTGCTGTTGCCGGTTGAACAGCGGCTCGTTCCGGGGTCTCGCGGTAATCCGAAAACCCTTACTCCGGTCAGGGGATACGGGTTATAAGAAAGTTTGGTCCGATGCCTGTTTCCACTGGCCGGTTTTCAGGTGACCACGGTCCGCTTGTACTTCTGATTGCCGGGGGGACAGCGGCTGAAGACATCGAGGGTGACTTAAAGGTAGCTTGCAGTGACCGTACAAATTGAAAAGTTGCCGGAAGGCTTGTTCCTCGCTACGTCGGACCGACTCGCCCGGTCTGGTGGCTCAGGGCGGACCGTCGCCGAGGCTCTGGAAATCGAGCGCGATGTCGCGAGAAAGCTCATTGACGCCCGGCGCGAACGCGAAGGCTCTCCCCATCTGCCTCCCCGTGCCGAGCAGCGAAGCTGAGCAGGCGCGGAAAGGGGGCCGCTACAGATTCAGGACCTGGACGCCGGGGATCTTAGGATCTACGAGACAAGCCGCCCGCTTCGGTGCGGCATCTTAATGACCGCCACAGCGCGATGGTTCTGTTCCACGATCACCTCGACGCTTTCCTGGACCAGGGCCAGTACGGCATGGATGTCGCGGACCAGTTCAGCTTCCGTAATGTGGAGCGTCGCCATGTCTTCGATCATAGTGTTTCTCTGGTAGCGTCAGTGCCCTGACGCGGCACGGAACCGGAGGGTCGGGGCCAACACGTGCCGGCGGACTCTTCCCACGCCATTACCATTCGACATCGTCGAATAAATGAAAGCGTAGTCTATTTTGCGATATTGTAAGAACAGCGTACTTTCTATGAGAACACGTCTTCTATGCGGCAGGGTGCTTTTGGCACTCCTCTGCCTGTCCTTTGCAACGTTTGCGCAGGACGTCACCGGCTCTGTTCAGGGCCGCGTCACCGATGCCACGGGCGCATCCATTCCCGACGCGAAAGCGGAACTCGTCAACGAACAAACCAACACCATCTCCACTCAAAACACGGAATCCGGCGGCTCGTTTATCTTCAACCTGGTCCAACCTGGCAACTACACGGTCCGCGTTACGGCTAAGGGCTTTCAGACCTCAGTCATGACCGGCGTCGGGGTCCAGGTGAACAGGGCTTCCCGAGCCGATGTGGCGCTGAAGATCGGTGGCGTCGCCGAGACTATTGAAGTCTCGGCCAGCGTGTCGCGCGTCGACACCGTTACGGCCCAGCAAAGTACCACCGCCAGCCAGAAGATGCTCACTGAGCTGCCGTCCTCCGGGCGCAGCGTGCTGAAGTTCGCGGAAATGGCTCCGGGCGTCAACATCAGCACCGGCGATTCCCAGGTGATGAACATTCAGGGCGCGGGCGCCACGGTGAACGGCAACCGCTCCGGCCGCAACGTGTTCTACCTCGATGGCAGCGACAACACGGCTTCGTTTCGTAATTCCGCCCTCCAGTTCCCGAACCCCGATGCCGTGCAGGAAGTGAACATCGGAACGTCGAACACCTCGGCCGAATTCGGCAAGCAGCCCGGCGGCGTGTTCAACATCATCACCAAGTCGGGCAGCAACCAGTTGCACGGCAGCGGCTTCTACTTCTTCACCGACAGCGCCCTCAACGCCAACGAGTGGGCACGCAACAAGTCCGGCGCTACGCGTCCCCCCGCGGCGTTGAAACAGATTGGCGGCACCGTCGGCGGGCCGATCAAGAAGGACAAGCTGTTCTTCTTCGGTTCATACATGAACTACCGCGACCAGGACGCCGGCTTCCAGAACACCATCCGATTCCCAACACAGGCCATGCTCGGCGGGAATTTCTCGCAGTTCCCGCAGCAGCTCTACAACCCCGACACCGGCGTGGCTCTGCCCGGCAACATCATCCCGCAGAGTCTGATGGACCCGGTCGCCGCGAACCTGCTGAAGCTGTTCCCGACGGTGCAGAATTTCGACGACCGCTACAATTTCTCGTTTGTGAGCCCCGTCCTCAACCACGAATTTCTGGCCAAAGCCGACTACAACATATCTGCCAGCCATGCCCTGATGGTCAGCTACTTCCACACCCGCGGCGATCAGACGCAGGCCAATACGGCCGGTCCTACCAACGTGCCGGCGTGGGGTCCGCAGATCAACGACAGCAAGCAGCATACGGGTTCCATCCGCCACACCTGGACGGTCAGCCCGACCACGCTGATCCAGACGCGCTTCGCCTATGCGCGCCACATCGCGGACCGCACCAACGCCAACATCGGCAAGGATCTCTCGGATTTCGGTGCGGTATGGCCGCTTTCGCAGGAAGGCGCCCGCAAGTACATCCCGCGTCTCGCCATCTCCCAGGGACCCACCGCCCACCTCGGATTCCTCAGCCTGTTCGACCAGAAGAACTGGCGCATCGGCCCAACGGTGTCGCACATCCGCGGCAATCACAATATCCGCTTCGGCGCGGAAATTCAGAAGGACGGCGTGGCTCAGTTCAACGACAACGACAGCGCCAACTTCAGCTTCGACGGCCGCTCTTCGTCGCTCACCCGCGGTCAGGGCGTCTTTGGCTACGCAATGGCCGACATGCTGATGGGTCGCGTCTCGGGGTTCGGCACCAGCGGCATCCTCGACTACAACCTCTACAACAAAGCGTACTTCTTCTTCCTGCAGGACGAGTGGAAGATCACGCGCCGGCTGACGTTAACCCCCGGCCTGCGATATGAGCTGTACTCGCCAGTGCAGGAAGAAAACAACAAGGCATCGGCGTTCATCCTCGGCCACAAGTCGAACCAGTATGCGAACGCTCCGGTGAACCTTGCGTTCCTCGGCGACCAGGGCCTCGACAGCGGCTTTACGAAACAGGACAAGAACAACCTGGCGCCGCGCCTCGGGCTCGCCTATGACGTCTTCGGCAATGGCCGCACCGTGCTTCGCGGCGGCATCGGAATGTACTACATGTACAACCCGATGCAGATCCGCATGTGGAATGCCGAAGGCAATCCGTGGCGCCCCGGCGCATCGGGCGGCGAGGCATTGCTGCGCGACCCGTGGGGAACCAGCAAGACCATCGTGTACCCGAAGGCTCCGACGCCGTTCAACCCCGACCCGGCCACCTTCCAGTACCCGTCGCGCCTGAACAACGTGGTCGGCTTCAATCCGGACTTCGCTACGCCGTACTCCACGCAGTGGAACATCGCAGCCGCGCATGACTTCGCCGGCAAGGTGACCGTGGAAGCCGCGTGGGTCGCCAACCGGGGCCGTAAGCAACTCCAGATGCTGCCGGGCAACTTCCCCGTCTACAGCTCCACTGCGACGCTCGCAAACCTTGAGGCTCGCCGTCCGATTCCGGGCTATGGACACGTAAGTATCATCAACACGCGCTCCAATTCCTGGTACGACGCGCTGCAGGTGAGCGCCGACACCCGCCTGTTCAAGGGGCTGACCTCGCGCTTCACCTACGTCTTCCAGAACGCGATGAACGTGAGCGATGCCGACCCAACCGGCAGCGGCAACCAGCAGACCGCGAACCCGCTGAATCTCGACAACGAGAAGGCTCGCGTGGCTCCGAAGCAGGTGTTCCGGGCGTTCTACGTCTACGACATTCCGCTGTTCACCGATGCATCCAGGATGCTCGGCAAGATTGCGGGTGGCTGGCAGGTGTCGGGCGTATTCCGCGCTTCCTCGGGCGATTTCGTCGACGTGACCCTCGGTGAGGACCGCAACCTCGACGGCACAGGCGGCGACCGTCCCAACGTGAGCGGCCCGATTCAATACTCGTCAGGTGACCGGGATCAGCGCATGCAGTCTTTTCTGTCCAACACGTCCGTGTTCTCCACTCCCGCAGTCAATGTGTGGGGCAACCTTGGACGTAATTCCGTGGTCGGACCTGGCACGTGGGGCAGTGATCTGAGCGTCCTGAAGAACTTCCGGTTCTTTGAAGGCAAGACCATTCAGTTCCGTGCCGAGGCCTACAACTTCCTGAACCACGCGAACCTGAATAATCCGAACCTGAATATCCGGAACTCGGACTTCAACAAGATCATCAACCGCAGCGGCAATCGCACGATGCAGATCGGCTTCCGATTCCTGTTTTGATCGGTGACTGGCTAATGCGCTGCTTACTCCTCGCGGCGGTCCTGCTTGCTCGGGTGGACATCACACCCTTGCGCGAGACCGCCACTGAGCCTCATCAAACCGACGACCCCGCCATCTGGGTGAACCCCAGGGCGCCGCATGAGAGCTTCATCTTCGGGACCGTCAAGATGGCGGCTCCTGACGGCGCCATCGCGGTTTACCGCCTTGATGGCTCGCGGGTGATGCGCATCCCCAACGTGGATCGCCCGAACAATATCGATGTGGCCTATGGCCTCACTGTCGCTAAGCGGAAAATCGATATCGCCGTCGCCACCGAGCGCAACAAGAGCCAGCTCCGCGTCTTTGAAGTTGTGCCGGGAACAGGGCTCAGGGACCTGGCCGCCCTGCCGGTGTTTGCCGGCGAAACCGGCGCCCGTGGCCAGCCCATGGGTATCGCCATGTATACGCGGAAGTCCGACCGGGCGCTGTTTGCCATCGTCAGCCGCAAGTCCGGTCCCAGCGGCACATACCTCTGGCAGTACCGGATCTCGGCGAACCAGGCTGGGGTCCTGATGGCCGAAAAGGTTCGTGAATTTGGTACCTACAGCGGCTCGAAGGAGATCGAAGCGGTTGCTGTCGACGCCGAGCGCGAGCACGTCTATTACTCCGACGAGGGAGCTGGCATCCGTAAGTATCACGCCGATCCGGCGCACCCTAAGGCCGCCACGGAGCTGGCCCTCTTTGCTCAAACCGGGTGGAAGGGCGACCGGGAAGGCATCGCCGTGCATGGGCGCTACATTGTCGCCACTGACCAGCAGCATCCCAATTCGGAGTTCCACGTCTTCCACCGTGATACCCTGCGGGAGCTCGGCGTCTTCCGCATCGGCGCCGATACGACGGATGGCATCGACATCTCCCCCAACGGGCTGTTTGTCGCCATGAACGACAGTCGCCACAACTTCATCCTCGCCGAGTGGAGCCGCATCGCAGCTGCGTTGAAACTGAAGCCTTAACAAGCCGTTCTTACTTGTTGTCATGAGCTTGTGACACAAGTGCGATGCCGTTGTATCGAAGTACTACTAACCTAATGTTAAATGTACAAGGTCTCAAGAGCATTCGCTCTCTTTCTCTGCCTTGCTGGCACAGCTTTGGCCCAGGTAGATCGCGCCACCCTCGCCGGGACCGTTACTGACGCCTCAGGGGGCGCTGTCGATGGTGCAAACATCACTGTCGATTCCGGCACTACTGGTTTTCACCGCGAAATGCTCTCCGTTGGGGGCGCCTTCCAGTTGCTGGCCTTGCCTCCGGGCAGCTACGCTATTTCCGTTTCCAGGGTAGGTTTCAATACCGCCAAATTCGAGAACGTCGTTCTCACTGTCGGACAATCGCGCACCCTCGACGTGCAGCTCACGGTGGGTGCCATCTCCACCGCGATTGAGGTGGCAGCCGACATCACTCCGCTGGAGCAGAAGAACGCCGAGATCGGGTCCGTCATCGGTGAACAGCAGATCCGGAACATCCCGCTAAACGGTCGCCACTGGGCGTCTCTGATGATGCTCGCACCAGGCGCGGTAAACGTAGGCGAGGGCAATCAAAACAGCATTCGCTTCTTTGGTCGCCCCCGCGACGACAACAACTGGACCTTTGACGGGGTCGACGCCACCGGCATCAAAGACCCTCGCCAGGAAGGCAACCTGCGCCTCGTCATTTCCACCGATTCCATCGCCGAGTTTCGCGTCAACTCGCTGCCGTTCACCGCGGAAGGTGGTGTGGGCGGCGGGGCTCAGGTGAACCTTGTCTCCAAAACCGGCTCGAATCAGTTCCACGGCTCTGTCTTCGAGTTCTTCCGCAACTCCAAACTCGATGCCCGGCGTCCTTTCGATGGCGCGAACCCGCCGCCCTTCCGCCTGAACCAGTTTGGAGGCAATATCGGTAGTCCCATTCGCAAGGACCGCACCTTCTTCTTCGCCAACTATGAGGGACTCTTCCAGCGCCTCACCGTTTCCCGTGCCGATGGGCTTGTCCCCTCCGCCTCCTTCCGCCAGCGCACTCCGGCGGCACTCCAAAGCCTGATCAACCTGTATCCGGTCGGCAATGCCCCTGGCGCCAATGCCAACGTCGACCGCCTGATCGCCCAAACCCCCGAGCGCCGCGACGAACATTCCGGCATGGCCCGAGTCGACCACCGCATTAACGACAAGCACAGCGTGTTCTTCCGCTTCGCCATGACCGACGGCCTGGTCAGCCTCATTCGCAATGGCCTTTTAGAAACCCGCGATTCCTTCATCCGTCCCACCAACGTCACCGCCCAGTGGCAGCAGGTTTGGAGCCCGAGGATGGTGAATGAAGTCAAGCTCGGCTTCAACCGCTCCGCGCTCACCCGGAACGATGTGGGGCGCATCCCGGAAGGTGTCTCCATCCCCGGCTTTACCTCCTCGCAGCCTACGTCCTACATCATCGAAAAGCCGAGCGCCTACTCCATCGTTGACAACCTTTCCTGGATCCGGGGTCGCCACACCCTGAAGTTCGGCGGCGAGATTCGACGCATCCATCTCAACGTCGGCAACGGGCCGGCCACCAGCGTCTCCTTCGCCAACCTCGATGCGTTCCTTCGCAACTCGCTCAACAGCGTTTCCATCGGCAGCCGCCTGGATACGGTGGGCGTCCGCCGCACCTTCTACTCCGGCTACCTGCAGGATGAGATCCGCTTCAGCCCGGAACTCACTCTCAACCTCGGCCTGCGCTACGAAACGTATACTGTGTCGGAGGACGTCTACGGCCGCGGCCGCGTCTTCGACATCGTACGCTGCCAGGGCTTCTGCGCCCAGGGCAGTCCCTGGTTTTTCAGTGACAACGACAACATCGCCCCACGCATCTCCCTCGCCTGGACTCCAAAGGCGCTCGGCGGCAAAACCGTCATCCGCACCGGCTATGGCCGCTACTTCGGTCCCGGGCAGAACGACGACGTAACGGCCGCCATCGACAGCCTGCCGGAGAACCTTTCGCTCTCGGCAGCGGACGCGCCGACGCTCAGCTATCCGATTTCGCCGTTCCTGGCTCAACTTCGCGGGCAGGGACAAACTCCGCGCAGCGTTCAGCGCGATCGCAAGGAGCCGGAATCCCAGATGTGGACCTTTTCGATCCAGCGGGAACTTCCCGGCAGCACGGTGGCTCAGGTTGCTTACGTAGGCAACGTCGGTCGCAATCAGCTTACCCGGACTTACGTGAATACGTTCAACCCCGTAACCCGGACCCGCCCGTTGTCCACCTTTGGACAAGTCGATGAAAAACGCTTCGACGGCAATACCAGTTTCAATGGCCTGCAGTCCTCACTGACGCGTTCGTTCTCCAAAGGCTTCCTCTTCCAGGCTCAGTACATGTGGGGACACGCCATCAGCGACAACGCTGGCTCCGGCGAAGGCGGCCAGATCCAGAACGTGGCGTGCCGCGCGTGCGACCGTGGCGATGCCGATTACGACATCCGCCACACATTCACCGCCAACACGGTCTACCAGCTTCCCTTCGCCCGTGCCCGCTGGTACGGCGGCTGGGACTTGAGCGGCATTGTTACCGCCCGTACCGGCTCGCCTTTTAGCGTCTCCATCTCGCGTACCGCCGCCACCGTTCCCTCCGGCCAGACCCAGAATCAGCGCGCCGATTATCTCGGCGGCGACCCCTATGCCACCAACAAGGGACCCGGACTTTGGCTCAACCCAGCAGCCTTCGGACTGCCGGCGAGCGGCACCTACGGGAACTCCGGCCGCAACCGCTTTCGCGGGCCTGGCCTGTGGCAAGCCGACCTTGGCGTCACCAGGAAATTCAGGCTCACTGAAGCCGTCAGCGTGGACTTCCGCGGCGAGATGTTCAACCTGTTCAACCGCGCGCAGTACGGCAACCCAGTGAGTGCCCGCCAAAACTCGACATTCGGGACCATCCTCGCCACCGCCAACGACGGAGCCACCGGAACTGGAACCTCCCGTCAGGTCCAGTTCATGCTCAGATTGAATTTCTGACGCCAAAAGCGTTAGTGGCAGGCCAGCGGATACACGGCCGACGGTGCCAGACAGTTGTTGCCTCCACCGTCGGCCACAATTCCCGCACCCAGGGAAAACTCCGGCCCAGGCACGCTGTGCCCGAAGTCGTTCTGCGTAAACGTGGTCTGTCCGGGCAGGATCAGGGACAGCCGCGATGGATTCTCGACGTCCGCCAGCACGTTTCGAATGAACCGGTTTCCCTGAAGATTATTCAAAACGAACCCGACGCCCGCGTCCGGCCCCGCAGCGCTCCGGCTGCTGGAGATCCGGTTGCTGGACCATGTCACATTCGTCGCCGGACCGGACGCAACGTATAGACCGGCGAACGGAACGGATATGCGGTTGGCGTGTACAAATATTCTGTCGACTATGCCGAGCTCAATGCCGCGTCCCGACCTGGTTATGGCGTTGTTCGACACAATCGAACCGCTCATGTCGGTCATCCAGATCGCCGGATCCCAGGGCGTCGGAATTACAGAATCCACCTCGTTGCTGTCAATGGTGCCCAGTGTCCCGCCTGTAAGAATGAAACACGCATAATCCTTCGGAGCCGTGCACCGGTTGAAGCGCAGAGTTGCCCGCGTGCTCTCGTCGAACCAGATGGTGGCGTGGGACCTGTTATTCACCACGTTGATGTCCTCGGACTGCGTGAAAGCCAGCCGGTCGCTGCAGCCCTGAGCGTTGCATTCCGACGGTCCAAACGTATTCGACGAAACCAGCCCGTTACGGCTCCTCGCCACCCACAGGTAATCTCCCGGTGGCGCCTGCTTCACCAGTGTGCAGTTACGAACTGAAAATCCGTTCACGTTGTCGATGTCGATCGCCAGCCCCCACGACTCGATCGAATTCCCCCGGCAGTCCAGCTGCACGTTGCTGGTGTTCTCAAAGCGCAGGCAACCGGCGTACAAAGGCGCCTGCAAATTGCTGTTCAGATGATAGTAGCCGGGCGTCGAAATCGTCCGGCAGGAACTGATTTGCGCACTTGCCGGAAGGGAGAAACCGGTGATCCGATAGATCGCGCTGGAACTGCTGCCGTGGGTGCTGACCAGCAAGTCCCCGGTCTGCGGATCGACGGACAGGCCCTCAGGACGTGCAAAGCGAGGACCCGCCAAAAATACCCGCCGTGTGTGCGGCAGCGGGTCACCCGTGTCGTTGATGTCGTAAGCCGCAATTGCGCCGTTGCGATACTCCGCCACCAGCATGCCGTCAACAGGAAAGCCGGCCGACCCGCCCTTCACGTACACGAAGGCCTGCGTATCGACAACCGGCAGCGTAGCCCGGAGCGTCACGTTCGAAAAGTCGTACGTTCCCGTCGGCTCGGCAACGTAGCGCGCCGAATAGAACTTCCCGCTGGCCGTGAGGATCTTCAAACCGCCGTCACTGCCCGCGCCTTTCACGCCGTGCGGCACAAACTGCAAACCTCCCGGTGTGTCTGGCACAACGTCGACCGCTCTGCCGGGTCCCGCACTGCCCCAGCGGATCATCCCGACATCCACACCGCCACTCCCGGAGGCAATGGAGTAGAACAACACTTCTCCGGCGTTGAACGACGGGCCAAACACGGCGGATCCCGCGAGCTTCGGAGCCGCTGCGAACAACTTCACACTGCCCGTAAGTCCGTCGATGTGACCAGACGCGTCGCGGGTAAGACCAACCGAATAGAACGCCGCACCGGAGCCCTCGGCCGTTCCTCCAACAATCAGCTGGTTTGAATGGTCTGGATTCAGCGTGAGTCCGCCATAGGAGAGCGGAATAAATCCCGAGCTCTGTTTGTTTTGAAAAACTGGCGTGAGAGTATAGCCCGGGAACCCGGGCCCAAACGAATCCGCCTGCATCACAACAGCCGGAAACGCCGCCATGACAAGGATCCATGTTGTTCGCATTGGATCTTCTCCAACTCCTGCGATCACCACAGCGCCGAATTGTGAATTGTAAGGTCGTTCTTCGTCGTAAACAGGAAACAACCCTTACGGCGGTGGGAGAAATAGAGCCGACGCTCCGGGCTAATTATTGGCCCCTTCGGAACCCTTGTCAACCACCGCCCGGGTTAGTAACCGTAGCGCCGCGCGCGCGACAATTCTTAGCTTGTCTTCTCGAAGTTGTCGTCGATTCGGCGGATCCTGGCTCCAACCCGCGCCAGCTTCGCCTCGATGCCTTCGTAGCCCCGGTCGATGTGGTAAACACGGTCCACCACGGTCTCGCCACGAGCCACCAGGGCAGCCAGCACCAGTGACGCGCTGGCCCGCAGATCGGTCGCCATCACCTGCGCGCCTGTCAGCTTCGACGGCCCCGCAATAATCGCCTGACGCCCGTCAATCCGAATGTTCGCCCCCATCCGCTGCAGCTCCGGTGCATGCATGAAGCGGTTCTCAAAGATGTTCTCTTTGACGAACGTGATGCCCTCGGCCTGCGTCATCAACGCCATGTACTGAGCCTGCAGGTCGGTCGCGAAGCCCGGGTACTCCTCTGTCGTGATATCGACAGCTTTCAAATTTCCGGTGCCGCGGACGCGGACAGAATCGCCGAGGTCGTCCACCTGCACACCCGCCTGGCGCATCTTCTCGCTCAGCGCGGCCACGTGTTCCGGG
This sequence comes from Bryobacteraceae bacterium, assembly GCA_034408745.1. Classification (GTDB taxonomy): domain Bacteria; phylum Acidobacteriota; class Terriglobia; order Bryobacterales; family Bryobacteraceae; genus JAWXCM01. The sequence continues at coordinate 16,570 of JAWXCM010000094.1, forward strand.
ACGCAGTGCGAGATCAGTACATCGCCACCGGTGATCGCCCCCGCCACCATGTAGGTTCCAACCTCGATTCGGTCGGCGATGATGGTGTGCTCCACGCCATGCAGCTTCTCCACACCGATTACGCGGATGGTCGAAGTGCCGGCGCCCTCAATGTTCGCGCCCATTCGGATGAGCATCTCGGCCAGGTCGATCACTTCGGGCTCGCGAGCCGCATTGCGGATGACGGTCTCACCCTGTGCCAGCACGGCCGCCATCAGGATGTCTTCCGTACCGGTGACTGTAATGCGATCAAACAGCACCTGCGCGCCGTGGAGTCCGTTCGGAGCCGCGGCTTCAATGTACCCATGTTCCTGACGCGTGACCGCACCCAGCTGCTCCAGTCCACCAACGTGCAGGTTGATCGGACGCGCGCCGATCGCGCAGCCGCCGGGCATCGACACCCGGGCTCGCCCGCAGCGAGCAACCAGGGGGCCCAGCACAAGGCTCGACGCCCGCATCGTTTTCACCAGATCGTACGGAGCGGTGGGGTCATTGACGCGGGTGGTCTCCACGTGATGTGGACCATTCGGCTCCTTGGTCAGCTTCGCCCCCACATGGGCCAGCAGCTTTTCCATGGTCCGGATGTCGCGCACACGGGGAACCCGGTGCAGCGTCATCGGCTCATCCGTCAGCAGGCAGGCCGCCAGGATGGGCAGTGCCGCGTTTTTCGAACCGCTGGCCACCACCTCGCCTTCCAGTCGCTGTCCACCTTCGATTACAAACTTTTCCATGAATCCCTACTCTCCCGGCGCGGCCAGAGCGCGTCCGATCACACCGTCGTGCTGGGCCAGCAGCGATTCCGCCGCTTCCCGCCCGAGTCCCCGCACTCCCATCACAATCGCTGTTCGCACGCTGCTCCCGGAGCTGTCGAGCAACTCTGCCGCGCGCTCCATACTGACCCCCGCAGCATCGCGAATGATACGCCACGCCCGGTCGCGCAGCTTCTCGTTCTTTGGCTGCACGTTGACCATAAGATTTCCGTACACGTAGCCCAGCCGGATCATTGTGCCCGTGGTCAGCATGTTCAGCACAAGTTTGGTCGCTGTGCCCGCTTTCAGCCGCGTGGATCCGGTGACGATTTCCGGACCGGTCAGCACCTCTATGCCGATATCGGCTGCGGCGCTGAGGTCGGAGTTCGGACTGCAGCTGATTCCAACCGTCATCGCGCCCATCTGGCGCGCACAGCCGATGGCGCCGAGCACGTAGGGAGTGCGGCCGCTCGCCGCTATGCCGCAGAGCACGTCTTTGGCGGTGAACCCGCGCGCCAGCAGGTCGCGCACACCGCTTTCCGGGTCATCTTCGGTAGCTTCCGTTGCTTTATAAAGCGCGTCCCAGCCGCCAGCCATGATGCCCTGGACCATGTCCCAGGGGACGCTGAAGGTGGGGGGACACTCCGATGCGTCGAGCACGCCGAGCCGTCCGCTGGTTCCGGCCCCGATGTGGAACAGCCTGCCGCCATTGCGCAATGCGTCGGTGGCTGCGTCCACAGCGCGGGCAATGGAAGGCAATGCATCCCTGACAGAGGCCGCGATCTTCGCGTCCTCGTCATTCATGATGGTCAGCATCTGTTCGGTCGACAGATTGTCAATATTGGCGGAGGCGGGATTCCGCTGCTCGGTGAGGAGTTGCTCAATCACTACACTCTAAGGGTACCCAAACCCGCCGCAGGTCGCGTAACCTTGCTGCTCAGGGCCGGCTCAGGCCTCTGCGCCGCCAGCACCCGAACATTTTCCCGCAGCCATTTTTCGCTGCAGCGCCGATATCAGCCGCGTATGAATGTCGCTCGGAATCGTCTGCGGTTCCATTCCTTTAAAAACACGAATGGTTTTCTGGGTCGTGTCCAGAACCACCCAGCAGTTGGGGCACTCGTTCACATGCTTGTGGAGCTTCGCCCGAATCTCCGGATCCAGTGACTCGTCGAGATATTCGCTCAGTTCATTCAGAAAATCTTTACATGTAAGCAAAAACGTCGTCCCCCTTGCGCTTGAACAAACGAGTCAGCTTTTCGCGAAGCTGCAGTCGCGCGCGAAGAAGGCGGCTCTTCACCGCCGGAACAGATATCCCGAGAGCTTCAGCAGTTTCCTCGGTTGACAGTTCTTCGATGTCCCGGAGCACGAAAACGGTGCGGAAACCTGGCTTCAAACCATCCACTGCTTTACTTAAAATATCCCGAAGCTCTTCCTGCGAGTATTTCTTCTCCGGATCCTCATCCCAGACGGCAATTTCTCGGGTTACCGTGTCCTCGTCCGTCTCATGCGGCTCATCAAGGGAAACCGTCCGGTCCGATTTGCGCTTCCGAAGCTTCATCAGCGATTCGTTCACCGCAATCCGAACCAGCCAGGTATAGAATTTCGACTGCCCCTGGAAGGTGCCCAGATTCGAATACGCTTTCAGGAAACTCTCCTGCAGAACGTCCTCGGCGTCTTCGTCGTTTTGGGTTATGTGCTTGGCAAGGCGAAAAATCTTGCGCTCGTACCGGTTCACGAGCGTGGTAAACGCCTCGGCGTCTCCGGCTCTCGCTTTTTCTACGAGAGCCTGTTCTTCGTTGTTCTCAATCGGCGGGGCTGGCGACATCGTAGACAGAGGCTCCCTCAATGATAAACCCTGTGCGGGAAATCACTTTGTCGATCCTGTGATGCCCGAATCCGTTTCGTTTTCCGAAGGTTTGACTGGCAACCTGGTGATTCCGACCTTCGCGATCCGGTGACGAGACATTTCCAGAATGGTGAACCGCCAGATGCCGTAATCGATAAACTCTCCGGTTCGCGGAATCTCCCCCGCCTGGAACATCAGGAAACCGGCGAGCGTTTCGAAACCCGCATCGCCCGGAAGCTCGATGCCGTACTGCGTTTCCAGATCCCGGATCGGCGTGGTGCCATCCAGATCCAGGACGTCGCTCTCAGAGCGGGGCGGTCCAGCCCGACCGTCGTCATGCTCGTCTTCAAATTCACCAAACACCTGCTCCAGAGCGTCTTCCAGCGTCACCAGACCAGTGATGGTGCCGAACTCGTCCACCACCATGGCAACGTGGGTGTGACTCGTGCGGAAGTCGGCAATCAACTGATTTACCGGCTTTGTCTCCGGCACTACCAGCGGCTTGCGGAGAATGCGCCGGATCCGAAATGGACGCACAGGACGATGCCGCTCCAGCGCAGCCCGCCGTTCCTCCCAAACTCGAATCAGGTCCTTGAAGTGCAATATGCCGATGATATTTTCCCGTTTTGTCTCGTAGACGGGCATGCGCGAGTACAGATGCTCAAGGAACAGCCGCAGCACCTGGTCAAGGCTGGCGTCCACCGAGACCGACACGATCGCGGTCCGGGGCACCATCACTTCGCGGGCGTTGTAGTTGCCCAACTCCAGCACGCGGCTCAGCGCCTCGCGTTCGAACACTTCCAGCTCCCTGCGGCTGGAAGCGATGATGTACTTCAGTTCTTCCGCGGAATGCCCGCCAGTGTGCGCTTCGCCGCTGAGGCCGATGAGCCGGCTGATGCCGGTGGATGTCCTCTCAATGGCGTAAACGAACGGCCCGGTAATGCGGTAAAAGATCAGGAGTACGGGGGCCACCAGAATCGCCAGCCGGTCCGCCTTCTCAATGGCCAGATTCTTGGGGACCACTTCACCCAGCACCACATGCCCAAAGGTCATCAACGCAAATGACAGAGTAAACACAACGCCGTGCAAAATGCCGGCGGTCGACTCATTCAGCAGCGGCGAAACGGCGCCAAACAGCAGATTGAAGATAGTCTCTTCGCCCGCCCATCCGAGTCCCAGGCTGGCCAGCGTGACACCGATCTGGACCACGCTAAGCAGCCGTTCGGGATTGGCAAGAAGATTGAGAGCGGCCTGCGCGCCTACGTTCCCGGCTTCGGCCTGTTGCCGGAGCCGCGATTTCCTTGTGGAAAGCAGCGCTGTTTCTGAGGCGGCGAAGAATCCATTCGCCGCCAGGATCAGCGCAAGCAGTATCAGCCGGTACCCGATATGGCCTTCGTTCATGCTGTGACGGGTTATACCGTGACGGTTCGCTACACTCGAATCGTGCGGCTCTCCCGAGTCTTGACCTATATTAACTGGCTGATCGGCCTGATTTTGCTGCTGGCCGCAGCCGCGGTTCTCTGGTTCGTCTGGCGACCCGTTCCATCCGCCGGCGGCGAAGTCCGCGCGGGCGTTTCCCAGCCAGGCACCATCACGCGCGACAGCCTGGGCATTCCTCACATCAAAGCCGCAAGCATAGAAGATGCGCTCTTTCTCCAGGGCTATGCGACCGCTCAGGACAGGCTTTGGCAGATGGAAGCTATGCGGCGCTATGCGTCCGGACAATTGTCGGAGATCATAGGCCCAGCCACGCTCGAAACCGACAAAGAGGCCCGCAGACTGCGGCTTCGACGTCTGGCGGAAGAACACGCTCAAACCCTGCCCGCCGACGACCGTCGCTTTGCAGCCGCTTACGCACGTGGGGTCAACGCCTTTATCGCAGGCCACCGCGGGAAGCTGCCCGTCGAGTTCACAATCCTTGGGTTCGAACCTCGCGAATGGACCATCGCCGATTCCATGGTGGCCGGACTCCAGATGTTCCGCGATCTCACCAGCTCCTGGAAGGACGACGTGTTGCGCGCCACGTTGTACTCAGGCCCGAACCCAGCGCTCGCACGCCAGCTCTTCCCCCCTCGCACGGGGCTCGAAATGCAGCCCGGCTCCAATGCCTGGGCGGTTGCCGGAAATCTGACCGCGTCCGGCAAACCGCTGCTCGCCAATGACACGCACCTCGAATGGGGCATGCCCTCCACGTGGCACATGGTTCATCTGGAGGCCCCCGGCTTCAATGTCACCGGATTCGCGCTGCCCGGCGCTCCTTCGGTCATCATCGGGCACAACGACTTTATCGCCTGGGGCGTAACCAACCTCGGCTTCGATGTGCAGGATCTTTACGTGGAGCGGATTGACCCGCAGACGGGACTCTATCTGTTCCGTGGTCAGCAGGAACAGGCCCGGCCGGAGCGTGAAGTGATTCGCGTCAAAGGACAGCAGTCTGTGGAGATCAACAACTTCGTCACCCGGCATGGACCGGTCTGGACGGGAAGCTCCGTCGGTGCTCTGACGCTTCGCTGGTCGGCGGCCGAGCCAGGTCGCTTCCAGATCCCATTCATCCAGATCAACCAGGCTCGTAACTGGACGGAGTTCCGTGAGGCGTTGCGCCGCTTCTCCGGGCCGGGCCAGAACTTCGTTTATGCCGACCGTGCCGGCAACATCGGCTATCAGGCCAGTGGGCTGCTTCCGATACGCCGTGGCTTTAGCGGAAGCCTGCCGCTGGACGGCATCTCGGGTCAGAACGAATGGGACGGCTTCATTCCGTTCGACGATCTGCCACGCGCCTTCAATCCCGCTGGCGGCCTTATCGTCACCGCCAATCAGAACCCGTTCGCGGAGGACTTCCCCCACACTGTCGATGGCGAGTTCGATCCCGGCTTCCGCTCACGCCAGATCAAAGCCATGCTCAGCTCCAAAGGCGGATGGAAGGCCGAAGACATGAACATGGTGCAGCGCGACGTGTACTCCGAGTTCATGCACTTTCTGGCACAGGCGGTCGTCGCCGCCTGCGATGCAAAGAAGTGTACGGGCGAGAATCAGTCCGACGCGGTGGCGCAGCTTCGAGGGTGGAACGGGCAGATGGAGAAGGGGCTCGCCGCGCCCATGATCGCGACACTCGTATACCAGCAAATGCGGCTCGCGCTGGTGAACCGCGTGGGCACTGCAAACGTAAAGTATGAGGACGCCATCGCCTACGCGGTCATCTGGCGACTGCTGCACGAACGGCCAAAGGAGTGGTTCGCCGACTGGGACGCCGAAATCGCGAAGACCCTGGTTCCAGCCCTCGAAGAGGGTCGGCGGCTGCAGGGCCGCAACGTGAACAAGTGGGATCACGGCGTGTTCATGGCGCTGGAATTAAAGCACCCGATTCTTAGCCGCGTACCGTGGGTAGGCGGGTGGTTCAACATCGGCCCGGAGTACATGAGCGGCTCGGGCACAACGGTCAAGCAGACCGGCCGCCGCATCGGGCCGTCGATGCGGTTCGTCGGCGACACCAATGACTGGACGCGCTCGCTGGCCAACGTGACGGTCGGCGAAAGCGGACATGTACTGTCGCCCCACTATAAGGACCAGTGGCAGTCCTACTGGGCCGGACGGAGCCTTCCCATGCTGTGGGGCGATCAGGTCAAAGGCGACGTACTGCGAGTCACACCGGAGCGCTGATGCTACCTCCCCTGCCCGACCTCGACTCATCTCTCCTTGCACGGCTGCTGGAACTCCGTGTCCTGCCCGAGTTTGTGCGGTCCTCGTCGGTGCGGCCTGACACGCTGTTCAGCCCGCTGCGGCTGACCCGGGAAGCCTCGCTCCGTGATGACCCGAGGTACGTACTGCTCCGCGAGACCTTCTGCCGGCCCGACTTCCACGAGCCTCTCTGCGTGATGGGAGCCGGCTTCGCGTCGGCAGCATCAATGCAGGGC
>JAWXCM010000095.1:0-14852 GCA_034408745.1 Bryobacteraceae bacterium
CGGCCACAAGCAACCGCCGTGTGCGCTCGTCAATGACGGGATCGAGGGCTGCGAATCGTTGTCGAACGGCGGCTACGGCATCCATGCCTAAGCATAGCCCAAAACATTCTTAGATGGTAATGTTATTTGCTAACAATGCCTAACTGGAGGAACTTCAGCCAGAACGTAGTAGTAGATCCCATCTCTCAGGATCGCGATATAGCCGGGACCGGTGCATCGATCGAGGCCGAATGTGGACCTGCGTGCTATCCTGAGTAGGCTCCAGGTGGACAAACTGACCTCGCGATGAATATCGCCGTTCTTGTCGCATTCATCAAAGAACCCCGGGAAGTCGTACTCATTACCGATCGGACCACTGTAACTCTGGATGCAATCCCGCGTGCCAGTTGGACTCTGACCGCGTTAATCCCGAGTTCGGAAGCTGACTTCGAGGCAGTGGCCGAGTTCGCCGCCAAACGCCCGAGGGTCGGCGTAGCACTCTTCCCCGACGAGGCAACGCTTTGGAAGGACGCACTCAAGGCAGCGCCTCCGGACGCCGACATCATCGTCACTCTCGACGGAGCTACCGACTGGCCGGAAGAAATCCCCACGCTCCTTGGCGCTTTGGAATCGCCGACCGTCGGCGTCGTCGTCGGCGTGCGGCGTTTCCCACCCGCAGTTCCTGGGGGACTCGAAGGGAAACTGCTGCAGACCGCCACCGGCGGCGCGGTGCGAGACCTTACTTCGTCCTTCCGAGCTTTCCGCGGACCCGATGTTCGAAAAGTGAGCGCGCGCGCCGGGGGACACGAAGCGCTGCTCGACGTGACCGCAACTTTGGTGGCCGACGGGCTGGAGGTCGCCGAAGTCGAGGTCACCACCTCAGCGCCGTCCGACCCGCTGCCGTTGAAGCTCGGATTCTCTCAGTTCTGGCGCAGTTTCATCAACCCTCTGGCGATTGCCGCCGTCCTCGTGGTGCTGGCCGGCGCCGGCGTTTTCTTCCTTTCCACCTACCCTCCGCACGAATACCTCGCCGATTCCGACTCGATCATCGCAGGCGTGTGCGCCGCTGACGTGACGGAAGGGCGGCACTGGCTGTTCTACCCCACCGGACGCGTGGGCCCACACGTCTGCTATGCCGGCAGCGTCGCGGTGGCGCTCTTTGGCCAGACCCGCCAGGCGCTTGCCCTGTTCCCGATCCTGCCAGTACTGGTGTGTCTGACGTTCATTTACCTCAGCCTCAAGGTCGCCCTTGGCCGGTCCGCCGCCCTGGTCGGTACGCTCGCCGCGGCATTTCCGCCCATGCAGTACGTGCTCTTCATCGAGCCTGCGTTCGGTTATGCCGAGGTGATGGCCTGCACCGCCATAACGTGGTGGCTTGGCTTCCAGCTTCTTTTCCGGCCGTGGCTACGGTCAAAGTGGATGTCCCTGGCATTCGGTCTCGCACTCGGCCTGAACTTTTGGACCTCCCCGCAGTCGCTGATGCTGACGCTGCCGCTCACCCTGCTGCTTGTGGTCCGTCGCGTCTTTCGCAGCGTGGCCGACTTCGCCCTCGTGGGACTGGGGGGCGTGATGGGCCTGTGGGCGTTTGGGGTATCGCTGCTGCAGGGCGTCAACCCCATCGCCAACAGCTTCGCCACCCGGCCGGTGAACAACCCCGAGCAGCTCCTGTCCAACGCGGGGTATCTGTTCTCTACGGTTCTGCCGCTGTTTTTCCTCAACAGGGAAATGCCGGTGCAGGACCCAGTGCCAACCCTCAATCTGATACTGTTTCTGTCTGCCCTCGCCTGTATCTGCGCGATCGCCGGAAAGGCGTTGCGCAACTGGTCCACCGAACGTCCTGGGACCCCAACTGGACTGACGGCGCTGTTTGCCATCGGCCTCCTGGCGGCCACGTTCAGCATCTTCTCTGCCTCGAGCGCCGGGAATTTCCGCATCTGGCTGGTTCGGTACATTGCGCCTGTCTTCTTCGCCATCCCGCTGATCGCCGCCACTTTGTATGCAAGGGCCCGCCGCAACGGCAACGGCATCATCGTGCTGCTCGGCGTGGTCATCGTTTCGGTGCTTAACGTCACGTCCTACCGCTTCACGAACGACCCCGACCGTATTCTGCAGACGATCGCCCTCTCCAACGATCAGCGAATGTACCGCTGGCTGCAATCCCATAATGTCAACGTGATCCTGGGCGATTACTGGCTGGTGTATAAGATGAACTTCGGCCTCGGAACTGGAATCAGAGCCATCCCGGTGGACCTCGGCATCGACGTGCTTGGACTCCGCCAGCGGGTGAGCGGCAAGCCGATGCGTCTTGCCCTCACGCACACAGACAAGCCATCGCTCTCGGCGTGGGCCTCGAAATCCGGGCTCAGGGGGCACATCGAGCCGATGGACGGTGGCCACTTCGCCTTCCTGGTAGACGGCGAGGTAGACCCGAAGCAAATCGAAGCCCTCGCCGCACTCCACCGATAAAACAAGAACGCCCCGGAACCTAAAGATCAGGCCGGGGCGTTTTGATTACAAAGTTCTTGACAGCTTACTTCACTTCCATGATGTCTTTTTCTTTAGCTTTAACCGCGGCTTCCAGCTTTTGCGTGTAGGTGTCGGTGAGCTTCTGGATCTCATCCAGCGAACGCCGTTCGTCGTCTTCGCTGATCAGCTTGTCTTTCATCAGCTTCTTCGCCTGCTCGTTGGCATCGCGGCGCGAATTGCGCAGGCTTACGCGGTGCTCCTCGGCCACGTGATGCAGCTTCTTGACGAATTCCTTGCGCCGCTCCTCGGTCAGCTGTGGGATCGGGACACGGATCAGTTTGCCGTCGTTACCGGGATTGAGGCCGAGATCGGAAGTGCGAATCGCCTTCTCGATGGGGCCAATCATGGACGAATCCCAGGGCTGGATGGTGATCAGGAACGGTTCGGGAACGTGCAGGTTGGCAACCTGGTTGACCGCCGTTGGTGAACCGTAATAGTCCACCCTGATATTGTCCAGCAGATTCACAGAAGCGCGGCCGGTCCGAATGTTGACCATGTCGTGCTGCAGTGCTGCCAGCACCTTGTCCATCCGTGTTCTGGCGTGGCCTTCGATATCCTTTATGGTCTTCACCTGCGGACCTGCTGTTGAGGCTGATTCCTGTTGAGGCTTCATGATTCACTCGTTTTCGGAACAGTTGTGATCAGAGTCCCGAGTTCTTCTCCACGGGACATTCGCATTATATTGCCGTTTGTAGTCAGATTGAAAACAATGATGGGCAGACGGTTGTCCCGGCACATGGCGATGGCTGAGGCGTCCATCACGGCCAGTGAGCGCGAGAGCACCTCGGTGTAGTCGATGCTGGTGTACTGGACGGCATCGCTGTGCTTCAGCGGATCGCGGTCGTAGACACCGTCCACGCGAGTGCCCTTGGCCAGCACGTCGGCCTTGATCTCGAGGGCGCGCAGAGCCGCCGCGGTGTCGGTGGAAAAATAGGGGTTCGATGTGCCGGCGGCGAAAATCACCACGCGGCCTTTTTCGAAGTGACGGATGGCACGCCTGCGGATGTATGGTTCAGCGACCTGGTGCATTGCGATGGCCGTCATGCAGCGGGTGGGGATGCCCTGCTGTTCCAGCGCATCCTGCAACGCAAGAGCATTGATGACGGTTGCCAGCATGCCCATCGCATCGCCGGTGACGCGGTCCATATTGCGGGCGGCAGCGGCAATACCCCGAAAGAAGTTGCCGCCTCCCACCACCAGGCCGATTTGCACGCCGGTGCGCGCCACTTCCGCGACCTCTTCGGCAAGTGCCCGGATCTTTTCGGCGTCGATACCGAAGCCGGCGGGACCTGCCATCACCTCGCCGCTCAACTTAAGAAGTATGCGGGTGTAGGCCCTGGACACTGTAGTCCTTACTCTGCCGCCGGAGCTTCTTCCGGAGTTTCCGCAGCGGCGCTTTCGCCCACTTTCATACGAACGAAGCGAGCCACGCTCATGTTCTCCCCAAGCTTGCCGATGACGCTCTGGATGAGCTGCTGCACGGTCATGCTGTTCTCTTTGATGAACGGCTGTTCCAGGAGGCAGACCTCTTCGTAGTATTTCGCCAGGCGGCCTTCCACGATCTTATCGAGAATCTTGTCCGGCTTACCTTCCTGGCGGGCGCGGTCGCGGGCGATCTCCCGCTCTCTCTCGAGCACTTCCGGCGACACTTCTTCACGGCGGATGAACTGTGGGTCGGCGGCCGCGATCTGCATCGCAATGTCTTTCACCAGATTCTGGAAGTCGTCGGTGCGTGCCACAAAGTCGGACTCGCAGTTGACTTCCACCAGAACGCCAAGCTGCGAACCGGGGTGAATGTAGGTGCCAATGACGCCCTGTTTGGTGGCGCGTTCGGCCTTTTTGGACGCGGATGCGATGCCACGCTTCCGGAGTATGGTTTCGGCATTGGCCAGGTCGCCGTTTGCTTCGGCGAGTGCCTTCTTGCACTCCATCATGCCGGCGCCGGTCTTGTCACGGAGTTGTTTTACGAGGGCTGCGCTGATTTCCGCCATGTTTTCGATCCTGGTTTAGTAGATGTGCTGCACACTGACAGTGTAAGCGCCGGACGTTGCCGGTCCGGCGCCAGTGGATTTCGAACTGATTACAACCGTTTTGGGAACGGCTGATCGCTTAAGACCGCTGTTCGGCGCTGACAGGAACTGCTTCGGGAGCTTCCTGCGAGCTGACGGTCTTGCGGGGAAGGGACATTGACGGCAGATCTTCGTCCGGAATGGACTCGGCCATCAACTGCTCGGCGTAGCGAGGATCGAGATACTGGGTGTACTCGGTGTGTTCGACCACTTCGGCCGGGCTGTCTTCGCTGACGATCTTCTCGCCCACGAAATCGTGCTCGGTTGCCAGTGAACGGCCTTCGACCACAGCATCGGCAATCTTGGTGGTGAACAGGCGAATGGCGCGAAGCGCATCGTCGTTACCCGGAATCACCCAGTCGACTTCGTCCGGATCGCAGTTGGTATCTACCACCGCAACCACCGGAATACCGAGGCGGCGGGCTTCCTTCACAGCAATCTCTTCCTTGTTGGAATCGACCACGAACAGCACATCGGGCAGACCCGGCATGTCCTTGATTCCGGCGAGGTTGGACTGAAGGTGCTTGCGCTCGCGTTCGAGCTGGATGGCTTCCTTCTTGTTACGCCCGAGGTAGCCGCCTTCGGCCACTTCGGCATCGAGCTGCTTGAGGCGCTTGATGGACTTCTGGACAGTGGCGAAGTTGGTGAGCAGTCCGCCCAGCCAGCGCTGATTCACATAGTACATGCTGCAGCGGGTGGCTTCTTCGGCGATTGCTTCCTGCGCCTGTCGCTTGGTGCCGACAAACAGAACGTTTTTGCCCTGGGCGGCCATTTCGCCGACAAAGCGCATCGCGTCCTTGAACAATTTCAGTGTCTTCTGGAGATCGACAATGTAGATCCCATTGCGTTCGCCAAAGATGTATTCTTTCATCTTTGGATTCCAGCGCTTGGTCTGGTGCCCGAAATGAACGCCCGCTTCGAGCAATTCTTTCATCGAAATAGACGGCAGAGTAGCCTCCTTGCTGTCATCGCGCGCGTGGTCCAAGGCGAGATTTACGCGTGCGGGTTAACGTCCAGCCATACATTACAGCGCCCGTGAGATCCGGGAACCATAAGCTAACTGGGGGGTCCGGGGGTTGGAAAACGGGAAGGTCAGGGCGGGAGAATACCCGCCCCGGCTTGTTACCGCTTCGAGAACTGGAACCGCTTACGAGCGCCCTTCTGACCGTACTTCTTGCGTTCATGAACGCGAGGATCGCGGGTCAGGAAGCCGGATACTTTCAGCTTGCTGCGAAGCTCTGTGTTGAAACCGACCAGCGCGCGGGAAATACCCAGCCGCGCAGCGATGGCCTGGCCGGCGAAACCGCCGCCATCCACCAGGATAAGGACATCGAACTTGTCAGTCGTTTCCGTGGTCAAAAGCGGCTGGCGGACCACCGCACGCGCCGTTTCCGTGGTGAAGTATTCGTTGTAGGGTCGATTATTTACGGTAATCTTGCCGCTGCCGGGACGGAGGAATACGCGAGCTACCGCACATTTGCGGCGCCCGGTTCCAAGATGCTGTACGATTGCTGCCACTAAGCCTCTCTTCTCTTACTTACAGCGCCAGATCCCGCGGCTGCTGTGCCTGGTGAGGATGCTTCGGGCCGGCGTACACGTTCAGTTTGCGGTACATCTGCTTGCCGAGCTTTGTTTTCGGCAGCATACCCGCAATCGCCAGTTCCAGCATCCGCTCCGGCCTGCGTTGCCGCATTTTCTTGGCCTGAACTTCTTTAAGACCACCCGGATAGCCCGAGTGCGTCCGGTACAATTTATCGTTTTCCTTCGCGCCCGTCAGCTTCACTTTCTCCGCATTGACGATAACGATGTGATCGCCGGTGTCAAGAAAGGGCGTGTAGGACGGTTTGTGCTTGCCCATCAGCACCATGGCCGCTTTCGTGGCCAGGCGGCCAAGAACAACGTCCGCAGCGTCCAGAACAAACCAGCTTCGCTGGAAATTGTCACCGGACGGGATTGGGGTATTCATAGACAGACTTTCTCCGTGATGCCTTACAAACTCCTGATTGTAGCCAGGAAAGGGGGATATGTCAAACGGGTTAGCTCTTGCGGGCACACGGATGCCGCACCAGCTAACCACAGTTATTGTAGCGCGTTGCGTCCGGCCCGCATCAGGAAAGTCAAAGCCGCTACTATGGACGCCAGCAACCGAATGTCACGTGTTCTGAGCCAAAAAATCCGTAGTACCGCTGTGGGCCTGATCATCGGGAGCGTATTTGGGTACTTTCTGGCCCGGGCCGGCTTACGCGGCGATCCTGTGGGACGGATCCTGCTGTATTCCGTCCTCTGCGCTCCGCTGGCGGTGGTGATCCACGAACTGGGCCACGTTCTGGTTGGCATGGCGGTCGGGTTTGAGCCGGTGTTCGCTATGATCGGGCCTCTGCGTTTGCGGAGGATGAGCTCGGGTTGGAAGCTCGATTCGGGCAAACCTGGGTTCCTTGGTGGAGCGGCAGCGTCGGTGCCTCGCGACGGCACGAATCTCCGAAGACGTCTGCTCTGGTACATTTCCGGGGGCATGATCGCGAATGTGGTGACCGGAGCAGCTGCCTTCTTCTTTATGCCGGGCTTGTGGGGCGTGGCGTTCTCGGCCACCTCGGGGCTGTTCCTCCTACTGGCGGCACTGCCGGCCACCAGTGCCGGCGTCCACACCGACGGCTTCCGCATCCTGCAACTTCTGGGCGGCGGGCCCTCAGCCGAGCGCTGGGAAGCCTCGATCCTGATTACCGCGATCGGTTATCAGGGGGTAAGGCCGGCGGACTGGCCCGGAGACACCGTCGCCCGGGCCGTGGCGTTCCAGGACAACGACCCGGACGATCCGGGCGCTGCTCTGCTGGCTTATCACTACGAAGCAGACCGCGGGAACCTGGTGCAAGCAGGTGTCTTCCTGAACCGCGCCCTCGACAACGCGGTCCACATTCCGGTGTTCGCCCGGGCGGTGTACCGGATTGAGGACGCGTGGCTGGCTTTGCTTCGCAATCAGGATCTGGAGACGGCTGAGGGTCAATTCCGCGAGATCGGAACGACGGGGCTTTTTCGACAGGCGGCGCTGTACCGCGTGAAAGCGCTGGCCGCTCTCGTCTCCGGACAGGCGGAGGAAGCGCGCCGCCTGGCGGCCGAGGGGCTCAAGGCGGCAGAGGACGACTGGGATCCGGGACTCCGGGAGTACGACCTGGACTGGCTGCGCCGGATGGCGTCCGGCTGGCAGTTAGAGCGGCGGCGGGAAGAGGTCGTTGACGGCGATCGAAGCTTCAGGAGCGGCGAGCGGGCTGATGGTATCGCCGGGCCGGCAAACGGTTCGCAGGGTATAGCTGCCGTCGACGGGTTGGCGGAATACGAGTAAGTGACGCGCGTTGATGTCGACGATCCAGTATTCCCGATACTCGGCCCGGGCGTAGAGGCGCGCTTTGACGGTGGTGTCGATGGTAAGGGAGGTGTCGGCTACCTCAGCGATCAGCAGGACGTCCGCAGCTTCCGGATGCCGCGTCGCGTAGGTCCTCAGGTCGTCACGGGTGACCATGACATCTGGCTCGGGCACGCTGCGCTGGCGCTCATTGCGGGCAGCTTCGGCGGGCAGTTGCATGCGAACACGCCTCAGGCCGAATACCTCGGCCAATAAAATCATCAGGATATGAACCAACGTGGCGTGCGGCGGATTCTGCCCCATTTTGTCGATGAGCTCCCCTTCGATCAACTCGAAACGGCACCCTGCCAGGTGCCCGGCCGATTCAAGGGATTCCACCTCATCGCGAGTCCAGTCCTTGCCTGTCAAACCTAAAAAAGCAGCAGACATCACCCCAATTCTACTCCCATAAGCCAGGGGTTACAAAAGTCATACAATGCGCGCGAGGCAATCCTGTTAGCGTTAATTCAAGACCAATTGTCGCAATGACTGACTCTCGTTATTCCTCAATCAATCCATCAACGGCCATCGCCCTTGGTGTCTTCCACACCGGAGCCATCGCAGCTCTTTTCTTCTTTTCGTGGCAGGCATTCTGGACCGCCGTGTTCCTGAACTGGCTTGCCCTGTCCCTGGGAATCGGCATGGGATATCACCGGTTGCTGACGCACCGGTCCTACAAAGTGCCGTCCTGGATCGAGTACTTCCTCACTATCTGCGCGACACTCGCGCTGGAAGGCGGACCCATCTTCTGGGTTGGCACGCACCGCGTCCATCACCAGCACTCGGACAAAGAGGGTGATCCGCACAGCCCGCGCCATGGAGCCTGGTGGGCGCACCTGATGTGGATGGTCTTTGGCAAGGGCTATCACAATGAGACAAAGCTCATGGGCAAGTACGCTCCCGATCTGTATCGCGACAAATTCCACCGTTCGATCAACAGCTGGCACTGGGTTCCGCTGACTGTGCTCGGCTTCATCCTTATGGGTATCGGCGCGTGGACCGGCGGCGCTTACGGGGCAGCCTCCATGGTTCTGTGGGGCATATTCCTTCGCGTCACCCTCGGCCACCACTTCACGTGGGCTGTTAACTCGATCACCCACATGCATGGCGCCCGCCGCTTCGACACCCGCGACGATTCGACCAACAACTGGTACGTCGCACTGCTGACGTTCGGCGAAGGCTGGCACAACAACCACCACGCGCATCCGACCTCGGCCCGACATGGTCTGGCGTGGTACGAACTCGACATCACCTGGCTGGAAATCTGGGCCCTGGGCAAACTGGGCATAGCTCAGAACATCAAGGTGGCTCGAACCGATCAGCCTATCGCCGGCACCAGCGAGAAGGCTGCCGCTTAGTTCGACCTGTCCGAACGGAATTCTCCCATGGCGCGCTCATTTTTACAGACTGGGCGCGCCCTTGCGTTTCCAGCTCCCTCTCCCTCTTTGCCGGCCCGTTACACTGAAAACATGCTGAAGGGCGGACGCCGCCGAGCGAAGGCGTTCTTCATTACTCTCGGCGCATGCATGGTGGTGCTGACCATCACGCTGCAGTTCGGCTGGATCGTCCTCAACTGGCGAACCGGGCTGTTGCTGGTGCTGGGCGTCATCTTCTTTGGACTCATCCTGACCGGAGTCGTTCTCAACACCATCTTCCTGATTCGTGAAATCCGCCGGAATGAGCAGCACGACGCGTTCATCAACTCCGTGACTCACGAGCTGAAGACGCCTGTCGCCTCGATGCGGCTCTACCTGCAGACTCTGCAGTCGCGCCCGGTGACAGACGAAAAGCGGCAGGAGTTTTACGGCATCATGCTGGCAGATTCCGACCGCCTGTTGAACACCATTGAACAGGTGTTGCGTGCGGCTCGAACCCCGACGGCGAAGCCCGCGCTCAAGACACGGGTCGACCTCCACGAACTGGTATCCGAGTGCATCGAAATCACGCGGCTTCGCCACCATCTGGAAGGTACGGCGTTCGCCTACGCCGCGCCGTCCCAGCAGGGCACTACCTCAGTGATGGGCGATATTGACGAACTTCGCGCCGCGGTTTCGAACCTGCTGGACAACGCCATCAAGTACGGGGGGCAGAACGTCAAAGTGGCTGTGGAGTTGACAAACAGCGGAGCCCAGAACATTGTGCTGCGCGTTCGTGACTGGGGCGCTGGTATCCCACCTGCGGAACTGAAGCGCATCTTCAGGCGGTTCTACAGGGTGCCGTCGAGCCTCGCGATTCGGGTCAAGGGAACGGGACTGGGTTTGTTTATCGTGCGCTCCGTCGCTGAGCGCCATGGCGGCCGCGCCTGGGCTGAAAGTGAAGGACCCGGACGGGGCAGCACATTTTCACTGGAGTTACCTGTCGCACCGCGCGTATGAGCCGAATACTCATCGTCGAAGATGAGCGCCACCTTGCCGATGGTCTGCGATTCAACCTGGAGGCGGATGACCACGAGGCCGAGGTTTGCGAGAACGGTGAGGACGGCCTGGCCGCGCTTGCGGAACCCTCTCATGGGTTTGATCTGCTGGTGCTCGACGTCATGCTGCCGGGCATCGACGGCTTCGGAGTGATTGCGGCGCTGCGCGACCGCGGCGAACTGATTCCCACGCTCATGCTGACGGCTCGCAGCCGCCCCGAAGATGTTCTGCGAGGCTTTGAAGCCGGGGCGGACGATTACCTCCCCAAGCCGTTCGAACTTTCCATACTGCTGGCTCGTGTCCGAGGCCTGTTGCGCCGGTCGTCCTGGAACCGGCAGCGTGTTGCCGCGCCCCGCGATGTGTACGAATTCGCAGGCAAGACTATCGACTTCGATAATCTGGAACTGCGGGTCGGCGGCCAGGCACTCAAGCTGACGCTGATGGAAGCGAATCTCCTGCGGTTTCTGATCGAGCGGGAAGGGCAGGCCGTGGCGAGGAGCGTCATGCTGGAAAAAGTTTGGAACCTGCGTGAAGACACCGACACACGGGCTATCGACAATTTCATCGTTCGCCTTCGCCGCTATATTGAGGACGAGCCGCAACGGCCGAAGCACGTGCAGACCGTGCGCGGAATCGGCTACCGCTTCATCGCGAATCCGCCCGCTGAGTAACTAAGTGCAGGACATATTTCTTTGTTGTGCCGCTGCCGACCGCGTCGCGACGGAACCTTTGATTGCGGCTCTGACGGACGTCGACGCGCTGACTCTCACCGTGGAAGTGTGCGAGCCGGGGGAGTTGCCGGAGGCCTGTGCGGCCGGGTCGGACGCCGCGGGCGTGGTGCTGCTGCTGTCCACCGAGTCGGTGCCTGGGAAAGTCACGCGCCAGTTGTGGCAGCCTGTGCTTGATCGCGCGGAACGGGCGCCGTCTACGTTGGCGAGCGTGCAACTCGAACCCTGCGCTTTTCCGGCATCGCTCAAGACTCGGAGTCTTTTGGTTGATCCGGGAGAGGCGGCTCGCGCGTTGCAGCGCTGGGCTGTGGCGCTCGATCCGGCTGAGCGCTTTGAGGTGTTCGGTTTTGCCGGGCAGTATGAGTTTCGCGACGTGAGCTGGATTCCCTGCGCGGGGCGGGAGCGGGAGTCGGTTCAGGAGGATCTGGCTTTGGCGCTCGATGGGCGCCGAATTTTGATCGTGCTGGATCGCTGTCCGTCCGACGTGTTGATGCCCGTCACCACGCGGGAACGGATCGTGGTCCATACCCCCGAAGAACGGCGGGCTGCAGGGCCGCTGCCTCCGGGAGTCGCCACATGCTACCCGGACTTTCTGCATCGCGACTTTTGCGCCAGGGTGGCCGATATGGAACCGGTCGCGCTTGCGGCTTTGCTCGAGCCGCTTTCGAGGGACGGGCGGATCCTGCGGGTACCGCTCGAGGCACGGAGGCATTTCGATTATGAGAGTGCTCCGTGGCGCCGTCATGCGGAACTGCTGGCGCAGATTCTGAGTTCGCCGGGGGCAGCGGATCAGGCGCAGCTGATTCGGCTCGAACTCCCCGCGGCTTTGGAGTTTTGCTTTGGTACAGACTGGAATTTCGCAGCGGGGCTCGCCTGGCGCGCCCGGGAAGTGCTGAAGGGCAGGTGGCCAGGCGAGACCACACGGCTCCTTCTGCGCCTCCGGCAGTCCGCGGTGGACCACAAGGTTCGGTCCTGGGTGGACCTGTGCGAGCAGGAGCTCCACTGGATGGGTGTCGACATTCCCACAGTGAGCGCGACGAAGAGCAAGGTCAACACGCACCAGTTGACATTGGACTGGTAAGATACTGGTTGAGCGTCCTGCTCATCCATTCCCCGGTCGTTCAACGGTAGGACAGCGGCCTTTGGAGCCGTGAATCGTGGTTCGAATCCACGCTGGGGAGCCACTACTTTTCTGCCCCAACTCCAAGCGCCCGTTCTGTTGACAGCAGCGCACGCCTGTTCCCTCGCCCGTATCCGCAACATTCCGTTGGTTCTTGCGCGACGCCGTTATCTCCGGTTGGAAGAGAGGCATCGCGGGGGTGCAAGCTCAACCCCAGGGTTGAGGCTGAACCCCACGTTTTCAGGTGCGAATTCTCCGGTTTCTCTCGTTGACAGGTCGCATTTGTTGACAGGAGGGTTGGTCGCGCCACCCCAACGCGCACGTTCCAACCAGCACCTAGCCAACGGCTGAGCCACGATTTAGAACGCCGCAGAGAAAAAGTGCCCTCTTGGGTTTTGGCACGGTGTACGCGAGGTGAAACGGCTGCTCAAGGAGGACTCGGCCGTTCGAACCTCGGGCGGCACTCCCTGCGCCGCGCCAACATCACATGGCGGCAGGAAGTCGGCGGCAGCAGCATCGAGACCAGTAAGATAGCCGGCCACGCCAACACGAAGATCACCGAGGAGTACACCATCGTCCAGTTGAAGCGGCAGGAGGAGTTGACGCGCCGGATTCAAGGCCGGCGCGCAAAGGCGGCGAAGCGAGAGAGAGCCAACAAGGTGGTGGAACTCAAGGGAAAGGACGCGGCGTGAGCACTGCGTGTGAAATTCCTCAAGTCGGGATGCACCTGCTCTACGCGGCCCTCTCGCGTTCGAAGAACTGCGGGCCGTTCTCCCGGAAGTCGTCGAGCGATGGGAACTGTTTGTCGCTCGCACTGGTGATTCGGGTGCGATCCTTCTTCGTGATCCCGCTCTCGAAGTCCTGGTGCACCATCACGCCCTTGAACGGGATGCGGCGGCGCTGAAACTCCAGGCATGAAATGGTGGCCAGCCGCGCCTTATCGTTGTCCTTCACCCCGAAGAGAAAGAGAGGACGCGGACCGATATCGAACTGGTAATCCACCTCATACTCATCGTGGTCCGGAATTGGTAACGTATTCCGGCGCGGGTTGTACTCGGCCAGTTTCTCCTCGACGAACTCGGCAAGCTGTTCGTAGAAAAGGTTCTGGATGACCTCGCGCTTGTAGTACTGCATGCTGGAGACCTTGGCGACGGTCTGCGCAAACTGAAGCAGCGCCGGGTACAGCCTTTCGGGTTCAGCCTCGATGTACAGGCGCCCATCCTGTTCTTGAATCCGGTTTTCTGACAAGATGCGATTGAAGATACGCTGCTTGTTCTCGGTGTCCAGGTCGTAGGTGTAGGTGAGGCGCATCAACGTCAGCCCATGGTCGCCGATCCGGACCTTGCCGGAACCGTTCACGGGTTCATCTAAGAAGATGTCCACCATGTCGCCGTCTTCGTGAAACAACGGGGCCAGGACCTGAAGCACGCCCGGGCGGCGTTCCCGGAACGCCACGTGGCCGTTGAATTGTTGTTTCAGTAAATCCAAGCCAGTCATTGGGTTGGCTCCTCATTTGGGAAGGGCAATATGCCCTGGGCGAGATCTGCGAAATACGTCCTCGCGTCGGTGATGTTCGTCACCCTCAGGAAATACTGTACCGCCTCTTCATAGGACGCGAAATCACTGTTGATCGACGCCGCCTTTTCCGGCCGCAGTCCCGCCTCGATCATCTCGGCGCTGGCGCGGTGGACGTGGTAGTCCCAATGCGGATGGTCGGGATCGAACGAGTCGTTGTAGCTGCCGTGCGGTCCGTTGCAGCGGAGCAGAACCACTTCTCCGGACCCGTCCTTCGCCAGGAACGCCAGGCCTATGGAGAAATTCTCCGGCAGGTCTTCGTTGCGCCTCATGAACACGCGGAACTCCAGCTTCTCATCGGTCGACTTCAGCCGCATGTCGTTGCGGAAGTGCCCGCGATCCAGTTTCATGTCCCGCTTCGGCGGTTCGGAAACGACCTTGGGGCATGCAATGAGATCGTCGATTTCCTGCTGGGTGTACCGGCGTGGCGAAGTGGCCATCTCAGAGTCCTCCTCGCTCAGGTTCAGTTGTCATCGCTAGCTCTCTTCGAGTACTTGATTCTCAAACTTCACCGTTCGATCTCGCGCAGCAAGTAGAAATTCGCGATCACCTTGGGACCGATACCGTTAACGGGCAGCAGGAGTTTCTCAATGGCGTGTGCGTCTCGCCCCGAGATTGCCTTGGTGCAATTATCGAGCCCCTTGCTCTGGATCAGAGCGCCGAGGTTGGCCAAGCGGAGTGCGAAAAGACCGGTCATGAAGGCCCCGCGGTCGCAGCCGGCAGCCTTCAGACGAGCAACCAATTCACCATGTTCCCACTGCTCCAAATTCGTAGGGTTGAATAGTCCCTGCTCCCGCAGGCCCCCGATCGATTCATAGGTCCGCTCAAGTGAATACTGGTTCACTGAGAGTAGACTCACGACCAGGTCTTCCCAGGGATCGTCGGCGTCCGGTTTCGTCTTTAGGTTTTGCTCTGCCATAAGTCGATGCTCTCGTTTGCGGTACGCGCTAGCTAGTTTCTGTCGCAAAATGTCTAACCTGTTGATTCATATACTGTTAGTCGTCTGGCGATAGCCCTGAACGGCAGATGGGCTGCTCCAACTCC
>JAWXCM010000096.1:0-3172 GCA_034408745.1 Bryobacteraceae bacterium
CGGGCGAGTACACCGGCGAAATGCTGCACATGCCGGACTACCCACAAGAAGGCGCACTGCGTGCCGGACACATTCCCGGCGCGGTGAATGTTCCCTGGAGCCGGGCGTGCAACGACGACGGGACGTTCAAGAGCCGTGACCAGCTTGAACAGCTTTACCTCGTCGAGCAACAGCTTAAACCCAGCGACGAGGTCTTTGCCTACTGCCGCATCGGCGAGCGATCGAGCCTCACATGGTATGTACTGACTTACCTACTCGGCTTTCCCAACGTGAAGAATTATGACGGCTCTTGGACCGAATGGGGCAACCTAGTCGGCGCGCCAATCGAGAAGACGTATGCCTATAAACAGTAGTGTGGGTGCCTTTGGAGCAAGTGCCTGTCGGCTGGGCTATTTCGCAGAGCAGAAGCGGGGAAGTGCATGAGTAAACTGGACGCGATCATTGAGGAGTTCCAAGATTTGGACGCGCGCGACCGCCTCGAACTGTTGCTCGACTTCGCCGAGAAGCTTGCGGAGTTGCCGGCGGCCTACCAGGCGGAGCGTGATGCGGGGCTGCACCGGGTACCGGAGTGCATGACCCCCACGTTTCTCTGGGTCGAGTGCATCAGCGGCCGCGTGAGCATCCATGCCTATGTGGCCCCAGAGGCCCCGACCGTCAAGGGTTTCGTCTCGATCCTGGTCGACGCCTTCAACGGCACCCTGCCCGATGAGGTCGCTGCCGTCCCGGCTGACCTGCTCCACCGCTTGGGGCTGGCCGAACTCCTCGGCATGAACCGACTGCGCGGCCTCAATGCGGTGCAGCAGCGGCTCAAGAACGAGATCGGCAAAGCGTCTGTTTTGGCCGTTGACGTTTGAAATCAGCTCAAGGCCAAGGAAGGTAAGAAGTGCGTGGGCTGGAAGAAGTCAGCGAGGTGTCGGTTTCGCGTTCCCATGCGGAGCCTGGGAACGCGGGTGGAGAATGGAACAGAAGGAGGCACAACACGATGGTCGTAACAACGTCTGAACTCCAGGCGGAAGAATCGGTTTCATTCCACAATACTGTGGCAGACGAAGCCCTGGCGCAACTGATCAAGGTGTGCGATGTTGGCGACATGGCGTCCAACTCGGCCAGCGTCATTGAAGTACAGGGCAAGCGGATTGCGATGTTCAATGTCGGCGGCAGTTTCCACGCCATCGACAATACTTGTCCGCATCGTGGTGGCCAGCTTGGCAAGGGAAGTCTGGACGGAAATGTCGTCACCTGTCCCTCACACCATTGGAAGTTTGATGTCACCACCGGTGAGTGCGTCAGCCAGCGGGGCGTGAAAGCGAAGTCTTACGCCGTCAGCATCCAGGGCAACGCCGTAATGCTGGCTCTGGTTTCTGAAGCTGTCGCGCATTCGGAAGGCACAGACAGTCGGCGCTATCTCGTGCGCTTCGGAACGCTGGGATACGTGAGCTGGTTTGTGAGTCGTGAGCCGGTTGATTACAGCCTCAGAGAACGCGTGGTCGTGCGAACCAGCCGCGGCCTTGAGGCCGGTGAAATCCTGAACCCCCAGTGGGAAGCAACGGCGGCAGCAGACGATGGGGCTCCCGCTGGCAAGTTGCTCCGACGAATGACCGAGGAAGACAAACTGCAGGAACGGGCTTCTCGGGAAGGCGAGGCACGGGCCTTCAATGCCTGCCAGCAACTTCTGGCCGAGAGAAAGATGCCAGTCGAACTGATCGATGTCGAGCAACTACTCGACGGAGAGAACGTCATCTTTCATTTTCTCGGTGACCTGCCGCCCGAAATGGCGGATCTCACGCAGGAGCTGGCGGACCAATACGATGCTCGCGTTGAATTCCGTCAATTCATGGAGCGAGCCGAAGCTGGATGTGGACCGGGGTGTGGGACCGACCAAGCTCCCGGCTGTGGCACTGACGGGGACGAAGGCGGTTGCAGCAGTTGTGGTGAAGACGGTGGCTGTGGGATCGCAAAACTCCCCCGCAAACCGAAAAGCGAAGATACCTAAACTAACCATCTGGATTTTGGTTCGACCATTATTGTGGTTTTTTGGGCAGAGGCCCATGAACTTCAAACCGAGTGAAATGATGTCACAGCGTGCGGTGTTATTGACTAGCGATTTGATCTTCTCCACCAAGGTGACGGGAACTGCTCGTGCCCTGGGGTTGGAGATTGCCGTCGCCGCCGACGTGGAACAGGCTGCCGAACTGTGCTGCGGCGAGCCACCGGGCTGCGTATTCATTGACCTGGGCCTGCCCGGCCTGGAGATCAATTCGGCGGTGTGGCGGCTGCGCATCGCGGCCGGTCCGGTTCCGACCGTGGCCTACGGTTCGCACGTGGACAAGGACCGGCTCGACCAGGCGCGTGCCGCAGGTTGTGATGAAGTGCTGCCGCGAAGCAAGTTCAACGCCGAGCTACCCGATTTGCTGCGCCGCTACCTTGCGATATTGAGGAGTTAAGTCATGACCCACGTAGTTGCTCAACCATGTTTTGATTGCAAATACACCGACTGTGTCGTCGTGTGCCCTGTGGAGTGCTTCTACGAGGGAGAACAGATGCTCTACATCTATCCGGATGAGTGCATCGACTGCGAGGCATGTACGCCCGAGTGCCCCGTGGACGCGATCTTCCACGAAGACAACCTGCCCGAGAAGTGGAAGGAGTATACGGCGCTGAACGCGGAGATGGCTCCCCAGTGTCCGGTGATTACCCAACAGAAGACGCCCCTGGCCAAAGAACGCCCTTCATCGCAAGCTGAGAACCGACGATGAAAACAGAACCTCGTAAGAAACTGCCGAAGGAATTGGCGGTCATCAATGCCGACAACTGCACCGGCTGCGAAGCGTGCCTGGAAGTCTGTCCGGTCGATTGCATCGAGCTGCGCCGCATTGACCGTGGCATCGTGAAGGGTACGCAGCAATGGTGCGAGATCGACCTGGAGCGGTGCGTCGGCTGCGAAGTGTGTGTCCATATTCCACAAAAGAAATCCAACCCGTACGAGCTCACAGTGTGTCCCTGGGATGCCATTGAAATGGTGGCGACAGAACAAGTAGCCCAAGTCGTTGCACAGATCGGCGGCCCGCCGGAATACATCCGCGAGAATTGGGATCGATTGGTCGGCACGGCTCAACACCTGGCGGAACTCAGGGCCGCTTTGTAGGACGGTCGTCCTGTCCACTTGAAGATC
>JAWXCM010000097.1:0-61150 GCA_034408745.1 Bryobacteraceae bacterium
CCCCCCATTTATGAGGACAACAACATCGTGTCCGGCTTCTTCCCGGCCCGCTGGGACCCGAAGAAGGCTCCCGGCCTGATTGAGCCGACCCGGGTCGGCGGCACGCGCGTAGGTATCAATCCCGTCACCGGCGTCACCTACCCGGCGAGTCTGATTGGAGCGCTCGCTCCCGGCGCGGGCGATTCCACTAACGGCATGGTGGTCACCGGGAGGGATCCCGGCGTTCCGCGCTCACTGCTGAAGAACAGAGGCATCCAGTGGGCTCCCCGCGTCGGATTCGCATGGGACGTTTTCGGCAATGCGAGGACGGCGGTTCGCGGTGGATTCGGCATGTTCTACAACCGCCTGAATCTGGATTCCGTGTTGAACCCGTTCACCTCGCTGCCGCCGCTGGTGCAGACCCCGCAGATCAACTTCAGCACACTGGCCGGTTTGGCCACCTCATCCGGCTTGTTGTTCCCACAGAACGTAATGGGCATCGACGGCGAAGGCAAAGTGCCCACGACGATGAATTTCAGTCTCTCCGTGCAGCAGAACGTCGGCTTCAACACGGCTCTGGATGTGGCGTACGTGGGCAACCTCTCGCGGAACCAGATGTGGCAGCGTAATCTGAACGCCATTCCGTTCGGCACCAACTTCCTGCCGGCGAATCAGGACGCCTCGGCGCCCGGCAGCCCTCTGCCGCAGGCCATGCTCCGGCCCCTGCGGGGCTACAACAACGTGAACTTCCGCGAGTTTGCCTCGTCGTCGAATTACCACTCCCTGCAGGTGCAGGCCAACCGCCGCTTTTCCGCCGGCCTGCAGTTCGTGGCCTCATGGACCTGGTCGAAGTCGATGGACTTCAACAGCAACGATACAGAGACGGTCAGCGTGCTGGTGAATCCCCGGGTGTGGAATTACGGACTGTCATCCTATGACCGCACGCACGTGGCGAAACTGAGCGGCGTGTGGGATCTGCCCAAATCCGGCCTGCGCAACCCGGCGATGAAGCAGGTGCTGGACGGCTGGCAGCTTTCGGCCATCGTCAGTTTCGCCAGCGGTTCGCCACTCGGCATCGGCTTCGGCACCACGGTCCCCATCGACATCACGGGCTCGCCCACCGATGGCGCTCGCGTGGTGCTGACCGGGGAGCCTTCCCTCCCGAAGAGTGAGCAGACGCGCACCAGGTTCTTCAACACCAGCGTGGTGAAGCTGCCCGCCATCGGCACCATCGGCAACGCGGCCAAGACCAATCTGCGCGGACCGGGCATTAACAACCAGGACATCGCGCTGTTCAAAACCTTCCAGGTGAAGGACTCGATCCGGCTCCAGTTCCGCTGGGAAACGTACAACACCTGGAACCACACGCAGTTCGCCGGCGTGGACACCACGGCGCGGTTCGACCCCCAGGGAGCTCAGGTGAACTCGCGCCTGGGTGAGCTGATATCGGCTCGCGCAGCCCGGATCATGCAGTTCGCGCTGAGGTTCTATTTCTGATGAACCGGCGGGCGTTTCTTCTCGCACTGGGGGCCGCCGCATGCCACGCCGAGCCGGATCCCCAGCGGCCCAACGTGATTCTCGCCATGGCCGACGATCAGGGCTGGGGCGACACCGGCTACAACGGACACCCCGTACTGAAGACGCCGACGCTCGACGCCATGTCGCGATCAGGCATCCGGTTTGATCGCTTCTATTCGGGAGCACCGGTCTGCTCCCCGACGCGCGGCAGTTGTCTTACCGGACGGCACCCGTATCGCTACGGCATCTTCTTCGCCAACGCCGACACGGGTGCCGACGATCCGTCGAAGTACATCCTGCCGGATCGCGAGCGCACCCTCGCGGAGTACCTGAAGCCCCTCGGCTACGCCACCGCGCACTTCGGAAAGTGGCATCTGGGAGACTTCGCCGGGCCAAAGAAGTCGGCTCCCACGGACAACGGCTTCGACGAGTTCTTCTCCACGACGCGCAAGGTCGCTACCCTCGATCCCGACGGTTACTGGACGAAAGATGGACGCATTGAGCCCGCAATGACCACGGGCGACGATTCCGAACTGCTGATGGGACGCGCCCTCGACTTCATCCGCCGGGCGGCGAAACGCAATCAGCCGTTTCTCGCGGTCATCTGGTTTCACGCTCCGCACGTGCCGTTCAGGGCGGGAGCGAAGCATCGCGCGCACTACTCGTCGCACCCGGAATCCACCCAGCATTACTGGGGCTCCATCGCCTCAGTGGATGAGCAGATGGGGCGACTGCGCTCGGCGCTGGATGAGCTGGGCATTCGCCAGGACACCATGCTCTGGTACGCCAGCGACAACGGCCCGGAGGGAGACCGGCAGGAAGATGCTTCGCCCGGAACGGCTGGGCCGTGGCGTGGGCGCAAGCGAAGCCTCTTCGAGGGTGGCGTGCGCGTGCCGGGCCTGCTGGAGTGGCCCCGGCGCTTCCCGAAGCCGTTCGTGGTCAAAGCGGCGGCGTCCACCAGCGACTATCTGCCCACCGTGCTATCCGCGTTGAAACAGCCCATCGCTCCCGCGTCCGGGTTCGACGGCATCAACCTGCTGCCCGTGCTGCAGCAGCGCAAGCCGTCGCGTGAATCGGCCATCGGCTTCGAAACGATGGGCAACGCCCGCGGTTCCCCGAAGCTGGCTCTGATTGAGGACCGGTTCAAGCTGCTCTCGAATCTGGAAGAATCAGGCGACCTGCTGTTCGACCTCAGCGCCGATCCGGGCGAGACCACAGACGTCGCGGCGAAGTACCCCGACGTTCGGGCGCGCATGAAGGAAGCGCTGAAGAGGTGGCGGGAATCCTGCACCCGGAGCCGCGAGGGACTTCCGGAGCATTAGACATCCAGGCGTTACCGCGTCGACCGAGGTTACGCCGTTTTCTCCCTTTCAGGATTATTTTCATACTGGCCCGGTTCAGAACAGACGAACCCGTTCCGCCTACCCACAGAAACGGCAGAGTTGCCGCAGGACCTGGCTGGTTCAGCATCGGACCTGGACTCACCGAACGGGGCCGACATCCACAATGCCAGGTCTGTCCGATTTGAAAAAGGCGACGGGTGGACGTGGCACTTTATTTATCCGTGTCGAACCTGGCATACTCGGCCTGACCGCCCGCGAACCCACCTGTCAAATGAGACGACAACTGGCCATCCGAAGCGCGATCCTGCTGGGCGCCGAGCGCGTCATTGCAATCGACCGATTCCCGGAGCGGCTTCACATGGCGCGGGAGAAGGCCGGGGCCACAGACCTCCCCGACTATCAGCACGTCGACCTTCTCGACAGACTGAAGGAGTTGACCGGCGGTCAGGGGCCGGATGCCTGCATTGACGCGGTGGGCATGGAGGCGCATCTGCCAGGTATGGCCGGTGCTTACGACAAATTGAAACAGATGACCATGCTCGAGACCGACTGGCCGTGGGCGCTTCGCCAGGCAATCATGGCGTGCCGCAACGGAGGCATCGTCTCAGTAATCGGCATTTACGGCGGATTCATCGAAAACTTCTCCATGGGAGTGGTGGTGAATCGCGGACTGACGATCCGCTCCGGGCAGACGCCGGTTCAGCGCTATATGAAGCCGCTGCTGGAACAGGCGCCTGACGGCTACTCGAAATTTCTGCATAAAGAGGACGAATGTACCAAAGTCGTCCTCAAACCAGGAGCGACTTACACTGTGCAATAAACCATACAGGGGATGGAATCCGCGTCAGCTATGGTCTTTAATGTTGCACGTTTGTGGTTGCAGCGACTCACGGGACAGTGTCGTGAGATACAGCTTGTACAACCCCGACGGTTTCCGGCACTCATACTCCTGAAGGAGAAGCGCCGCGAGGTCATAGGAGTGGTACGCCACGTCCAGCACGACTGCGCCTTTTAACAGGTCTTCATCCCTCCAGAGTTCGAGGCGTGTGAAGTCGCGGACAAAGATCGCATCTGCCCACAGCAGCTGGCTCAGCGGCACAAAGGGGTTGGGCATTCGGAATGGCCGAAATGCCCGCCCGGCAACATCCACAAACTTGTGCAGCATAAATCCCTGGTCGCGCAGAAAACACTGAATGTCACCGAACAGAGGTTGCCCCTCGTACAGCGGCACAAACTCCACCTCGGACTCGATCACCACAGTGCCACGCAGCACCTCAACGCCATTTCGCAGTACATCCAGTTCCGCGCCCTGGACGTCGATCTTGATGTAGTCCACCTGAATCGGCGGCCTGATGTCATCGAGGCGGGTGGTCTGCACCGGCACCGATTCGACGACGGTGAAGTTGCCGCCGGTCTTTGCGCCAATGGTTTCGAATAACTCGATCAGTTCGACATTCGGCTGCAGCAGTGAGGAGCAGCCAGGCCAGCACGTCAGCTGGAAAGAAGCCTGTTCTCCGTTGCCCAGAAACGCCTGAATGTATCGGTTCGGTCCACCTTTCGCCTGAAGAAGCTGAAATTGCTCCGGATTTGGCTCAAATCCCGTTACGGTGGCTTTGCCAGCCTTCACAAGCGGCGTATAACGGTCCTCGCCTTCGGACATAGCACCGACGTCCAGGACGCGGATGGAGGGCCAGTCCCTCATGGAATCGAGAAGCTCCTGACTCTCAGTTCCCGCAGACCCGCTGAGTGCGCCGTGAAATGACATATTTCTTTAGTCTAAAGCCAGAAAGTGAAACGCAGACGCTGGGTGAAAATGCGCAGGCAGCGCCACTGGCATTTCGGTCCGCAAACTGTGGTCCCTGTGGTCCGACCGCTCAACGCATTACACTAAGAATTGGCGACTTCTCAGATCACCTTCACCCCCTCCCTGACCTTTAAGGCCGCCCTGGGCCGCGCGTGCCAGATGTGGGGCGTGCAGGAGGACTACTGGGATATTTTTGGCACCCAACACATCGCTCTGCCGGAAGTTCTGACCACGGTTCTTCGCTCTCTTGGCGTCGCAGCCGGGAATATCGAAGATCTCGACTCCGCGGTCGAGGCCCGAATGTGGGCCGAATGGTCCACACCGGTTGGCCCGACAGTTGTGGCCTCACTTTCCGACGGGGCCATTCCGATCCGGCTCAGCCAGGGCACCTCTGCGGAAGCCAGGTTCGAGTGGGAAAATGGCTCAGCGGACTCCGTCAGGCTCGACGCATCGGCCGATGCTCCCCCGGACCTCCCAGGCGAGGCGAAGTTGCGGGGCCAACACTTCCGCCAGGTCCTGCTTCCGCTTCCCACCGGAGCCGCTCCTGGTTATCACAAGCTGGTGATCCGTACCTCTGGTGGCCAAACATCGGACACCCGCCTTATTCTCTGCCCCGACCGCGCTTTTATGCCCCGGCTGCCGGGTTCTTCCGGCAAAGGAGCAGGGATCGCCGTGAGCGTTTATGGCCTGCGCTCCGACCGCAACTGGGGCTGTGGCGACTTTACGGACCTGGAGCAATTCACGGACTGGGCTCGCAGTGCCCTAGGCGTTAGCTTCGTCGCGCTCAACCCGCTGCATTCCATCCCCAACCGGGCACCTTACAACACCAGCCCTTACCTGCCCAACTGCAGCTTCTATCGCAACGGCATCTACATCGATATAGAGCGCCTGCCGCACCTGACCAACTCGCGGATGGCCACCCGCCTGCTCGCCTCAACCAGGTTCCAGTCCTGTCTGGCGGAACTCCGCGGTGCCGCGCACGTGGAGTACGAGCGTGTCTGGCGCATCAAGCTCACATTCCTGAGACTCGCCTTCCGCGAATTCCTGCGCGCCAACCCGCAAGGCTCAGCGGATCGTGAGGCGTTCGAGAAATACAATCGGAGCGAAGGCGAGCTACTTCACAAATTCGCCGTCTATCAGGCTCTCGACCAAACGCTGCACAAGCGCGACCGCAATCTCTGGATCTGGCCGGACTGGCCCGAGGCTTACCGTAACCCGGATTCCCCCGAAGTCGCTGCCTTTGAGCGTGAGCACAGCGGACTGATCGCGTTCTTTAAGTATGTGCAGTGGCAGCTGGATGCGCAGCTTGCAGCCGCGCACCGGTATGCCACGCAGCGCGGCCTCGAGATCGGCCTGTATCACGATCTCGCGCTGGCCACCGACCGCTGCGGATCGGACCTTTGGGCGCACCCGTCGTTCTACGTGGCAGGCTGCCGCGTAGGCTCGCCGCCCGATGATTTCTCTCCGAAAGGGCAGGACTGGGCCTTCCCGCCGCCCAACACAGCCCAGCATCGCGAGACGGGGTATGAGCTGTTCATCCAGTCCATCCGCAAGAACGCCAGTCACGGCGGAGCGCTTCGCATCGACCACGTCATGCGTTTTTTCCGCCTCTTCTGGATCACAGACGGGCAGGAAGCAGCCCAGGGAGTGTATGTTCGCGACAACAGCGACGACCTGATCCGAATTCTTGCTCTGGAGAGCGTGCGGGAGCAGTTCGTGGTCATTGGGGAAGACCTCGGTACAGTGGAGCCATACATTCGGAAGGCCCTGAACCGGTTCGGAATCCTCAGCTACCGGCTCCTGTATTTTGAGCGCGCCCTCGACGGATCATTCCGAACGCCCTCGGAGTACCCCGTCGACGCGCTGGTTTCGATAAGCACACACGATCTGCCTACGCTCGCCGGTTTCTGGGAAAGCCGGGACATCGACGCTCGTCTGAGGGCTGGGGTCTTGCCGGACGAGGCGAGCCGGCAGGAACAACTCCGCTCGCGCGCCGTCGACAAGCAGCGCATACTCGACGTTTTGCTGGCGGCGGACTTGATGCCGCCCTGGTTCCCCCGCAGAGCATCCGAGGTGCCCGAATTTACCGGCGAATTGCATAACGCCGTCGTCGGCTTCCTTGCTAAAACGCCGTCTCTGTTGTTCGTTCTGAATCAGGAAGATTTGTTTAAGGAAGCTGACCAGCAGAACCTGCCCGGCACAACAGCGCAATATCCGAACTGGCGCCACAAGATGCGATACGCGCTCAGTGAGCTCTATTCAGATGAGCAGGCTCGCGGGTGCGCCCTCATGTTCCGCAGCTGGCTCGCGAAAACCGGCCGCCTGTAAGCGCTCGACCAGGCCCTTTACCGCCTCGGGCCCCGTGCAGGCCGCGGCGTTATTTACCTCCGCCACACGCCGGACTTCCTCGGCAACAACAACCAGATCCCGCGGCGCCTCGATTCCGATACGAACCCGGTTCCGTCCGATCTGCGCGATGTGGATGACTATGTCATCACCGATGAGAATCTTCTCACCCTCGCGCCTTCGCATGATCATCATGCGGGCACCCCTTCTTCTAAAGGATGTCTGCACAGATAGTCACCGGCCGAATTCAGGCATTGCACGCCGATCCGGGTTCCGATGCGCACCACGAGGGGTGCCTTCAGGTTCGCCGTCGCCGTGCCGGTCTCTTCCGCGGCCAGCAGCGCCAGACAGAGCACGTCACTGCCAATACCCGGCCTGGTCGAGACCCCGAGCACCCCACTGTCCTCATCGTTCACCTCCAGTTGATAGTCAGCGTCCGCCACCCGCACCGGCAGCGCCGGAAAGCAGAGGTCAGGCGACTGCAGGCTCTGCAAGTACACCAAAGGATACTGTCCCGGCAACTGTATCAAGAGGAAGCCGGTTTCGCTCTCAAACCCGGGAAGCCCCAGCGGTGTACGGATCACCGCATCCTCGGTATATTCCATTTGTCCGAAATATCTGGTCTGCACTATAGACATGCCTGCATAACAGGTGTCCACAGCGGGACAGAACTCTCCGAAAATAATTCCTCTAAGTTTTCCAAAGCGGTTCGATATGCAGGGTGAGGCCAGAAGATACCGCAGCAACAAGCGGAATCGGAAGGCCCGGGGCATGATGCCCCAATTACAGGAAGAGGACTTTCTACCATGCTTTCGATCCAGACTAACGTCAGCTCCATCAACGCGCAGGAAAATCTGCGCATGACCAATGAATTCCAGGCGCGCACCATCTCCCGCCTGACTTCCGGCTTCCGCATCAACCAGTCTGGCGACGACGCCGCCGGTCTCGCGGTCGCCAACAAATTCCGCAGCGACATCGCTGAACTGTCCCAGGGCGTTCGCAACGCCAATGACGGTCTCTCGACGATGCAGATCATCGACGGCGGCCTCAGCAACATCTCCAAGATGCTGGACCGGCTGAAGACTCTGGCCACCCAGTCGGCTTCCTCCACGTTTGAGGGCAACCGCGCCACCCTGAACAATGAATACTCCTCGCTGCTGACAGAAATCGACCGGCAGGCCTCCAACGTCGGTCTCGGAAACACGGCCGGTGCGTCCAGCAGATACAATAAGCTACTCAACGTCTACATCGGCGGCGGTTCGGCGCAGGCGAATTCGGGCGTCAAGGTCGACCTCTCGGCAGCTACTGACAAAGTCAGCGGCAGCTCGCTCGGCATCGCCGGCACCAGCATCAACGGTGGCTGGGTCATCGCGGCAGGCAGCAGCCGTAGCGACCTCTCAACGGCGACTCTCCTCGCTGGTAACGCGAACCAGGTCTTCACGGTCAACGTGGAAGGCAACTCCGTCACAGCAACCATTCAGGGCGGTGCGAGCGGCGTCAGCGGATATGACGCAGTCACGCAGCTCAACAACCAGATCTCCAGCTACGGCATCTCCGCCGTAATCGACGCTGGCACCGGCTCCATGAACTTCGTCAGCGACAAGGGGTTCACTGTCACCGCAACCGACGCAAGCAGCGCCGGCACCGGCCTGACCACTGGCGCCAGCACCACGACCAACACGGCAATGTACTCCGCCGTCGGCCAGGCGAACACATTCGTCGCCGTTGAAGCGGGCAACTTCGAAAACTTCACCGTTGCTCTCACCACGGGCGGCAGCGTCGCCGTGTCCCTCAGCGGCACCACTGGCGCGACTCTCGCCAGCGCCCTCACTTCTCTGAACTCGCAGCTGAGCAGCATCGGGGTTTCCGCAGTCAAGACCACGGGCGGCAACGGCATCCAGTTCATGTCGGCAAGCGATTTCACCGTCACCAGCATCGCCGGCAACGCTGGCGCTGCCAACGGTGTGTTCGCCAACGCCACCAACCCGACAATCGTGGCCCCCACCACCACGACGGCCAAAGACACCACCGGCGCAACCGCTGCGATTTCCGCAATCTCCGCCGCTGTTTCGAAGCTCGGTGTGGTTCAGGGCAAAGTCGGTACCGCACAGAACAAGATCAGCTACGCTATCCAGCTCGCTCAGTCGCAGATCACCAACTTCTCGGCTGCCGAGTCCCGAATCCGTGACGCTGATATCGCTCAGGAAGCTGCCAATCTGACCAAGGCTCAGGTTCTCTCACAGGCTTCCATGGCCGCTCTCGCCCAGGCGAATTCGGCTCCGCAGTCCGTACTCTCCCTGCTCCGCGGCTAATCGGCGGCGCTCGTTTCTTCCTGAGTCACCACCCACGGCCAACCCCGTGGGTGGTGACACTGCGTTTCTGAAGAGGATCATTCCATGAGTACTAGTAGCGTATTCTCCGGAAGTAGCCGCTTTTCGACTGATTTTGCCCAGGTTATCACTCGCACAGTATCCATTGCCTCGCTTCCGCTGAATCTTCTTCAGCAACAGAAAGCGAAGCTCGACGGTCAGGCGACAGCCCTCGGCAGGCTCAGCGGAAAGACTTCGGGCATTACGGCGGCGTTGTCCGCGATTGGGAACAGTTTTGGCTCGTCGTCATTCACAACCTCATCTTCGAACGTGGCGGCAGCGACGGTCACGGTCGGCGAGGGAGCCACTCCAGGCTCCTGGGACCTTCAGATCGGCAATCTCGGTGCCGCAACTGTTTTTGTCGCACAGGGCTTTCCACCAGTGCCGAATCCATCAAGCGGCGCTTACACAACCCAGACCAGCCAGACTCTGACCCTCGATCCGGACCCTACCGACGGCAATCCGTCCCCGACAGTTTTTACACTCTCGCCAGCAAACCAGACCATGCAGGCTCTGGTGGACGAGATTAATAAGGTCGCCGGATCCAGCGTCCAGGCCAGCATCGTCAATATCGGCTCCAGTTCCAGCCCGTCCTATCAGTTGTCGCTTCAAAGCAAAAAACTCGGGCCGGTCGACATCACCCTCACTGACGGATCGACAACCACCTCAAATACCGCGCTACAGCGTGGATCCTCGGCGCAATACACCATCAGCGGAACCCCGGTAAGCACAGACAGCCGTCTTATCACGTTGGCGCCAGGCGTGACCGCGGACCTCAAGGCAACGACTTCCAGCGCAATGACCGTCTCGGTCAACACCTCCAGCTCGTCGCTTCGAAGCTCCCTGAACAGCTTCATCTCCGCCTACAACAACGCTGTTGCTGAAGTCGACACCCATCGTGGTAACAAGACTGCGGCTCTCTCAGGCGACAGTATTCTGCAGGCCACGGCAAGTGCCCTGCGCCAGCTTGTGAACTCAGGTCCGGCGGGAGGCGGCTTCCCGTCCCTGCAGCAGCTCGGTATCGGATTCGATCAAACTGGCAACTTGTATCTGGATGACACTATCTTTGCCAGGGCCGTTACAGGCTCCGGGCTGGCAAACGCCAAAACCTTCTTCGGAAGTGTCACCGGTTCCGGCTGGCTCAAGAGCGCCACGAAAACGCTCGACTCCCTCACAAATCTGGATACCGGCCTGATCGGCTCCGCCATCGTAACGGCGGGAAAAGCCTCAAAGGCTGATGCCTTACACATTGCCGAGCAGCAGGAGCGCATCGACCTGCTGGAAACGAATCTGAAAGCCCAGATGGCAGCGGCAGATGCGATGGTCGCGATGCTCGAGCAGCAGGCAACGTACTTTAGCAACATGTTCGGTGCGATGAGGACGAATCAGGCGGGATATCAATGAGACACCAGCAGATTCTGCATATGATCGCCGGAGAGGATTTTGAAGCGGCGGCTGCCGAGGTGGCCGCCTACGTCGGAAGCATCGACTGCACCCGGATTGATGAAGTGCAACTGGCGTCTGAGTTCTTTAACGAGGCGGTCATTACAGCCAAATCGATTCGCGCACATCAGGCGGGACAGGCCAGCCAGCTCGCGAGTGCAAAGGCTTTCCTGTCGCCGCTGCTGGAACCGCCAACCGTCAATCTCATGGGGTAACGGAGGCAGGGGTCAGAAGTTTCTGAGAACATTCACGGGAATTACCCACTTTACGAGTGAGGCAACCCAGATTGGCCAAGACCTTCAAAACCCCAAAACCGGTCAGTTCCCGCCGGCATCCGTCGCTGATCCAACTTCATCAGGCTGGTGTCCTCCTCTATCAGCAGTCCCGAAAGGAGGAGGTCAAGGAGATTGCCGCCCGGATGATCGAGATGGACGAGAACTTCGCTCCGGCGTGGGATCTGCTGGCGTGCGCCTTCGGCATCGAATCCCCCGTAGAGTCAGAACTCGCGGCCCGTCGCGCACTTGCGCTTGACAGCAGTCTGGAGAGCGCGGCGATCAACGTCGGCGCCGCGCTGATGAAACAGCGGAAGTTCCAGGAGGCCGCCGTTCATCTGGGCGGTGCCGTTCAGACATTCCCGAATTCGGCTGTCCTCTGGCAAAGGCTCGCCGGAGCTCTGTCATCGCTCCGAAGCATAAACCAGGCGGAACACTGCTACAGAAAATCCATCGAGCTGGATCCCGACAATCCGCAGGCCCACCTCGAACTCGCAAACATGCTCTGGTCTATGGCCCGGGCAGACGACGCTCAGAAAGAACTGGAAGCCGCCCAGTACTCGGGCAATGCCATCCTTGGGTTGCGCCGCGCGCAGCTCAGCACGCCCGTACCAGACAACGAAGAACAGATCAACGCTGAGCGTAAGCACTTCGCCAGCGAGATCGTTCGCCTCGCCAAAGTGGTGAAACCTGTCGAGGAACTGCCCGCGAGCGCGACCGTTACAAACTTCTTCCTCGCCTATCACGGGCTCAATGACCGGCCTCTCCAGGAAGGCTGGGCTCAGTTGTTGCTGAAGATCTGCCCTTCGCTCGACCGGCCCGTGCCAAAGCGGCACCGCGTCCGTGCGTCGACGGACCGAATTCGCCTGGGCGTTATTTCCAGCCACCTCAAAGAATGGCACACCATCTCGAAACTCACTGTCGGCCTCATGAAGCAGTTGCCAGCCGACCGATTTGAGGTCATCGCTTTCGATCTGTCGAATTCCGCCGATCCAGGCTACCTGCCCATGTACGCCGAAAAGGTAGTGTCGTGCAGCAGCCAGTGCGCCCCTGCTGTAGACGAGATCGCCCGAGCCGAACTCGACATCGCGTTCTACCCCGATATCGGCATGCACGCATTGTCCTACCACATGGCATTTGCGCGTGTCGCGGCGGTGCAGTGCTGTACCTGGGGACACCCGGTAACAACCGGCATCCCGAACGTGGACTACTTCATCTCCAGCGATCTGATCGAACCGGAGGGGGCCGAGGCTCACTACTCCGAAGAATTGGTGCGGCTTTCCACCCTGCCCGCCCACTTTTACAAGCCCAACCGCACCAACAGGAAACCGAATTTCCCGGACGACTGGCACGTCTATCTGTGCCCTCAGACGCTCTTCAAGTTCCATCCTAAGTTCGACGCCACTTTTGCCGACATCCTTCGGCGCGACCCAGCCGGACACCTTGTGCTTATCGACAACGGCGGAGAGTACGCCAATAAGCTCGGCGACCGCCTCTCCGCAAGACATCCCGACATCATAGATCGAGTCCATTTCATCGACCGGATGCCCATGGATGAGCTTTTCGGCCTGATGGCAAACTGCCACGCCATGCTCGATACGTGGCCCTTCAGCGGTGGTAACACCAACTACGAGGCATTCGCATTCTCAACCCCCGTGGTCACACTCCCGGGAGAATACATGCGCGGGCGCGTCACCTACGGTCAGTACCGCATGATGGGCTTCACCGACCTCGTCGCGAGCTCCCCGGAAGACTACGTCGAGAAGGCTCTGCGCCTCGGCAACGACACAGACTACCGCGTGTGGGCCCGCGGCGAGATCCTGTCCCGCAGTCACCTGCTGTACGAGGACCCCGTCGCTCCCAGGGAACTGGCTGCGTTCTTCGAGCGCGCCTGCCACGACAAGGGTCTCGCTAAATGACCGCTACCGAGCTGGTCTCGAAGCTCCGCGCCGGCTGCGACCCCGTGTGGGCAGAATCCGAGATTCGTCCGCACATTATGACCGAGCGGGCTGGTATCGACGGACCCGACTGGTGGATCGTCCTGACGCTCGCGCTGGCGAAACAAAAGCGCCTCATTCTTGCTGAAGAAACCTGCCGCTATGCGCTTTCGTTTATCCCGCAACACCAGGATGCCCACTTCCTGCTGTCGCATATCCTCGCCTCACGGGACACTGCTCGCGAGAGTTTATACTCCAGACAGTTTCAGGCGCTGCGGCCTCGCTACCGGGATCACCCACGGTTTGTCTCGATCGAAACCGTCGGGCGCTGCAACGCCACCTGCTCTTTCTGTCCCAACCCGGTCCTGACACGCCGCCACACCGCTATGGACGACGAGCTCTTCCATAAGATCATCGCGGATTTGACTGAAATCCCTCAGGACCATTCGTTTGCCATTCTCCCCAACATCGTGAATGAGCCGCTGATGGATCCGAAGCTGTTCGAACGTTGCCGGTACATCAACAATGCGCTGCCGCACGCCAGCCTCACGTTCTTCACAAACCTCAGCTTCCTGCCGCCGCGTTTTTTTGAGAATCTTGCCACCCTGCGCAACATAAATTACTGGAACGTCTCGTTTAATGCGGCCGACCCGGATGAGTACACGCGCATCATGGGAATTCCGTTTGAGCGCACCGTTGCCAATATCAACTCCCTCCTCAGATTCTTTCGGGATCACCCGATGTGCAAATTGCC
Organism: Bryobacteraceae bacterium; assembly: GCA_034408745.1. Taxonomy (GTDB): domain Bacteria; phylum Acidobacteriota; class Terriglobia; order Bryobacterales; family Bryobacteraceae; genus JAWXCM01. The sequence continues at coordinate 13,766 of JAWXCM010000097.1, forward strand.
GCTCAATATCTCCAGGGTCGGAGATGATTCCGCATCCGACCAGGTTTACCTCCGTACCTGCGCATCTCTGTTTCCGGACTTCGTAGAGGGCCGCGATTTCCTCGTCCAGTGCAAGGCTCGCACCGACTGGCTGGGCCGTGTGGAAACCACAATGACGGAGATTCCGTACAGCCTTCCCTGCGGAGCCTGGTTTGACATCAACATCTTCTGTGACGGGCGCGTCCCACACTGCTGCATGGATGCTCATGGCGAGTTCACCATCGGCGATGTGCGGAAGCAGTCCGTGCTGGAAATTTATAACAACCCGAGCTTCCGCAACCTTCGCGAACACCACAGCGCACGGGAGGGCATTGATCCGTGCTGCCGCTGTTCCCTCATGCAGTAGCCCTGATACAGCCTGGAGAATCTGAAATGGCAATCATTCCAACTTGCAAACCTGTCTGCGCAGCAGCCGAAAAAGGACGAGCATGAGCAGCACCAGTCTGACCAATATCTCTCAGTCCTTCAGCAGTCAGCTGCTGCGGCTCTCTGAGAAAACCGGCCATGCAGTCCCCCGCCGGACGCGGGTCTGCCTGGTTATCCCCCCGAGCCCTTTCCTGCTCGACGAGCGCGTCTTCGCCTCTCTGGGCGTACTCAAGGTCGCTGCCTCTCTCGAGCCGTTCCACGACGTCAGCGTCCTCGACCTCTCCGGCGTAGAGAACTACCTGGACGCAGTGCGCGACTGCCCTGACGCTGAAGTGATTGGGATCACCGCCACGACGCCGCAAATGCCTGCGGCGATGAAGATTGCGCGCACATTTCGCGCGACGGCTCCAAACGCACGGCTGGTCCTCGGTGGACCCCACGTCACACTGGTCCACGCAGCCGCCCGGGCGGAAGCCAACAAACCTCCGCAGACGGGCCGTTCGCGTGCCGCATTGACCAAACTGGCCAATGCGTTCGATATCCTGGTGGCGGGCGATGGCGAAAAAGCGATCCATGTGGCCCTCAGCCCTGACGCACCGCCCATCATCAATGCAGACGACCCTGCAACCACGCTCTTCCTCACCCACAAGGAATTCACCGCAAGCGCCTGGCCCGCCAGGCATCTGATCGACCTCGAAAGTTATCACTACACAATCGACGGTCACAAAGCCACCAGCATCGTCGCGCAGCTCGGCTGCCCTTTCCAGTGCACATTCTGCTCAGGCCGACTCAGTCCGATGCTGCGCCGTATCCGCCTACGTGAGAAATCGAGTGTCATCGCCGAACTCCGTCACCTGCACGACACCTGGGGCTACACCGGGTTCATGTTCTATGACGACGAGCTGAACGTGAACAAGAACCTGGTCCCACTCATGCGCGACCTCGTGCAACTACAGAAAGATGTGGGCTCCCGTTTCGCCCTTCGCGGCTTCGTCAAGTCTGAGCTTTTCACAGACGAACAGGCGGATGTAATGCGAGAGGCCGGATTCAACTGGCTGCTTTGTGGTTTCGAATCCGGCTCCGAACGTATCCTGCGCAATATTCGCAAACAGGCCACCACGGTCGACAACGCCGCCATGCTCCGCACCGCGCACAAACATGGCATCCACGTCAAGGCTCTGATGAGTCTCGGTCATGCGGGCGAAACACCGGAAACTATCCGCGATACCGAACAGTGGCTTATCGCCGAGCGCCCCGACGAGTTCGACGCCACCGTGATTACGGTGTACCCAGGCTCGCCCTATTACGACGAAGCCGTTCACGTTCGCGACGATATCTGGCGCTTCGAGATCTCAGGCGATGCGTTGTATTCCTTTGACCTCGACTTCACCGAGGAACAGGCCTTCTACAAGGGCGTGCCCGGCGAATACAAGTCGTTCGTCTTCACGGACCACGTCGGCCCGGAAGAACTGGTCAGCCTGCGCGACCGGCTGGAATCCAACGTGCGCCACGAACTCGGACTATCGTGGCAAACAGCAGTAACAGCGCAGCGTTACGAGCATTCCATGGGAATGGGGTTACCCGGCTCCATCCTTCGCGAACCGCCCGCCCTGTCAGAGACCGCGCTGGCTCAGGCGGTATAGACAAATCCCGTAACCGACGCCGGCTTCGTCCGTCGTCTTCGCCACCTGGAAGGCCATGTACTTTCCGTCTGTCGAGATCACGGGATTCGACGCCTTCCAGCCCTCGTAGTCGTTGAAGTGCGTAACTCGCGTGAAGTCCTTGCCCGTGCCGTCGAGACGCAGCTTCCAAATGTCGATCTGCCGGAATCCACCCTCGCCCCCGAGAGTCTGGATCTGTCTGTCCGCCTCAACCAGGGTGTACCTGCCATCCGGAAAAATGCCCTCGACCTCGTTATACGCGCCCGGCGCCTTCGAGTGGTTCTCCACCGCTCCACTCTCCATATCGATCGTCATCACCGCCGCCATGCCTTTCGGCTGATAACACGTGAAAGTCATCTTTCGGCCGTTGTCAAAGAAGTCCTGCGATTCGATCACGCAGTCGCGCGTCTTACTCTCATACACCGACTTCTCGTTGATGATCCCTGGACCCGCCGCGCCCATCTCCACATCGGCAACCATCAGCCGCGAGTGCCCGTCAGCCAGATCGGGATTCTGCGCTCGCGTCTGCGAATACGCAATCCGCATGTTCTTCTTCGACAACGCAGCGCCCTCGCTCATCTTCTTCCCAAACCGCACTGGCTTCGAGCCCGGCTTCGCGCTCAGATACCACAGCTCATTATCCCGAGACCGGCTGGTCTTGATATCCGAGAACCGCTCCGCCCCGATCAGAATGTAGTCGCCATTCGACAGGTGCATCACCCGCAGAAACGCCGCACCCGGGATGCCGCACGTCAGGCAGCGAATCGCCCGGGTCTTCAGGTCGATGACGAACGCATCGCCGAAGCTCTTGGCCATAAAAGCGACTCGCTGGTTGTCCGGCGAAAAATCCGCGCGCTCCCCGAAATGGGTCAGCACCTCGATGTTCTTCGGCAGGTGCTCCAGCGGACTCCCTTGTTTTCGCCCCTCAGCGCTCAACATCAGGCCCGCCGCCGTCACCAGAACCGCGATCCGGTTACATGCCCACATACTGCACCTCCTCTTCGATGCCGAACCCGAACCGGTCCCGCACCCGGGCCTTGAGGTCGTCGATTACCTCGCGCACTTGCAGCGCTGTCCCGTTGCCTGCGTTATAAATCAAATTCGCGTGGTAGTCCGCAACATGGATCCCGCCGTTGCGAATACCCTTTGCCCCGACCTGTTCCAGAAACCAGGCCGAAGGCATCTTCCCTTCCCGAACCACCTTCGGATCCACCACCGACTGTACACTCTCCGGAAGCTCCGCCAAAAGCAGATTTTTGAAAATGCTTCCGGCGCACTTCATGGTCGGAGGATACTTCGCGTCGCGCACCGAGCGAATTTCATCAGCCCGGGTCCGCAACTCAGCCGCGTTCCCCCGTAAAAGCTCCAACTCCGCGCGGAACACGATCCAGCCCTTGTTGTCCTTGAAAGTGGAGTCCCGATACCGGAAGCGGCACTCCGCATTCCCCATCTCCCGAACCTCGACGCCGTCGAAGAACCGCACCCGCGCGACGCTCTGATCAATCGACCGGCCATAAGCACCGGCATTTCCGTAAACCGCACCGCCGGTCCAACCCGGAACACCGGTCATCGTGTGAATCCCGCTCAGTCCGAGCCCAATCGTGAAATCAACCAGATCCTGCAGCACCGAGCCCGCTCCAGCCCAGACTGTAGTGCCTTCCTCCCGCAGTTCCGCCCCGGTGAACCGCAGCACCACGCCTCGGAACCCGTCGTCCGAGACCACCAAATTCGACCCGCCTCCGATCACCTCCGTACGAACACCCGCCGTCCGGAGACGCTGCCACGCCTCGACAAACTCGGCTTCGTCGTCCGCATCCACCAGCCAGTCGGCCGAACCACCGAGTCCAAACCGCGTGTAATCGCGAAGCGGCGCATCCCGTTGCATCTTCAGCCCCGCCAGATCCCGAAGTAATTCCATCCCCTTCACCGTACACTGGTGAGTGACAGTCACCATGAAAGAAGCCGCCGAACTCCTGTCCGGGGCACCCGCCAGACTCGGTCCAGCCCAGCTCGCCGAACGCTGGGACTCGCTCCCGGACCCCGTCCGCCGCTATCTGCGCCTCGCCATCCCCGATCCTGCCGCCGCCCCCGAAACCGGGACATGCCACCTGACGCACGGCGGCACATTCCGAACCAGCCTTTCCGCCAGATGGCTTCCCGTCGATGCGGACGAGTTCCACACGGTCTCCGAGCCTGGCTTTGTCTGGCAAGCCAGGTTTCATCCAATGCCGCTGGTGAATCTGAAGGTGACCGACATGCTTTTCCACGGTCACGGAACAGGCAGAGTGCATGCCGCCGGACGCGTTCCTGTGAGTAGAATGAGCGGCCCGGAAGTGGACCAGAGCGCCTCAGCCCGCTGGCTGATGGAAGCCGTGTGGTTTCCCTACGCGTTCGTAGGCCCGCACGTCCACTGGGAGCCCATCGACAACACCGCGGCGCGCGTATCCCTGACCTCCATCCCCGACGTCTCCGTCGAGATGCACTTCGACGCGGGCAGCGGTCTGCCCCGCACCGTCGAGTCCGACCGCTACATGGCCAAGGCGAAGCGCCCCTTCCGCGGTGCCTGTTCCGAATTCCGAAGTCACAGCGGTTTCCTCATCCCGACGCGCATGAAAGGCTCGTGGCTGCTCCCCGAAGGCGAGTTCTCCTGCATAGACTTCGAGCTCCACACCATCGAATACAACCCGGTCATTTAAACCGCGGCGACTCCGGAATCGCAGCCCCATCCTTCCGCGGGTCCGAGCCCCCAAAGTTCACGCCCGTGCCATTCTGCATCACCGCCTGGCCTCCGCCCATCGCCTGGGAAAACGCCCCGGCACCGGTGACCGAGTGCCCCAGCTTCTCCAGTTCCGCCCGAACCAAAGGATCTACCCGCGACTCGATACTCACGTCGCAACCCGGAAAAGTCGCCTTGGTAAACCGTGGAGCCTCCAAAGCCTGCTGTACATTCATTCGGAAATCCACCACATTCGCAACAAATTGCGCATGAGCCTGCGCCTGATTCCACCCGCCCATAATCCCGAACGCAATCTTCGTATCGCCTTTCGCCATAAATCCCGGAATGATCGTGTGCAGCGGCCGCTTCCGCGGAGCGAGAGTATTCGGCTGTTTCGCATCCAGCGTGAATAATCCGCCCCGGTTATGCAGCATAAATCCCGCGCCCGCCGGCACCACCCCCGAACCGAATCCTGAATAATTGCTCTGGATCAGCGACACCATGTTGCCCTCGCGGTCCGTCGCCGACATATAGATGGTGTCCGCTCCCGGCAGCGCCGCCAGAGCGGACAGGTGGCCCGGCACCACGTCGCACGACGCACGGTCCTGGCGCATCGTCTTAGCCCGCTCCGCGGCAAATTCCTTCGAAAGAAGCTGCTGTACCGGCAGGTCGGAAAACCGAGGATCGCCAATATACCGCAGCAAATCCGCATACGCCAGCTTCTTCGCCTCGATCATCGTGTGGAGCGTCTTCGTGCTGTTGTGCCCCCATTCGGCGAGCGGGTAGCGCTCCATGATGTTCAGCATCATCAGAGCCGCGATTCCCATTCCGTTGGGAGGCAGTTCACTCACCGTCCACCCGCGGTACCCGGTGGAAATCGGGGTCACCCACTCGGGCTGAAACTCCGCCAGGTCCGCCGCCGTGAAAGTGCCGCCCAATTCCGCCGAAATCGCCAGAATCTTCTTCGCAATTGCACCGGAATAAAACGCAGGGCGTCCCTCGGCCGCGATCAATTTCAGCGAAGCGGCCAGATCGGGGTTGCGGAATATCTCACCCGCCGCCGGAGCCTTTCCACCAGGCAGGTACAGCTTCGCGGCATTGGGGTGCGATTCGAGCAGCGTCCGGGATCTCGGCGAGCCCCACCCACCCGCGATCCACTCGGTGACCGGGTAGCCCTCGTTGGCATAGAAGATCACCGGCGCGAACAGATCGGCCCATTTGGCACGGCCGAACTTCTTGTGCAGCGCGTCCCACCCGGCGACCGCCCCAGGCACGGTCGCCGACCAGATGCCGCGCATGGGCATGGTCTTCTCGCCCTTCGATTCAAGAAACGCCGGAGTGAGGCCACCAGGAGCCCATCCACTGGAATTCAGCCCGTAAACCTTGCCTGTTTTTGCCTCGTAGACGATGGCAAACAGGTCCCCGCCAATCCCGTTACCCGTCGGCTCGACGAGCCCGAGCACCGCGTTGGCGGCAATCGCAGCATCAATGGCGTTGCCGCCCGCCTCCAGGATCTTCACCCCGGCCGCTGACGCCAGCGTCTGGCTGGTGGCCACGATGCCGTACTTCGTTGCCACCACCGACCGTGCATGGTCCCGCGACGGCTCCGGCCCGTCCGCCTGCCCGAAGACCGCGCATGCCGCGGCCAGACCGCCAATCATTAGCCGAACGAAAGACATTGGCCACTCCTCCCGCAAAACCAGACTCTGAGATCTTCAGAGCATGGTACATGGGAGGAGCAGTCCGGCGCTACCCCAGCCGCGCCTTCACCAGATCGCTCACCAGCTTGTTGTCCACGCGCTTTCCGGTGAGTTTCTCCTTTACAGCCTTCATCACCAGACCCATGCCCTTCGGCCCTGAAGCTCCCGTCTCGGCAACAGCCGCATCCACGGCAGCCCGGACGTCGTCCTCGGACAACATCTCCGGCATGAAGCCTTCGATCACCTTTATCTCCGCCTCTTCGTTGACGGCCAGATCCTCCCTTCCACCCTTACGAAACATCTCCACCGATTCGCGCCGCTGCTTGATGAGGGTGGTGAGCAACTGCTGCTCAACGGCCTCATCCAGCGGCTTCATCGCATCGATCTCATGCTTCTTCAGCGCGGACTTCATCATGCGAAGCGTGCCGAGCCTGGCTTCTGCTTTCGCCTTCATGGCGGCCACCATTTCGGCCTGTAATCGTTCGAGGAGCGTCATACCCGAATGGTATTCTAATGGAACAGTCGCAATACCATGCACATACGGAAACAACGCCTTCTTACCCCTGGCCCAACGCCTCTTCTCCCCAAAGCTCTGCACGCGATGATGGGCTCGGACATTCACCACCGCACCGACGACTTCCGTAGGCTTTACTCGCAGGTCCTCGCCGATCTTAAAGAAGTTCTCGCCACTGAAAACGACGTCCTCGTCCTCGTTGCCTCGGGCACGGGCGCCATGGAGTCGTCGGTCTCAAATTTCCTCTCGCAGGGTGACAAGGTAGTCGTGTGCTCGGCCGGTAAATTCGGCGAACGCTGGGCGGAAATTGCGAAGGCCTATGGCCTGAACGCGATCGTTCTCACATCTGAGTATGGCGACACGGTGAGCGTGGCCCGCGTGGAAGAGGCGCTCGCCCAGAACGCCGATGTAAAGGCCGTGTTCGTGCAGGCTTCCGAAACTTCAACCGGCGCGCAGCACGACATCGAAGGCATGAGCAAAGCCGTTGGCAAGACCGACGCGCTGTTCATCGTCGACGCCATCACCGGCCTCGGCACCATGCCCGTCAAGATCGACGGATGGGGCATCGATATCGTGATCGGCGGATCGCAGAAGTCGTTCATGATCCCCCCGGGACTCGCGTTCATCGCCATCAGCAAAAAGGCGTGGAAGAAGGGCGAAACGTCCACTCTGCCGCGCTACTACTTCAACCTGAAGAAGGAAGCCAAAAACGCCGCCGGCGGTGAATCGGCCTGGACCCCGAACACCAGCCACCTGCTGGCCCTCGCCGAAGCGCTTAAGTACATTAAGGGCCTCGGAATGGACAAGCTGATTGAGAACGCGCAGCAGCTGGCACGCGCCACTCGCGAAGCCGCTCTCGCCCTCGGCCTCGAACTGTTTTCGCCCGATTCGCCGTCCTCCTCCGTCACCGCGATCCGTCCGCCGAAGGGCATGGACTCCGGCGTCATCGTGAAGGAATTCCGCACCCGTTTCGGCTCCATCATTGCCAACGGCCAGGGCTCGATGAAGGGACAGATCTTCCGCATCGCGCACCTCGGCTACTTCGATTTCGCGGACCTGTTTGCCATGGTGGCGCAGCTCGAAATCATCCTCGCCGCCAACAATGTCGATGTCGAATTCGGCAAGGGTGTGGCTGCAGTGCAAAACGTTTACGCCGAAGTTGCGGGCCTGAAGAGCGTGCCCGCCGCGGTCTAGAAATTCAACCCGGAAAAACGGAACATGAAAATCCTCGTCGCTGAACCCGTGGCTCCGGCCGCGGTGCAACTTCTCCAGGCGCAGTCTGGCTGGGAGATCATCGTTTCCAACCCGAAAGAATACGAGCAGCACCTGCCAACGTGCGAGGCGCTCATCGTGCGCAGCGCCGTCAAGGTGACGCCCGAAGTTCTTTCCAAAGCTCCCAAACTCCGCGTCATCGGCCGAGCCGGTGTAGGTGTCGATAACGTCGACCTCAGCGCCGCCACCCGAGCCGGCGTGCTGGTGATGAACACTCCAGGCGGCAACGCGGTGTCGGTGGCCGAACACACCATCGCGTTCATGCTGTCGCTGGCCCGCAGCATTCCCAACGCCAACGTCTCCACCAAGGCCGGCAAGTGGGAAAAGAAGAAGTACCTCGGCACCGAAGTTCGCGGGAAGACCCTGGGCCTGGTCGGCCTCGGCAGCATAGGCCGCGAAGTGGTTCGCCGCGCGATGCCGTTTGAGATGCGGATCATCGGCTACGACCCCTACGTCAGTTCGCAGACCGCCAGCGATATGGGCGTGGAACTCGTCGACCTGCCGGCGCTGTTCGCCCAGGCCGACTACCTCACGCTGCACATGGCACTCACCCATGAGACCGAGCGCATGCTCAACGCCGAGGCCTTCGCACAGATGAAGACCGGCGTGCGCATCATCAACTGCGCCCGCGGTGAACTGGTCGACGTGAACGCGCTGAACGACGCGATCTTGTCGGGCAAGGTTGCCGGAGCCGCTCTCGACGTGTTCGATCCGGAGCCCGCGCCCGCCGACCTTCCGCTGTTCCAGCGTGAGAACGTGATCGCCACGCCGCACATCGGTGGCAGTACGGAAGAAGCTCAGGAGATTGTCGGCATCCGCATTGTCGAGCAGATGCTGGCCTACCTCAAGGAAGGCGTCGCGCTGAACGCGGTCAACCTGCCTGCGATTCGCCCCGACCAGTATCGCGAGATCGCTCCGTACCTGAACCTCGCTGAGCGTCTCGGCAACTTTGCCGCGCACGTCTCCACAGGCAACCCGCAGACGGTCAAGCTCACTTACTTCGGACACCTGGCGGAGAAAAATACCAACCTGATCCGCAACGCCGCCGTAGCCGGTGTTCTCAATCGCTCTGTGTCAGGCCGCGCGAACCTCGTCAACGCAATGCCGCTCGCCTCCGAACGCGGCTGGCTCGTTGAGGAAACGCACTCGCGCAAGGGCGCTTACGTCGATTCCATCGTTCTCGACCTCACCACCGATGCAGGGCGCGTTTCGGTCGAAGGCGCCGTGGTGCTGGACCGTGCACGCCTCGTCACCATCGACGGTATTCCGATCGAAGTGCCGCTCTCCGGCCACTTGACGTTCCTCAAGAACGACGACGTCCCTGGCGTCATCGGCCATGTCGGGAAGGTGCTGGGAGAGAACGGCATCAACATCGCGAACTTCTCCCTCGGCCGCAACGAAACGCGTCCAGCGGAAGACCTGCCCTACGAAGCGGTGTCGGTGGTCGAATCCGATCAGGCTGTGCCGGATCCCGTGCTCGTGGAATTGCTGAAGAACCAGGCCATCAAAATGGCCCGCCCGGTCGAGTTCCTCTAAGAAGCCTGCTGTCATTACGGGGCGGTTCCTCAGCCGCCCCTTTCGCTTTCTCCCGCCTCCTTGCGTTCCGCTGCCCTTCTGTCATGCTTCTGTGCGGGCGGCAAGGGCATTCTTGCCCCGAGCACCATTGGCGGATCGCTGCTCGGTCAGCAGAAACGGCCGACCGGCTACAACTACAGCTTCGGCATCCAGCAACAGCTCGGCCGCTCCACCGTCATCGACGTCTCCTACGCCGGCAGCATCGCGCGTCACCTGCTGTGGAAGCGCAATATCAACGCGACGCCGATGGGCTCCAACTGGGTCGACGTCAACCCGCAAAACGCCGATCCTACCAACAGGAATACTGCCCTGCCCGCCAACTTCCTCCGACCCTACACCGGGTTCGGCGACATCAACCTGTACGAGTTCGGCTCCACCTCCAGCTACAACTCAGCCCAGGTCAGCGTCAATCGCCGATTCAATCGCGGCGTGTTGTTCGGGTTCTCGTACACGTTCTCAAAGGCACTCGGCACGGCGAGTTCCGACACTTCAAACGTCGACGCATTCCTCGGTCCGCGCTCGCGCAACTACGGCCCGCTGAGCTATGACCGTACGCATAACGCGAACCTTCGCTACAGCTACGCAGTGCCGAAACTCGGCAAGCGACTGAACATGCGCACCCTCGGCCTCGTAACCGACGGCTGGGAGTTGTCCGGAACCGGCCGCTTCCGCACTGGCGCGCCGTTCACCCCCGGGTTCTCGCAGGTCGACTTCGTGGACGTGACCGGATCGACGTCAGGCGCTCGTGTGAACGTCGGCGATCCTTCGGCCGAAGCAAAGCTCCGGTTCACTCGCCCCGCTCGCGGCGAATGGGGCAACGCCGGACCCGGCATCCTGCGCATGCCCGGCACCAATCTCTGGGACACCTCGCTGTTTAAGTCGTTCAAAACAGCCGAGCGGCTCACCACGCAATTGCGCCTCGAGACCTACAACACGTTCAACCACACAAACTTCACCGGTGTGAATACAACGGCACGATTCTCAGGCCAGCAGCAAATCGACCCGACGTTCCTCGACTACACCGCTGCCTCGAACCAACGGCGCGTTCAGTTGGCCCTTCGACTCAACTGGTAAACGCATTGATGTATCTGGTGGAGCGTCAGGAGACGCTCCACCAACTGACTCCGCACCGTTAACTGGCCTCAACAACAACGGTGTTCGAACCGATGTTTGTGAACGTTATTCCTGGCGGGACCGACTTCTCACCCACCGTTAAATTCGCGCTCAACGGACTCCCGCTGGCGTTCGAGTCCCTCGCTCTCAGCGGCTACGGAATCAGCCTGACTGGCGCTTCTGTCACCGATCCAGCGGCGGTAATGAGCATCCTCGACGTGTGTCCCGACGGCACGTTCAGCGGACCCGGTCCCGTGGGCTGTTCCACTACGCCCGAAGCCCTGGTAGTCGTTAACACCGAAGGCTTCCCGCAAACCGGCGATGTGCGCACCGGCACCTTCGCACGCATTTTCGACATATTCACGGAAATCACCCTCGATCAGGGGACCGGCGGCACCGCGTCGCTGACATTGGCCACCGTCACCATCAACGCAGTACCGGAACCAGCCACGGCGTTGCTGATCCCGGCTGCCTTCGGCCTCCTCGCGTTACTCCGGCGACGTAGTTCAAAGGCATGCCAGAGGGCAGCTCTCTTGTCGCGTCGCCAGCCATCGCGATTGTGCCGCTGACCCTACAGGCCGCGAACCACCGGGAAGCGCCCATCACCGCGCTCGATCACAAGGCTGACATCACCGACGTCTTCGCCTTCCGCAGCTATAACGGCGGCGGCACTCCGCGCGTGACAATGATCCTTTGCGTCGACCCCTTCCTGGAGCCCGCCAACGGTCCCAACTGGTTTCCGTTCGATCCCGACATCCTCTACGAGATCAAGGTGGACAACAACAACGACGCGGTCGAAGACATCGTCTTTCAGGTGCGCTTTCAGACCGAACAGCGCCTGCCGGGCCTCTTCACCAACTACGCCGGCGTTCTCGGAGGCAAGAACTCGCCGCTGAACTCGCCCGCCCCGGTTCCCCCCGGCACGCCCATTGTTCCTGACAGGATTACAAGCTTCAGTTCACAGGGGCTTGGCCAGCGTCAGCCGTATACGGTGACCATGATTAGAGGCGGCATCGCTACGCCGATCACCGGGCTGGCGCCGTTCTACGCGGTGCCCCAAACGTGGGTCCGCGCACGTTGGACTACGAAGCACTGTTCAACGCAGCCATCAACACCACCACGATGGCCAACGTCAAGACATTCGCCGGCACTGTAGACGACCCGTTCTGGATCGACCTCGGTGGCGCGTTCGACACGCTCAACACGCACGCTTCGCCTGTGCCGTCCCCTTCACAGGATGCTGCGAACGCGAACATCTCATCCGACACAGTATCAGGCTACGCGGTCAATGCCATCGCTGTTGAAGTTCCCGTATCTCTGCTGACTCGTACAGCGGCAGTCGAGGCAGCCAGCTCCACCGCGGCCACCATCGGCATGTGGGGAACCACATCACGTATGCGAATAACCACCCGCCGAGCCCCGCTGCCGGCCATCAACTCGGGTTCCTGGAGCCAGATTCAGCGAATGGGAAATCCTCTGATCAATGAATTGCTGGTGGGAACTGGATTCAAAGACAAATTCAGCATGGATCAGCCGAAAAATGATTCGCAATTCGCGAGCTTTTTCCTGGATCCCGCGCTGGCCCGCATCCTGAACGCGCTCACCGACGGAGCCATCGCAATACCCGCGGCACCCCGCTTAGACTTGCTGCCGCTGGTCACCTACGCCCCGCCAATCGCTGCACCCGGAACACCGGCTGGCCCGGTCGCGGACTTGCTGCGGCTCAACACGGGAGTAAATCCGACACCCGCCGCGTCCATCAGCCGTCTCGGTCTGCTGGGTGGTGACGTCGCAGGCTTCCCCAACGGCGCCGCCTGCAGGACGATGTAACAGACATCGCGCTGCGTGCCGTTGTTGGCGCTCTCGCAGGTCCACCATACAGCACCAGCCCGATTAACTCCATGCTCGGCGACGGCGTCAATGTGAACGATGTCCCCTACAGGACCACGTTCCCGTACCTCGGCAGCAGCCCGAGCGGCCGCGACCGGCGTCACATCGATCCAGGCGAACCCGGCTGCACCGCCGGAGCAGGAGCAGCGTGTCTGCCTTAAAATAAATCCCGGAATAATTCCCGGGATGGCGCGGCAATTACGGCTTTACTGACGAGAATTCCCTCTTCACCCGCAATTGCCGCGCCTGCCTGGACAGCCGCGTTGACACTCGCGACGTCGCCCGTCAGCAGCACAAACCCCTTCCCGCCAATCGCCATCGCAAGGTGAATCCGGAACAAAGTGACATTGGCGGCCTTCACAGCCGCGTCCGCCACATCAATGATGCTCGACGCGGAAAATGTCTCGATAATTCCCAGCGCTCTGGCCTTCCCAGGCTCCATGTCCACAGACATGCTGATCGCCGGAAATACCTCCGGGTGCACCTGCGCGATCACCCGCTTCTCAATCAGCGCACCCGCGCACAATGGAACCGCCGCGTCGACCGCCGCCTGCACCGCCGCCACATTGCCACCCACCACGACGAGAAATTTCCCGGAGCAAATCGTGCGGGCCAGAATCACTTCCACATCGGCGGCCTTCAACATCGCATCCTGCGCCACATAGCCGAGCGCAATCGAGGCGACTTCCACAAGTCCAATTGAATTCAGTTTGCTCATCGTTTATGCCTCAATCGTGACGGACTCACCGTCCACGCGCCGCACCACTCCGGCAATGCTCGCATGGATACGTGCACCCAGCGCGCCAGCCGCGGGAGCTGCCAGCAGGTCGCCTTCCTTCACCTTGCTCCCCACCGCAACCACAGCCACCGCGGGAGCCCCGGTGTGCTGCTTCAGCGGCAGCGTCACAGAACGCGGAGTCAGTTCCCGATCCACAAGCGGCCCCACATTCCGAAACTCCGTGAGCCCCAGTTTCGAGATCAGCCTGCGCATTGGAATCCGGCGGTCCGCCTGCATAGGATGCGGCTGCACATTCGCCGTATCGCCATTCCAGAACAGCTTGTTCTCGCGCGCCGCAGGCTTGGCCTGCACGCAGACAGTCTTCGGATCCAGGTTCTCCGGACACGCAATCAGGCTGCAGATGTTGCACTCGCAGCAGTACAGCGTGCTCGCAATCAACTGCACCTTGTCGCCGACGAATCCCAGCGACTGCATCGCACGATGCGGCTGAATCGGATGCCCCAGCAGGTATCGCGGACAAAGTTCCGTGCAGAAGCGGCACTGGTCGCAGGCCGACCGCCCAATCTTCTCAACCTGCTTCCAACCCATGCTGTACCACTGAATCATGTGGTGCGATTTCGGCAGAACGATGATCCCGCCCAGCGTCTTGGTCACTGGCACGTCGAGGTTCTCCGCCAGCCGGCCCATCATCACGCCGCCCAGCAACACGCCAAAGTCTGCCACCGTCGACCCGCCCGCCGCCTCGATCACTTCCCCAATCGACATGCCAACCGGCACCGACAGCGTCACGGGTTCGCGAACCGCGCCGGCGACTGTCAGATACTTGCGCGTCACGGGCTTGTCCTGGCCAATATTCACCAGCGTTTCCACGTTGGTGACCACCGCGCCGACATCCTTCGGCAGGCCACCCGGCGGAATCACTTTGCCTGTGACGTCGTACACCAGCACGAACTCATCGCCCGCCGGATACGTATCGCGCAGTCTCTGAACCCGTATGCCGGGCGTTAACAAAGGCGTAATGGCGTCGATAACGTCGGTGTATTTTTCTTTGATCCCAATCACTGCTTCCGACGCACCAGTCAGTTCCACCGCCGCGCGCAATCCCGCCAGCATCGGAGCCGCACGGTGATGCAGCAGTTCCTTGTCCTTGTGCAGCAGCGGTTCACACTCGGCGCCGTTCACAATCACGGTCGATACCTGCGCACTGAACTTCACGGCCGACGGGAAGCCCGCGCCGCCCGCGCCTACAACGCCGAGCTCCGCAATACGGTCGAGAGTGATTTTGGAAGGGGGGGTACTCCGCCCTTTGGACCGGGTCTCAGGCACAACGGCCTGCATTCAGCCCGGACCAGCCATGAAGGTTACCCATTACTGGAGGCTTGAGATCAACTTTGAATGATTCTGGTTGACTCTGACTTAAAGTATAGGTACTCTGGCCTTGAAGCGTCAATATCTTTCAGAATCGCGCTCAGCGTCCCTTCAGAGCGAGCTCGTCCACGGGCCGTCCCGCCCCCTAACAGCAATCCATTAGTTCGCTTTCCGTGAATATTCTTGTAGCCAACATAGGCAGCACCTCGTTCAAGTACCGCGTCTTCGGCTCCGAACACCAGATTCTGGCGCAGGGTCGCGCTGAGCGCGTCACCGACTTCGGCGCTGCTATCCGAACCTGCATGAAGGAGATCGAGCACATACCGATTTCCGCTGTAGGGTTCAAGGCGGTGCACGCAGGTCCGTTAACCGGAGCGCAAATCGTCGACGAGAAAGTTCTCGCCGCGATGGAGCGCTGCTCGTTTTTCGCCCCCGCGCACAACCCGCCCTACATCGCCGCCATGCGGTCCTTCGCCCGCGAACTCCCCAACACTCCGCTGGTCGCCCTGTTTGAAACCGCCTTTTTCCAGAACATCCCCGACGCCGCAACCGCGTACGCCGTCCCCTTCGAATGGGCTCAAAAACACGGTGTTCGACGCTACGGGTTCCATGGAGCCAGCCACCGTGCGGCCAGCGAACGCGCTCAGCAGTTGATGGGCCGCACCGACATCCGGCACATCTCCTGTCACCTCGGAGGCAGCTCCAGCCTCGCGGCAATCCGTAGCGGCGTGGCCATCGACACCAGCTTCGGCATGTCCCCGCAGTGCGGTCTCCCGCAGAGCAACCGTACCGGCGACCTCGACGTCTTCGCCGCCCTCTACGTGATGGAGCGCGAAGGTTACACGCCCTCGCAAATGGCAGATATCCTCGGCAGCCAGTCGGGACTCGCCGGCATGAGCGGAACCAGCGGCGACATGCGTGACCTCGACAACGCAGCCGCCTCCGGAAGCGCCCGAGCCCAGCTCGCCATCGACCATTTCGTCTACGCCGTCCGCCGCTACATCGGCAGTTTCCTGGTAGTGCTGGGAGGCGTCGACATCCTCACCTTCTCCGGCGGCATCGGCGAAAACAGCCCGGGACTTCGTGCTCGAATCTGCGCGAATTTGGAAGAATTTGACATCACACTCGACGCCGCGCGCAACGAAGAAGCCCGCTCAGAGGCGTGGATCTCTGAGATCCGCTCCCGCGTCCGCGTCCAGATCGTGCCCGCCGACGAAGAGCGCATCGTCGCCACCGCAACCGCTGAAGCCCTCCGAGGTGTCCATGCACACTAATACGCTCGACCGCGGCATCGTGGAGAAAATCGTTCGCGAAGTGGTGCTGAAACGGATCGGCGCGCGCCCTCCGAACGCCGCTTTCACCCTGGCTGTCCACGCCTCGGCGCGCCACATGCACGTCAGCCGCGAGCATCTCGACATCCTCTACGGTCCCGGTCACGAACTCACACCCGACCGTCCGCTCTACCAGGAAGGCAACTACGCGGCGAAGGAAACGGTGACGCTCATCGGACCGCGCAGCCGGGTCATCTCCAACCTGCGCATCCTCGGCCCCATGCGCAAAGAATCGCAAATCGAGCTCGCGTTTACAGACGCCATCGGCCTCGGTTTCGACAACATCCCCATCCGACTTTCGGGCAACATCGAAGGCACCCCCGGCGCTCATGTGATGGGACCGAATGGAATGGTGGAGTTGCAGCGCGGTCTTATCCGCGCCGCCATTCACGTCCACATGAACCCCACCGAAGCGGCGTTCTACGGCGTGAAGCAGGCCGACCTCATGAAACTCCGTATCGGTGGCGATGCGGAAGTAATCTTCCAGCGCGTACACGTGCGAATCGATCCAAACTCGCGCCTCAACGTGCACATGGACACAGACGAAGCAAATGCGTGCGGGCTGCATCTGGCCCGTGAAATCGAATTACTGAAATAAGGCAGGCAAGGAAGAATGAAGCAAGCACTGGGAATGATAGAAACACGCGGGCTGGTGCCTCTGTTTGAGGCAGTGGACGCGATGCTGAAGGCCGCCAACGTGACCTTCCTCGCCTGGGAGCCAGTAGGCTCAGGGCTGGTCACAGGGTTCATTGAAGGCGACGTCGCCGCGGTGAAAGCAGCCACCGACGCGGGCGCTGAAGCCGCCTCACGTCTCGGTGAAGTGGTCAGCGTGCAGGTGATCCCGCGGCCGCATGACGACCTCACCGCGTTCCTTAGCAAAATCGGCTCACAGCCCGCGTCGTAAAAGGAAAACACATCATGAACGAAGCCGTAGGACTCATCGAAACCAAAGGCCTGGTTGGCCTGATTGAAGCCAGTGACGCCATGTGCAAGGCTGCCAACGTGACCCTCGCCGGAACCATGCAGATCGGCGGCGGCTACGTCACCGCCATCGTGCGCGGCGACGTGGGCAGCGTGCGAGCCGCTGTGGACGCAGGCGCAGCCGCCGCAAAGAACGTCGGCGAACTGGTCTCCTCGCACGTCATCGCAAGACCGCATGAAGACCTCGTCGCAAAGATGCTGAAGTAACCGGAGATCAAAACAATGGCACAACAGGCAGTGGGAATGATCGAGACCAGAGGACTGGTGGCGCTGGTTCAGGGAACCGACGCAGCACTCAAAGCCGCGAACGTCACCTTCCAGGGCTGGAAGAAAGTGGGCGGCGGAATCTGCACTGTGTTCCTCCTCGGCGACGTGGCCGCAGTCAAGGCAGCTGTCGACGCCGGAGCAGTGGCCGCGCGCAGCGTCGGCGAAGTAACCAGCGTGCACGTGATCGCGCGTCCGCACGATGACCTCAGCGCGGTTCTGCCGAAATAGAGTCATGTTCCTCGCAAAGGTGATCGGCAACGTCGTCGCCACGCAGAAGAACGCGAAGTTCCAGGGCATGAAGCTGCTTCTGGTGCAGCCCTACATCGTCAAGGGACTGGAGCTTGCGCCTTCGGGCAGCTCCGTGGTCGCGGTCGACAGCGTGGGCGCAGGCATCGGAGAATGCGTCATGTTCACGCAGGGCAGCTCCGCGCGCCTCACACCAGCCACTAAGGACGCGCCGGTCGACGCGGTAATTGTCGGCATCGTGGACACCGTGGAAGTCGGCGGAACGCAACTGGAGAAGCCGTGATGGATCAGCAACAACTGGTGGCTGAGATCGCGCAGGAAGTCATCGCGCGGCTGCAGCAACACCTGAACAGCAAAGCAGTCCCACAAGCACTGACGGGCGACGGCGTGTATCGCACTGTCGACGAAGCCGTGCAGGCTGCCGCAAAGGCGCAGACCCGCGTGGCAGCCATGAGCCTCGAAGAACGTGGCCGCATGATCGCCGTCATCCGCCGCATCTGCGCCGAGCGCTGTACCGAGCTCGGACGCATGGAGATGGAGGAGACAAAGATTGGGCGCCTCGATCACAAGATCGCCAAGCTCCAGGCCATGAAGTACGTGTGCGGCGTCGAGACCATGCGCACCGACGCGCGCACCGACGCCACCGGACTCTGCGTGATCGAACACGCGCCGTGGGGCGTCATCGGCATGGTGCTTCCGGCCACGCACTCCGTCCCGACCATGGTGAGCAACGCCATCAACATTCTGGCCGCCGGCAACACCGCCGTCTTCAACCCGCATCCCGCGGGCGCGAAGGTCGCAGCCTATGCGCTCGCGCTCTTCAACCGGGAGATTCGCGCCGAGTGCGGCATCAGTGACGTCATCACCACCGTAGCCGAGCCGACCATTCAAACCGCCGAGCAGATTTTCAACCACCCCGACATCGCGCTCCTCTGCGTGACGGGCGGTCCCATGGTGGTGAAAGCCGCATCCAAAGCCGGCAAGCGAGTCATCGCAGGCGGCCCGGGTAACCCGCCCGTCGTCGTCGACGAGACAGCCGACCTCGACCTCGCCGCGCGCTGCATCATCAAAGGCGCCACGTTCGACAACAACCTGCTCTGCATAGGCGAAAAAGAAATCTTCGTCGTCGACAAAGTGGCCGACGCATTCATCGAAGCCATGCGCAAAGCCGGAGCCTGGCAAATCGACAGCGCAGCCATCGAGCGTCTCACCGAAGCAGCGTTCGAGTTCGAAGGTCCCGCCAAAGGCTGCGGCCGCGCCCACCTGAAGCGCGACCTCATCGGCAAGGATGCCGCGGTGCTCGCAAGAGCCGCAGGCGTCCAGATCCCTGCCGGCGTTGAGCTACTCTTCGGCGTCACCAAAGAGGACCACGCCTTCGTACAGGAAGAACAGATGATGCCCTTCGTGCCCGTCATCCGCGTCGGCTGCATCAACGCCGCCATCGACGCGGCACTGCGAGCCGAACACGGTTATCGACACACCGCTATCATCCATACGCGCAACGTCGCCAACGCGACAAAGATGGCTCGCACGCTCAACACCACGCTGTTCGTACAGAACGCACCTTGCACAGCGGCACTCGGCGTCGACGGTCCTGGCTACTTCAGCCACACCATAGCGACACCAACCGGCGAAGGCGTCACCACGCCCATGACGTTCACCCGCGAACGGCAGATCGCCATCGGCAACGGAACGCTCCGCATCATCTAGACGCCATGTTTATCGCGCGCATCGACGGCACACTCACAGCAACGGTCCGGCACGACACGCTGCAAAGCTGCCGCTTCCTCGTCGGGCAGCGGCTGGATGCGGATGGCGTTGCCAGTGGCGAACCGCTGGTGATCCTCGACCGTATGGGCGCGCGCCGCGGCTCCATCGTCATCGTCTCCACCGACGGCGACATCCCGCGCAAACTCCTCGGCAACACCTGCCCCGCCAGGCTGACCGTACTCGGCCTGGTAGACGAAATCCACAAAGGGGGGCAGGCGCCCACGCCTGCGGCGGCACCCCAGGGCCGCCAGGAAGCCCAACCATGAGACTAGGCTACGTGCGTGGAACAGTAGTTCTCAGCGTCGCAGCACCAGCGTTACGAGGCTCAAAGCTGCTGGTAGTCGAGCCCGTCACCATGGAAAACCTGGCAGCCCGCAACGGCAAAGGCGGAGGCAAGAGCCTGGTCGTGGCATCCCAGCTGTCGCCCGCACAGGGCCAGCTCATCGGAATCAGCGAAGGCCGCGAAGCGGCTAACCCGTATCACCCCAAAGACACACCCGTGGACGCCTACTGCGCCCTCATCGTGGACACATACGACATATGAAATCCGTCGATCTTACAGGCTTAAAACTAATCGCCCAGCGCGACCTCGACGCGGCGGCACAGAACGGCACAAAAGAAATCGTCATTCGTGAAGGCGCCGTCCTCACACCCTCAGCGCGCGATGCCATCAGTCGATACGGCCTGACACTCCGCACCTGCAACGGCACCGCGGCGACAGCCAAAACAACCCAGAAACCAGCGCCCACAGACAAAGCGCGAGCCGCGATGTTCTTCTCGCCCGAAGCCGAAGCCATCAAGCAGGAGATCTGCGCAGTCGGCCGAAAGCTGTGGCAGCGCAGCTACGTCGACGGCAACGGCGGTAACATCTCCTACCGCATTGGCCCCAACGAAGTCATCTGCACGCCGACTCTCATCAGCAAGGCCGACCTCAAGCCCGAGGACCTTTGCATGGTCGACCTCGAAGGCACGCAACTGGTCGGCTCCCGGCCACGCACCAGCGAAATCCTCCTGCACCTCGAAATCTACAAAGCCGTGCCCGAGGCGAAGGCTGCGGTCCACTGCCATCCGCCGCACGCCACCGCCTACGCGATCACAGGACGCATACCGCCTTCGTGCGTCATCCCGGAGTACGAGGTCTTCATCGGCACCGTTGCCATCTCCCCGTACGAAACTCCCGGCACACAGAAGTTCGCCGAAACCGTAATCCCATACGTGCGACATCACAACACGGTCCTGCTGTCGAATCACGGCATCATCTGCTGGGCCGACACAGTGACGCACGCCGAGTGGTATGCCGAGGTGGTCGACACCTACTGCTGGACACTGATGCTCGCCGACCAGCTCGGCGCACCCATCACGCGCATCCCGGAAGACAAGACCATGGACCTGCTCGCCATCAAGAAGAAGCTCGGCCTCCCCGACGCGCGCTTCGGCGAGTGCGCCCTGTCCGACATCCCCGTGCCCGACGGTGCCATCGCGTACGTACCTGCCGCCTGCTCTGGTGGCGTGCGCCCCCCGGCCCAGGAGTCGCCAGATGTCGACACCCTCGTCAAAGCAGTCACCGATGCTGTGATGGCCGCCATCCAACGCAAGTGAAATCGGCCGAACGCCAGTTGCGGATTCGCGAGATTCTCGACGCGCAGGAGTTCGTCGATCTCGATACCTTGTCGGCGGAACTCGAGACATCCGGATCCAGTATCCGCCGCGACCTCTCCGCGCTCGAAGCCAGCGGCGTACTGAAGCGCGTACACGGGGGCGCGCTGGCCATCCATCCGCGCAGTCACCTGCTTGACAACTCCTGGCAGAAAACGCGCAATTCCGATCAAAAGCGCCGCATCGGAGCAGCCACCGCGTCACTCATTGAGAACGACATGACAGTCATTCTCGACGGCGGATCCACCGTCGAAGCCGTAGCCTCGTGCCTCGCCGACCGATCGCTCAACGTCGTCACCAACTCCATCGCCATCGCGAAGGTGCTCGGCGACGCGCGCCGCATCGAAGTCACGCTGACCGGCGGCTACCTCTACCCACGCCTCGAGATCCTCCTCGGCCCGCTGTGCGAAAACATGCTCAGCGGCATCGCGGCCGACCTCCTTGTCATGGGGATCGGCGGCATCACCGAAGCCGGGCTCAGCAACAACAACACCCCGCTGGTGGGCTCGCAGCGCCGCATGATCGAAGTGGCCCGCCGAGTCATCATCGTCGCCGACCACACCAAGTTCGGACGCGCCGCCATGGTCCCGCTCGCCCCGCTCGACGTAGTCGACACCATCGTCTCCGACACAGAACTGGCTCCCTCCTGGCGCCGCCTGCTCAAACGCAACGCGGTGGAACTGCTGCTCGCCTGACACCGTGCTATCACTGAGTTCATGAGCCCACGAGCCCTTCCAGGCATCGCTCTCCTTCTCCTCACCTCGGCAGCCATGGCCCAAATCCCGTCTTCGGGCAAAATCCCGTCTTCGGGCAAAATCCCGTCCTCGGGCAAAATCCCAGCCGGCAAGCCGACCATCGCGGAAGCACGAGCCTTTCTCGACAAAGCCGAAAAGGAACTTCTCGCCCTCTCTAATGAGGCTGGCCGCGCCGGCTGGATTCAGGCCAACTTCATCACAGACGACACAGAAGCGCAGTCCGCCGCCGCCAGCGAACGCGCCATCAGCGCCACGGTCCGATTCGTGAAAGACGCCAAACGCTTCGACGGCATGGAACTGCCTGAGGACATGCGGCGCAAGTTCCACCTGCTCAAGATCGGGCTTACCATGCCCACGCCCGCCAACAAACCGGAGAGCGAAGAGCTCACCCGCATCGCCGCCGGAATGGAAGGCATGTACGGCAAGGGCAAATTCTGCCCCGGCGGCGGTGCCAAATTCGGCGACGACAACAAAGACGGCTGCCTCGACCTCGAAGAGATCACGCGCGTCATGCGCACCAGCCGCAACCCCGCTGAACTGAAAGAAGTGTGGGACGGCTGGCACACCATCTCGCGCCCCATGCGCAAGGACTACCAGCGTTTCGTCGACCTCTCGAACAAAGGCTCCCGCGAGATCGGCTTCAAGGACACTGGAGCCCTCTGGCGAGCCAAGTACGACATGCAGCCCGACGCCTTCGCGAAGGAGCTCGACCGCCTCTGGGAGCAGGTGAAACCTCTCTACGTATCGCTCCACGCATACGTCCGCAACAAGCTGCGTGAAAAGTACGGCGACAGCGTCGTACCCGCCACTGGCCCGATTCCCGCACACCTGCTCGGCAACATGTGGGCTCAGTCGTGGGAGAACCTCTACCCCGATCTCGCGCCACCCAATGCCGACCCCGGCTATGACCTCACCAGTATCCTGCGCGAGAAGAACATCGACGCGAAGGAAATGGTGCGATATGGCGAGCGCTTCTTCACCTCACTCGGCTTCGAAAAACTCCCGCCCACCTTCTGGGAACGATCATTGTTCATCAAGCCGCGCGACCGCGAAGTGGTCTGCCACGCCAGTGCCTGGGACGTCGACAACGTCAACGACCTCCGCATCAAGATGTGCATTGAAGTCAACGACGAAGACTTCACGACGATTCACCACGAACTCGGCCACAACTTCTACCAGCGCGCGTACAACAAACAGCCGATCCTGTTCCGCGACAGCGCTAACGACGGGTTCCATGAAGCCATCGGCGACACCATCGCCCTCAGCATCACGCCTGAATACCTCGTTAAAATCGGCCTCCTGCCGCAGGCACCAGACACCTCCCGCGACATCGGCCTGCTCATGAAACGCGCGCTGGAAAAGGTGGCGTTTCTGCCTTTCGGCCTGATGATCGACCAGTGGCGCTGGAAAGTATTCTCCGGCGAAGTAAAACCAGAGGATTACAACAAAGCGTGGTGGGAATTACGCCAGAAATACCAGGGCGTTGCCGCGCCCGACCAGCGCAGCGAAGCCGATTTCGACCCCGGCGCCAAGTACCACGTTCCGGCCAACACGCCGTACACGCGCTATTTCCTCGCCCATATCCTCCAGTTCCAGTTCCACCGGGCACTTGCCCAGACAGCCGGATGCAAGGACCCTCTGCACCGCTGTTCCATCTATGGAAACGCCGAAGCGGGAGCGCGGCTGGCCAAAATGCTGGAGGCTGGACAGAGCCGCACCTGGCAGGACGCCCTCAACATGGGAACCGGTCAAAAACAAATGGATGCCACCGCAATAGTCGACTACTTTGCCCCGCTGAAAAAATGGCTGGACGAGCAGAATAAAGGCAAACCAACCGGCTGGTAAACGGCATGCCGTTCATGATAATGTCCAGTTCATGATACGGGTCGTCCTCTTGCTGTTAGCTTCACTTTGCTGCGCTGTTGCGCAAAACTCCTACGGCCGTTTCACCGGGCGCGTTACCGACCCGCAAGGCAGCGCCATCGTGGGTGCCACAGTAAGGGTGACTCAGTCCGAACAGGCATTGCAGCGCAAACACAGACCAACGGGGAAGGCCTTTATGAGCTCCCTAACCTGCTCCCGGGCACCTACATCCTCAACGCCGATTTCCCGGGTTTCCGGCAGCACGCGCGGTCCGGCGTCGTCCTGCGTGTCGGCGATATCGTCGAGCTGAACGTCCCGCTCGAGGTGGGCGCAGCCAGTGACAGCGTATCGGTCACCGCGGAAGCTCCCATGCTCGAAACCAGCACCGCCAGCCTCGGTCAGGTCGTCGATACCCGCATGATCACGGAAATGCCTCTCGCCGGACGCGACGTCAACTACCTGATGCAGTTGACGCCCGGCGTGGTCTCCACCAACGCTCCCATGCACGGATAGCTTCCGCAGGCGCGCGACTCGGTTTCAAACATGGCAGTAGCGGGCACGCGAACCCGCTCCGCCGAATTCACCCTCGACGGCATTCCGAATATGGGCAGCGATGGCATTATCGCCTTCCAGCCGCCCCCGGAAATGGTGATGACACAGCCGTTCTTCATCAACAAGAATCTGTACGACACCCGAACCACCAACCCGGGCGAAAGCTTCTACGACAAACGCAATCGCCTGTGGCCCTCCAGTGTCACTAACCGCTACCGCGCCCAGTTGCGTGGACCAGTCGTAATCCCGAAGCTGTACAACGGCGGCAACTGGTAAACAATTACCGCACGTTCCCGCTTCGCTTCACCGGCCTTCGCGCCGACGGCTGGAATAACTGGGATCTTTCCCTCTACAAGACTCTCAGGATCGCTGAGCGTGTGAACCTGCAGCTTCGCGCCGAAGCGGTGGACGCGTTCAATCACGCCATGTTCAACCCCCCGAACACCGCCCCGGCCAATACCCTGTTCGGTACCGTCAACGGCACAATCTGGAGCGAGCAGCGGAAGATCACGGTGGCAGCACGGCTCACTTTTTGAGCGCGGGACTGTAAAAATTAGTTAATCGCGACGTACGTCAGGCCACGGATCTGATATAACTCCAGTTGCTGAAGGAGCACAACCATGAATCGAATTCTCCGGGCTTTCGCCTGCCTTACCGTTTTCACCGCCGTCCTGCTTGCCGGCGTCGACGGTAAGTACACTTCGGAACGCAAGATGGAGCGCGACGGCCAGTCGTTCACCATCAATCAGACCTTCGACCTCAAGACCGACGGCTCGAAGCTCACGGGCAAAATCACCATGCAGTTCGGCGACATGGAAGCCCGCACCATGGATATCACCGACGGCAAAGTGGACGGCAACAAAGTGTCCTTCGCCACC
Source organism: Bryobacteraceae bacterium (assembly GCA_034408745.1). Taxonomy (GTDB): domain Bacteria; phylum Acidobacteriota; class Terriglobia; order Bryobacterales; family Bryobacteraceae; genus JAWXCM01. The sequence continues at coordinate 39,018 of JAWXCM010000097.1, forward strand.
ACGATGGAAACCCCCAACGGCTCCATGAAGATGACCTACACGGGTACCGTCGAGGGCGACACGCTGAAGGGCGAATCCATGCGCGAGGGCGGCGATCAGGGCCGTCCGTTCGAAGCGAAGCGCAAGTAACCCGGACCGGGTGATAATGTAGGCGCATGATCACGCGCCGATCTTTCCTCGCCACCGCGGCGGCTGTACCTCTGGTCTCCGCCGCGGGCAAGAAAATTCCCGTTGGACTCGAACTGTTCTCCGTTCGTGACGAACTGCAAAAAGACCTCATGGGCACCGTCCGCGCCGTCGCGAAAATGGGTTATCAGGTCGTCGAATTCTACTCCCCTTATTACGACTGGACGCCCGAGTACGCGAAGGAAGTTCGCAAGATGCTCGACGAATCCGGTATCAAGTGCCTGTCCACGCACAACAGCGCCAAAGCCCTTTCCGCCGAAGGCATCGACCGCGCCATCGAACTCAACCAGATCATTGGCTCGAAGACCATCGTCATGGCGAGCGCCGGGCGCGTCCAGGGCCTCGACGGCTGGAAGAAAGTGGCCGAGACCCTTTCCGCCGCCGATGCCAAACTGAAGCCCGCGGGGATGCGCGCAGGATTCCATAACCATCAGCTCGAGTTCACACCCATCGACGGCAAACGGCCCATGGAAGTGCTGGCCGACAATACACCGAAATCGGTGGTGCTCCAGCTCGACCTCGGCACCTGCGTCGAGGCCAAGTCCGACCCCGTCCTCTGGATCAACCAGCACCCCGGCCGCATCCAGTCACTGCACTGCAAGGACTGGAAAGCTGGCGAAGGCTACAAAGTGCTGACCGGCGAAGGGTCGGTGCCGTGGAAGGCTGTCATCAAGGCCGCCGAAAAGAAGGGTGGCGTCGAGTATTACCTGGTCGAGCAGGAAGGCAGCCGACTGCCGCCCATGGAAACCGCGAAGGTGTGCCTCGAAAACTGGAAAAAGCTTAAGGCGTAATCCCGCGCCCGGTCACCAGGTAAACGGCAAAGGAGCCGAGCCAGTGACCGCCCTCGTAATGCTCGCCGGTGACCGCGGCCAGGCCCGCCTCGCGGTGCCGGCGAGCCAGTTCCAAAATCCCCGCCCGCCTTTTGTGTGACTGCGGCAGCTTCGACGCAATCCCCTCCAGCATCCACGCACGCGACAAGTTCAGCCCGTCCAGATGCGCCAACTGCCCGTCCGTGGGATCCGTCACCTTCTCGGGCGACAGCGGAATCTCCGGCAGAAACGCATCGAACCACCGCGCGAACTCCGCCGCCGGAAGCACCCGTCGAACCGCATCGGCTTCCGCGAGACATGGCGACAGAAAATCCTGACCCGACGGTTCATAGCGGACCGGACAAGCCGTGTCTTTCAGATAAAACTCACGAATTTTCCGCTCCACCAGCGCTTGAAATTCCGGCTGCAACGCGGCCGAATCGAACATTAACCCAAGCGCAAAAGCCGACTGCGAGTGCACCCCAGTCCGCTCCGGGTGCGACAGCTTCGGCAGCCACGCCCCGAGCCGTTCCCGCACAGCCGCCTCCAGCGGAGCCAAAGCCGCCGCCCACCGCCGAGCGTCCGCATCGTCCCACTCCCGCAGTTCCTGTCCGAGTTGCAGCAGCCACGCCAGGCCATACGGCCGCTCAAACGTGGCCCGCCCCGACCCGCGCACATACGCCACCTCAGCCGCAATCTTCTCCGCAGTGAGATGCCGCGCGAGCACGTCCCGGGCCTTGCCCGCAAACGGAGCCTGACGGAACGTACGCGCCAGCCGCGCCAGCAGCCAGTGCCCATGCACGGACGAGTGCCAGTCGAAGCACCCGTAGAACGCCGGGGTCAGCGCACGAGGCGGCAGCGCGTCCTTATCCGAATTCATCACATGCGCGATCTTGTTCGGATACTCCTTGTCGACACAATTCAGCGCCAGTTTCGCGAACCGCCCCGCCGCATCCACATCGATCGTCGCAGCCATGGCCAGCAGCACCGGCACTATCATGGCCGGCGTCCTCCCCGCAAATACTTATTCCAAATCGCCAGAATTTCCCCAGCAGCCTTGAGAAAATCCCCGGATTTCACCTTCGATCCCTCGATGTCTTCCCACTGGTGCAGTGGATACTCGTAGATGGAACCCTGCACCCACGACACCCCGCGCCGCCGAATAAACCGCGCAATAATCTCCACATCGAAAATCCAGCGCGACAGAAACGGATCACGCAGCACCTCGCGAAAATCGTCCGACACCCGGAACAACTTCGCTCCACACTGCGTGTCGTAAACAGGCAATTCCAACACGTTCGAAACCACCGTCGCAAACACCCGGCCCAGGTAGTGCCGCGCAACCCTCCGTTCGATCCGCCGCCCAAGCAGCTTCACCCGAGCCCCAAACACCATCTGCACCTGCGCATCCGTCTCCAGCACAGTCAACAGATCCGCGACAGCCTCCAGAGGCGTCGCCAGATCCGCATCCCAAAAGCCCGTGACTTCGGCCCCGAGTTCGGTCACCGCGTAGTTCATCCCGAACCGGACCGCGTCCGCCTTACCGGAATTCGGCTTCTTCGCCAAAACCACCGCGACATCGCCCACCTCCGCCCGCAGCGATTCCAGGACGCGCAGCGTCTCATCACCACTTCCGTCGTCGACGAAAATCATGCGAAATCCCGGCGGACACGCGCGTAAAAATGCCGCATACACCGGGACATTCAAACGTTGAGCTTCGTTATAACAGGGGACAACCAGGGCGCACCGGCCCCACAGTTCAGGCACCAGTGCAATTCTATCGCGCGCCAACAGACTGAATCTGAACCAGCTTCGGCGAAGCCTGCGGAGTCGCGAAACTGAGCACGTCCATCGGGCATACCGTCACGCAAATCCCACACCCAATACAAGAGCTGTTGCCGTTCGTCAGATCCTCCTGCTTCAGCGCGAACCGCATCACGTCGATCCCGACCTGACAGTACCGCGAGCACTCGCCACACGCAATGCACTTGTCGTTCGACGCAATCGCAAACCGGTTCACACGCAGGCGAATAAACACCTTGCTGAACAGTTCCATCATCTTCGCCAGAGGGCACCAGTAACGGCACCAGATCTTGCCACCGAAGAACGGATACAGAGCCACCGGGATGATGCCAACCAGCCATGTGTCGACCACCAGCTTGTACCAGACAAGCGCCTTCTGCGCGCCCGGCTGGAATGCCTTGAAGAGGTCGTGCCCAACGATCGCTACGGTGATCAGCGCCGCAGCCGCCAGCACGATCATATTCATGCGCTCCCACCGGATTGACGCGTCGCCCTTCGGCGCCAGGTGCCGCCACCGGTCCCCCAGCGTCTCAGCCAGCCCGCCGCACCCGCAGATCCAGGAGCAGTAGCGCTTCCCATGAAACAGCACCAGCAGCGGGATCAGCCCGAAGCTCAGCACCACGCCCCAGACCACCCACACCTGGTTCGGGTCGCCGAAAAACGTATAGAAAAACAGGGGCCACGCATAAATCAGCCCATACGACCGCCACGCATTTGCCGCGAATCCCGGGTCAGCCGCCAGCTTCGCCCCCACCCACTGATTGGTGACAGCCGACTGAAACAGATACTCCGGAATCAAAAAGAAGAAAATCCACTGAAATCCGATCAGCGACACATACCGCCAAATCTGGAACTTATCCCGCCTGTCGAAACCCCACCGCTTCATGGCCGCGGCTCCGAACACCGTCATCACTGCGGTGTAGAGCACGGTGTACCAGAACGACCACGGCCGCCCCCCAAAAGCAAGCGCCTGCGCGCCCCACCCCGTAAACGGCCAGAACTCATACCCAGGAGCCTGCTTGGCCCCGTAAATGGTGTACGAGACGGCGAACACACCCGCCAGCACGGCCCATCTCTTCCAGTTCCACTCGCCTTCCAGCCGTATCCCAAGCGCCTTCAAAAACTCCCGCGGCGGCTCCGACCCGATCAGCACAAACGCGTGCGAGCACGGGACCGCAACCCCGTCCACCTGACACACGCCAGGAGCGAAACCGGTGACCTTCGCCCCCAGCCGCACCTCGACGTCCGAAGTCGTGCGCAAGCGGCGTGCATTCTCCTTCGTCAGCCGGGAAAACTCAGTGCCTCGATGCAGCAGAGTAACGGAAGCGCCCGCCTCGGCCAGAGCGATTGCCGCCTCGGCAGCGGAGTTCCCGCCACCCACCACCACCACCCGCTCGCCCGAATACTTCTGCGTCTGGAACAAGCGGTGCTGCACGAATCCCAAATCCTCGCCCGCCACCCCAAGCCGCCGCGGCGAGCCGAACTTGCCGGTCGCCACCACCACGTGCCGAGCCCGGTAGGACGCGGCACTCGTCCGCAGCACCAGCATCCCGCCTTCGCGGCGAAGTGCCTGAGCCGCCTCGCCCTCATGCACCGCCAGACCCGCGGCGGCAACGGCCGACCGCCACGACGCCACCACGTCATCCTTCACAGCGGCCTCAAGCGGCAGCCGTCCCGCTGCCGGCCGATCCTCCGGCTCCGTGTAGATCCATTTGCCTTCCGGCAGATTTGCGACCGTGCTCCCTACCCGGTCCTTCTCCAGAACCACGACTCGCCGGCCTTGTGCCTGTAGCTCCAGCGCGCAGTTCAGCCCGGCAGCCCCGGCGCCGATTACCACCGCGTCGTAGATTTCCGCCTCGGAAACCGCCGGAACACGCGCTAAAGCCACAGCGAGTTCGTAACCTTGCTCCATCGCCAGTTTCACCAGCGGCGAGCCCGCGAGGTCCCCAATCACGTACACCCCAGGCAGGTTGCTCTGAAACTGGCTGTCAACCACTGGCCGCAAGTCTGACATTGTGTGAAAAAGCCCCTTTCGATAGTAGGACGGAAGGAACCCGGATTAATCCGGGGAGAGATTTTTCCCGCTGTAGCCACTTAGGTGTTGTGCCGTTAATCCGAGCAGTCTCGCTGCTACTACTCGCCGCTTCGCTGGCAGCCGAATCCGGCGCCGGTGCGCGGTACATCGGCGGCACGGTAGCGGCTCTCACGACTGGCTCGGATGGCCAGATCCGCACCACGGACGATTTGTTCCTGGAGTTCCGCGCTTCCAAACGTCAGCTCAGCGTCAGTTACGACCGCATCAATCTGCTTGAGTACGGACAGACCGTGAACCGCCGGCTTGCGCTCGCCATGACGCTGTCTCCGCTGTTCCTGCTCTCCAAAAGCCGGCAGCACTTTCTCACGGTCGGCTACACCGATTCGGCAGGCAAGCAACAAGCAATGGTCTTCCGCGTCGAAAAATCTCAAATCCGGTCCGTTCTCGTCGCCCTCGAAGCGCGCACGGGCCTCAAGGTGGCTTATCAGGATGAACAAGCAAGAAAATCAGGAAGGGGATAACGTGACCCGATCCGTAATCGCCCTGGTCGCAGCCGTGGGCTGCTTCGGCGCAGAGCCAGCGCGGGATCCGCTGGTCGGGGTCCGCCGCGTCTTTGTGGACCGCCTTACCGGCGAAAATGCCACAACCGTTCGCGACATGATCGTAAACGCGCTCCAGAACTCCCGGACATTTCGAGTCACTGAGGATCTGGATAAGGCGGATGCCGTCCTGAAGGGCTCGGCTTCAGACGAGGTGTTCACAGAAACGCACCAGTCCAGCGAGGGTGTCCACGCCGGCGCCTCTCTTGGCTCAGGTTTAGGATCGTCGCGTAACCCCATCCCGCGCCTTAGCGCAACCGTGGGCGATCAGGAGTCGAGCCGCAGCAGTGAGCGCCGACACGAAGCCACCGCAGCGGTCCGGCTCGTCAGCAAGGATGGAGATGTCATCTGGTCCTCCACCCAGGAGAGCAGCGGAGCCAAGTTCCGCGGCGCGTCGGCCGATGTCGCCGACAAGGTGGTCCGGCAGTTGCTGGTCGACCTGGAACGCGCAAGCCGCCCCTACGCCTCGCAGCCCCGCGGCTCAGGCGTGACGCAGTAACAAGGTTTATCGATGTATCCGAACCTGCTTATTCGACGCCGACTCGCCGCGAAGAATCTCCACGTTCCGCTTCGCAACGCCGAAAAACGCGGCGAGCAACTGGCAGACCGCGGCGTTGGCCTTGCCCTTTTCGGGCGGAGCGGTCACTTTGAGTTTAAGGGAGCCGTCGTCCAAAAGGCCCACAATCTCGTCCTTCGCCGCTTTTGGAGTCACTTTCAGCGCCAGCGTTATGCTGCCCTCTTCCCGAAGGCGACCGCGGAGACTGTCGACGGTCACAGCTTGTGCCAGAACGTCTCACCGGCCGCCACGCCGGTGCGCGGAACTTCGCGGAGAATGGGTTCCTCGGGTCTGCCCTGGGCATTCAGAAAGAAAGCGCCGGACAGTCCCCGAACCTCGCAGCTTCCACTGCTCTCCGGGCGTTTCAGTTTGCACTGGAAGCCGATCGCCTCTATCTGGGCTCGCCGGGTCGCGGCCGGAAGCTCCACTGTGGTCCGAACCCAGCCCGTCCGGTCGATCCCGAAGGTCAACTGACCCAGATCGCTGGCAAACTCGCGCCCGTCCGTCAGCCGAACCCGAACTGCCAGCGCTGTCCCATCGTTCGCGGCTGAGTAGTCGACGTAGAGATAGTTTCTCGGATCGGAGATCTTCTCCCCGTCGACCGTACCGAACGGGCGCAATTTGTTCTCGCGGACCAGTTCCTTTGCCATGACCGTCCAGGTCACCGGGTACCGGTCCATTACGCTTTCCCTCGAAGCCACACTCAAATTCACGAAAATCGGTGCGATCTGGAATCGCAGCGGTGAGGTACCGTCAGACGGACCGAATGTGTTGTTGTTCGTCACCGGCATCAGCAGCGGATGGAAGCCCTCCATCGGCCCCGCCCACTCGGTATCCACATGATTCGGTCCCTGGATGATCGCCGGACCCGGCTTGCCGCTCGCGTCCAGGTAGACGCGATACATGTACTCGATGTCCGTGGTTCGACCCCATCGAGCCATCAGCGCCCTCGAAGACGTCCCGCCGTCTTCGTTCGAGTAGATCGCCGAGTACTGCAGATACGTGCTCTTGTCCGACTGCAGCTTCTCGCAGTAGACGATAGTCGGCACATCGGAAAACTTGCCGACGGTGTTCTTCCGCGCAAACAGGACAGGAGCGCTGGCCTCCGGATCGAACTGGCCGAATTTTTCAAAATGAACCGAATTGACCTCGACGCCCGTGCCCGCGGCCGAGTGCGTCTCGTCGCGCGTAACGCTCAGGGTGTGCTTGCCTGCATCGAACTGGCCCAGAAACACACGATATGGGGTGACCGTCTCGCCGCCGTAAAGAATCACATGGTGCGGAACACCACCATCGGACTGCATCACCGCGACCGCAGCCTCGCGACCCGCCACGGCCCAGTCAGCCCCAGGCGACCGAATCTCGATCTGCGCCACCACGCCGCCCGCCGTTTTCAGCTCGAACGGAAATGTGTCGGCTGCCAGCGCCGCCACCGTGAACAAAACGAACCCAAAAGCCAGTCTCACGGGAACTCGATGCTCGCGATCACCATGGAAGGCATGGCCTGATTCCACTGGGGCGGAATCCCCTCGAACGGAAGCCGAAACTCGCGCGTGTCGCCCGGCTTCAGCTTCGCCTTCACAATCGGAAGCCGCTCCCGGGCTACTTCCGTGCCGAATGGATCGTAGAAGATACAGGTGAGTTCGGCACGCGTGACTGCCCTGTCGCCGGCATTCTGGATCTTGCCCACGATCTCCACCAGATCGCCACCCGCGTAGCTGACGGAGGCCTTCATTTTGACTTCCGACAACTTGAGATTCTTCGTGTAAGCCTTCGCTTCTTCCGTTGTCGGCTTCGGACGCGCCGGTTCTCTCGGCTGGCTGGCATACCACCAAAAGCCGCCCGCGGCGGCAATCGCCAGCATCAGCACAATCACCAGCGGAGCACTGACTGAAACAGACTGCTTCGTCTTATTGGCCACTGACCGTCATCTCCCGAATCATCAGCGTAGGCGAAGCCATCGAGCTCCGAAACTCCAGATCCGAGCCGATCGCCTCGATGCCCATCAGCATTTCCTGCAGTGTACCGGCGATGGTCACTTCCGAAACAGGGAAGCTCAGCCTGCCGTTCTCGATCCACAAACCGGCCGCGCCTCGCGAGTAGTCGCCCGTTACCGTATTCACGCCAAACCCGATCAGTTCGGTGACGTAGAAACCGTTCTTCACCGAGGCAATGATGTCCTCAGCGCTTTGGTCTCCCGCCTCGAAAAACAGGTTGCCGTTGCCGACACCGGCGTTCCCGGTGATGCCCCGTGAAGCATTCCCTGTGGTCCGCAACCCTAATTTCCGCGCCGTGTAGGAGTTCAGCAGCCAGCTTCTCAGAATGCCCTTCTCAATCACCACGGTACGCCGCGACGGCACACCCTCATCGTCAAATGGTGTAGAGCCGAACAGCCCCGGGATGGTAGCGTCGTCGATCAGCGTCAATTTCGTGCTGGCCACCTGCTGTCCCAGTTTCTCCGCCAGGAACGATTCGCCACGGTAAATGGAGTCCCCGCTGACAGCGTCGAAAATGTTGTCGATCAGCGACCGCGCCACGCGGGGTTCGAAGATCACCGGGACCTTCTGCGTCGGAACCTTCCGCGCACCCAGCCGCCGCAAAGCCCGTTCCGCCGCCCGCCGGCCCACCGTATCCGGATCGTCGAGCTGATCCGGAACCCGCGCCACCGAATACCAGTAGTCGCGTTCCATCGATCCATCCAGATGCGCCACCGGAACCGCGCTTATCGAGCAGCTGCTGGTCCGGTAGCTCCCCACAAAACCAAGCGAATTTGCGAACACGGTCTGCCCGGTGTGCGTGTCGAACGAGGCACCCTCGGAATTCAGGATCCTCGGGTCCACGGCAAAAGCCGCGGCTTCAGCCCTCCTGGCCTGTTCGATCTTCCACTCCGTTGTCAGTTCCGCCACCAGCGGCGAGTACAGCTGTAAATCCGCAGTAACCTTCCCCAGTTCCTCCGGAGAAGGAAGTCCCGCATACGGATCGGCCGTAGTGATTTTGGCGAGTTGCAGCGCGGAATCCACCATCTTCCGGATTCCCTCCGCGGTCAAATCGGACGTGTACGCCGATCCAGTGTTGTGATCCACAAGTACCCGGACACCGGTACCGCGCGAGCCCGCTTCCGTAAGCGTCTCCACCTCACCCTTCCGCACATTTACTGAAAACTGATTCCCTTCGGAAACCGTACACTCCGCAGCGGTTGCGCCGCTGTCGAGCGCCATCTGGATCACTTTCCGTGCTAGAGATTCCAGTCCTTCGGCCGTCAAGCCGTCCCTCCCACAGTCATTCGATCCAGTTTAATTGTTGGAATTCCTACACCCACTGGAACACTCTGCCCTTCCTTGCCACAAATCCCGATGCCCTCGTCGAGCTGCAGGTCGTTTCCTACCATTGAAACGTATTTCAGTGCCTCAGGGCCATTCCCAATCAGAGTGGCGCCCCGAACCGGACGCGTAAGCTTACCGTCTTCAATCAAATAGCTCTCCGATGCGCTGAACACAAAGTTCCCGCTCGTGATGTCGACCTGACCGCCGCCAAAGTTGGCACAGTACAGGCCCTTCTTTACAGAGCGTATGATTTCGCCCGGATCGCTTTCGCCCGCCAACATAAATGTGTTGGTCATCCTGGGCATGGGAATGTGCTGGTACGATTCCCGCCGGCCGCTTCCGGTGGAGCGCTGGCGCAGGATCTTGCCAGACAATTTGTCGGTCAGATAACCCCGCAGGATTCCGTTCTCAATCAGCACGTTGTGCTGTGTCGGGTTCCCTTCATCGTCCACATTCAGCGAACCCCGGCGGTTCGCGATCGTTCCGTCGTCCACCACCGTGCAGAGTTCGCTGGCAACTTTTTGACCCACCCGGTTGCTGAACGCCGACGTGCCCTTGCGGTTGAAATCCGCTTCCAGCCCGTGGCCCACGGCTTCATGCAGCAGGATCCCCGGCCACCCCGGACCAAGCACCACGGTCGTCTCACCCGCCGGAGCCGGAATCGCCTCCAGCTGCACAATGGCCTGTCGCGCCGCCTCCTGGGCGAAGTGCTCCGGTGTCTTCTCATTAAGGAAGAAGTCGAGGGAGACCCGTCCGCCACCGCCGGAGTAGCCCCGTTGCGATGCGGCGGACCCGTCCCGGGCCAGCGCAGCCACACTCATTCGGGCAAGCGGTTGTCTGTCGAAGCTTAAAGTGCCGTCGCTGGTGGCCACCAGAACGTGCCGAAGGTTGTCGGCGTAGGTGGCCTGAACCTGAAAGATCCGCCTGTCAGCGTCACGGGCTGCCTTGTCCGCCCGCTTCACCAGAGCTACACGGTCGACAAGGTCGGTTTCGTTGGGCGACACCAAAACAGGGTACAGGTTTCCGCCCCGCAACTCCATCAGCGGTACTTTCTCAACCGTCGATGGCCCACGAGCGATAAACGAAGCCACTTTGGCGGCGTTGCGAATCCGCTTCGGCGAGAGATCGTCACTGTAAGCGTAGCCCGTCCGTTCGCCCGCAATCACCCGTACGCCGATTCCCATGGAGACGCCCTGGGTAGCGCTCTTCACTATCGATTCGTCGATGCTGATAGCGCTGGTTGCCAGATACTCAAAGTAAAGGTCGGCGTAATCTCCGCCCATCGCCAGTGCTTCGGACAGATAGTTTTCCAGGTCATGTTCTGTCAGCCCGAAACGAGTGGCAAAGAACGAGTCGCGAAACGCCATGATCACAGGGTAGCAAGCTACAGATTCAGCCGCTCACGTAGTTCCTTCACTCTGTCACGTGACACTGTCAGTTCCGTCCTTTTGGGGTCGTCGAGCCGCACCAGGACTTTGCCACCAAACCAGTTGTGCATTTCCGCTATATGGTCCAGATTGATCAGGGTCGACCGGTGAATTCGCAGAAATTTGGCCGGGTCCAGCTTCGCTTCCAGCTCCACAATGCTGCCATCGACGCAGAATTCCCTGGCGGGGGTCGACGCGAATGTAAGCTTGTCCTTCGCATAGAAGTGCGTTACCTGACGCAAGTCGACAAATTCGATCCGCTCCCCCGTCCGCGACGGCAGTCGCGACGGGTAAACCGGGCGGGGGTCCAGCACGGATGTCAGCTTCCGAAGCAGTTCCTGGACATCTGGCTTCGTTTCGCCACCCGAGCGCATCCGCTCCAGCTTGCCCAGCGCCCGCTCCAGCTTCGAAGGCTCGACCGGTTTCAGCAGGTAATCGACGGAGTGCACTTCAAAAGCCCGCAGCGCGTGCTCGTGATACGCCGTAGTGAACACGACCAGAGGATGCGATTCGCCCAGCCGCTGCAACAATTCGAACCCATTTAGCCCCGGCATCTGGATGTCGAGAAACAGAACGTCCGGCGCCAGCGCCAGTATTTCGCCGGCAGCCGCCACCGGGTCGACATTGCTCCCTGCGATTTCCACCCGGCCCGTTTCGCCAAGCATCCGGCTCAGACGGCGCAGCGCCAGTTCTTCATCATCCAGCAGGTACGCGCGCATACAGCCTGAACCTCACCATATTGTGCTCCACTTCCAGCCGCGCCGATGCACCAAAGATGGCCTCCAGCCTCGACTGCAGGAGATCGAGGCCGTGGCCCTGCGGCACGTCATTCAGAGAGAAACCGGGGCCGTCGTCCCGCACCTCGACACTGCCCTCCCGGACCGTGACCCAAATTGCCCCTCCCTGCATCCGGGGCGACACGGCGTACTTGATGCTGTTCTCCACCAGCGTCTGGATCGAAAGCGGCGGCACCTCGGTCTCTCCCAACTCAGCCGCGGCGTCGATCGAGTAGCGCAGGCGGTCACCGAACCGGGTCTTCTCTATCTCCAGGTAGTCGGCCACTACCTTCAGTTCCTTCGAGAGCGGAACAAGTCCAAGCTGATTCGAATCGAGAGAGAACCGCAGCAGCGACGAGAGGCGTTCAATCAGCCGCTCAGCCCGCTCCGGATCCTCGCGAATCAGGCACGACACAGAGTTGAGTGCGTTGAACAGAAAATGCGGGTGAATCCGGCTTTCCAGCGACGACAGCCGAGCCTCGGCCGCCAGCTTCTCAGCCCGCTCCCGCCGCAGTTCGCCGGTGCGCAATTCCAGCTCCGTGGCGCGCAGTTGCGAGCGCGCATTCTCAACCAGTCCCGATACAATCCCGACAGCCAGCGACACGGGAATGCAGACCCTGAGCGAACTCTTCGCAATCGGCAGCAACTGGGACCACGGCACGCCCAGCAGCGTCATCGCGAGCGCGGTACCAGCAATGCAACCGACGCTCGCACAGCACACCAGGATGGCCAGCAGCAGCGCCCAGGCAGACCAGGGCCGCTGGCTCTGCAGGCGCGGCCCCAGCCACATAAGGCTGAAGTGAATCAGGATACCGATGCAGGTGCTGTACGACAGGGAGAACACTGTCGAATTGAGCAATTGCTCCAGTTCGATGCGCCGCGCGAACATCAGGTACATCAGCGGAACAGAAAGCCCGCCCACCGTGCTGAAGACCAGCGTTCGCTTCCACGTCACCATTCGCTATTTCTCCGTATGGCAGCCAACGCACCGCGTCTCAGCCACGGCCAGCGGCATCCGAGTCTCCAGCCACTTCGCCGCCCGCTTCGCATAGACCGAACCGGGGAGTTCCTTCTGAACACGCTCAAACATCGCGGCAGCCTTCTCATTCTCTCCCGTCCGGCTGTACGCGTCGGCGAGTCCGAACAGCAATTCGCCCTTAGGGTGCGTGCCCACACTCGCCCAGCTCGACGCCTGCAGCTCCAGGACATGCTCGTAGTCGGCAACCACGCGGCCCAGCAGCGCTTTCTTCTGGTCGGGTGGAACGAAATGCGACACCGCCTGCATCACCGCCGCGCGAGGTACGCGAACCGCAACCTGATCCGGCGCCAGTGCCACCGCCTCGTCCATGTTCTTCAGTCCGGCCATGTACATCTCGATGCCCTTCGCCCGGTCGGTTCCCATCAGTTGAGCCGCCTGTGTCATTTGTCCCGAGCCGTACCAGACGCGCGCTTCGGCATGTTTCGGGTCGGCTGCGAGCACCTTCTCACAATCCTTCATTCCGTCGGCCAACGCAGCCCCGTCCCCGGCGAACCCTGCGAAGAACTTGTTCCGTACCTGGTGATCGAAGCGCTCAGCGCTGAATACAACCGCGGCCAGTGCGGCGGTCATGAGAATAACGTTTCTTGCGAGCATGTTGGCTCCTCCGAACACGAGTTTGCGGCCGGAGGGCCCTGCTACGCCGCTGCTTTCCGACGAACCGTGGAGATTTCCCGACGAGCCGTCAGAAAACGCGATTCTGCCGTGCCCATCGGTTCAGGAGCGCCTGAGCATACCCCGCAAATAACGCATGACGGTATCGGCGATCAGTTCATGCCCTTCGGCTGTCGGATGAATCCCGTCTCGCTGCATCAGCCCCTGACGAGTCGCGATCTGGTCTCGAATGGAACTCATCAGAAACGGAATCAGCGGCACTTTGTATTTCGCCGACAGATCCGTGTACATCGCCTCAAAGGACTTGATGTAATCCGGGCCATAATTCGGCGGCAGCGTCATCCCCGCAAGCAGCACCTTCGAGCCCACCTTTTGCGCGCGCAGAATCATTTGCTCCATGTTGGCTTTCGACCTTGCGACTGGAATCCCGCGCAGCCCGTCGTTACCGCCGAGTTCGATAACCAGCACCGCCGGTTTGAAGGAAAGGGCATGGTTGATCCTGCCCAGGCCGCCCGTGGTCGTATCGCCGCTTACCCCGAGATTCACCACCCGATATCGCGATCCGTCTTTGTCCAGCCGGCGCTGCACCGCATCGGGAAAGCTCTTACCCTGTGCGACACCATACCCTTCAGACAGGCTGTCGCCCAAAAACACGATTGTGGGCCGAACGTCCTGAGTCTGAGCTGCCAGCAGCCACGTCAGAAGATAGAGAAACATCTGCATGATTGACGTACAGGGCCTCACCAAAGTTATAGAAACCGGAACGCACCGGGTCGAGATCCTGCGTGGGATCGACCTGTTCGTCCCCAAAGGACAGTTTCTCGCGATCACCGGAGCATCCGGAAGTGGCAAGAGCACGCTGCTGGGACTGATGGCGGGGCTCGATAATCCGACAGCCGGCTCCATCAAACTGGACGGCGAAGAAATCGCCGGATTGTCGGAAGACAAGCTCGCCGTCGTACGAGGCCGAAAGCTTGGGTTCGTTTTTCAGAATTACCAGCTCATCCCGACCCTCACCGCCGAAGAGAACGTCCTTCTCCCCTGGGAGCTGACGGGCGGTGACGGCGCAGGACGTGAACGCGCTCGCCAGCTACTGGCCGACGTCGGCCTCGGCGAGCGCATGGATCACTATCCCGTCCAGCTCTCCGGCGGCGAACAGCAGCGAGTGGCGGTTGCCCGAGCCTTTATGGTGCGCCCACCCATCCTTCTCGCCGATGAGCCCACCGGCAACCTCGATTCGGTGAACGGCCGTCACATTCTGGAGCTGCTGCTCGGCATGAACGTCCGGGAAGGCACAACGCTGGTGCTGGTGACGCACGATCCACAGCTCGCCGAGCGCGCGCAGCGTCGGATCGTGATCGAGGATGGCCGCATGGTGGCGGACGTGGCCGCATGACCGGAACCGCGGTCAAGATCGCCTGGCGCGACCTTCGCGCCTCGTGGAGCAAATTCCTTTTCGTCATTCTCGCCGTAGCCGCCGGCGTCGGCGCACTCACCGGTGTGCGCGGCTTCACCGAGTCGTTCCGCGGCATGCTTACGCGCGAGGCCCGGACCCTGATGGCAGCCGACGTGTTCGTGCGCATCTTCTCGGCGCCCAGCCCGGAGCAGGAAGCGCTTTTGCAGGCCATGGCGCAGCGGGGCATCGTCATGACGCGCATCACGGAGACGCTGACGATGGTCGCGTCGGACCCGGTGCCGGAACCCGCGCTGGTCACCGTCAAGGCGCTCGACCCCACGCTTTATCCGCTCTACGGCGAGGTGACGCTGTCGCCCGAGATCCCGCTGCGGTCCGCCGTGACTGACAACTCGGTGGTCATCTCAGACGATCTGAAGCAGCGACTGCGCGTTGAGGTTGGGCAGAACGTCCGCGTAGGCGGCCAGCCGTTCCGCGTGGCCGGAATTCTGGTGAAGGAACCCGACCGCATGTCGGGCAGCTTTAGCGTCGGGCCACGGCTGATGATCACACGCGGCGGACTGGAGCGGACCGGCCTGATCGGCATCGGCAGCCGAGCCTCGCAGCGCATCCTCTTCCGCCTCACCGGCGATTACCACCCGGTGGAAGCTGAGCTGAAGAAGGCGTTCCCTGAAGGCCTCATCGTCAACTATAAAGAGCTGAACCCGAACGTGCAGCTCGGGCTGCAACGCGCCACTTCGTTCCTCAGCCTGGTGAGCCTGATCGCACTCATCGTCGGTGCGATCGGCGTCGCCACCGCCATGCATGCGCACCTGCAGACGCGCATGGATTCGATTGCGGTGATGAAGTCGGTTGGCGGCAAGTCGGGGCAGATCCTGCGCATCTATCTGGCACAGACCATCATGCTGGGGCTGGCCGGAGGGGTGGTCGGCGTGGTGTTTGGCATTGCCGTGCAGGGCGTCTTCCCTGCCCTTCTGGAGAAGTTTCTGCAGGTGAAGCCGGAGGTGGTGTTCACTCCGGCGTCCGCACTTCAGGGTATGGCGCTGGGGCTGCTGACCACGGTCCTGTTCACGCTGCCGCCGCTGCTTGGGATTCGGGAGATCCGACCCTCGCTGATCCTGCGCCGCGATATGACCGAAGTCCGTGCGCCGCTGCTGGTGCGGCTGCGCAAGAGCGCCTCCGCTCTCGGCATGGGCTTGCTGATGTGCCTGGCACTGGCTGTTGTGGCGGCATCGCTGGTCACGGGCTCGCCCCAGGAAGCCGCGCGAATCGGTGGAATTTTCGTTGCCGGCCTGGTGGTCAGCCTGATTGTGCTGACGGCGACAGGATCGCTGCTCCTCGCCGGTCTCAAGCTGTTCGCCGCGCGTACCAAGGGTCTGCCGACCACCGCTCGCCACGCCATCGCGAACCTGCACCGGCCCGGCTCGCAGTCTCGGGCCGTGCTCACCGCGCTCGGCGTCGGCGTCATGTTCACGCTGACCGTGTACCTGGTGCAGCGAAGCGTGCTCGATGAGATTCGCCGAACCGCGCCTCCGGGCATGTCCAACGTGTTCTTTCTCGACATCACGCCCGACCAGAAGGACGAACTGGCCGCGGTCGTTCAAAAGTGGCCAGGCGTGTTGCGCGAGCCCGAGGTGATCTCGACTGTTTCCTGCCGTCTGGTCGCGGTCAACGGAATACCCGTCGAACAGCTTCCCACCTCGGGCGGGATGCGCCGGTTCCGCATGGCCCGGACCATCAGTTCCGAAGCCACAATCCCCGCCGGGGTCAACATCGTGCGAGGCGCGTGGTGGACCAATGCAGCCGAGCCGCAAATCTCCATCGGTCAAAATGCCGCCAGGGTCCTGAAGGTCGAGCCCGGCGGGACGATGACGTGGGATGCGTTCGGCAAACGAATCACCGCCAAAGTCGCCGCAATCCACCGTGCGGACGAGCAGCGCCTCCGAGGCATGGTCGAGTTCTACATGACCCCCGGCGCGCTGGAAGATATGCCGTCTGTCTACTACGCCGGAGCGCGTATCAAGCCCGAAGCAGTCGGCGGCTTGCAGCGCGTTCTGTATGAGAAGTTCCCGACAGTGACCGTGATCAACGTGGCCGAGATCCTCGACCGCGTGCAGGAAGTAGTAGATCAGGTCGCTCTGGTGATTCGTTTCATTTCCGCCTTTGCGATTCTGGCCGGAGCCATCATCCTCGCCTCCAGCGTCGCCGGAACTCGCTTCCGACGCGTGCGGGAAATGGCGATCTTCAAGGCGCTCGGCGCAACCCGCCAGCGCATTGCGGCGATGTTCTCAGCCGAGTTCCTGATCCTCGGCACCGTCGCAGGTCTGATGGGCAGTCTGCTGGCGACCGCCTTCACATGGCTGGTCCTGAAGAGATTCTTTGAAGAGACCCCCTTCCGGGTCGACTTCGCGGCTGTCGGCGTCAGCATCCTGCTGACAGCGGTAATCGCGGCGATCTCGGGCTGGCTGGCAATATTCCGGGTGTTAGAGCAGAAACCGCTGGAGGTACTGAGGGGCGAGTGATTCGCCCCTCGGCGTGAATGGACTAGTTGTTGATCCGAACCACTTCGCCCGGCTTGATGCCGTTGGCGACCGCCACCTGTAAGGAATTGCGAAGACCCGTCGAGATGGCGCGGCGTTCCCAGTTCTCGCCGATCTGAACCTGCACGTACTCCTTGCCGTTATCTTCGATAATCGCGGCGATCGGAATGATGGTCTGGTTCTGGGCAATTCCCACGGTCACATCGGCACCGGCCGAGAGATCGGGAATCAGCCGGGGGTCGGAGCCCTCAATGGTCAGACGAATCGGAACGTTGCGGACGAAGTAGCTGTTGCGGTAGCCGCCGTTGGCCAGCGCGCCGATGCTGTGTACCGAGCCCGCGAACTGCAGGCCGGTGAAAGCGTCCAGCTTGATATTGGCAGTCTGGCCGATGCGGAAGTCACTGCTCTCCGCCTGATTGACCTGGCCTTCCACCTGCATTTTCTTCGTGTTCACGATCTTCAGGAAAGGCTGGCCCGGCGACAGGCGGTCGCCAACCTGCACCTGACCCATTTCACTGCCGCGCCAGATCTGCTGCATGACAACCAGTCCGTCCATAGCCGCATGGACTGTAAAGGCCGTAGTGTCGCGCTTGTGGCGGTCGCGGTGGCGGGTGTGGCGAAGCAGCGTCAGATCCAGGATCTTGATCTCAGCCGCCTGGGATTTCTTCTTCTCCGGAACGTCGCCCTGCAGTTCTTTGTATCTTGCATCCGTCTCGTCGACGGTCAGCTTCAGGAGCTGGCGCTGAATATCGGTCTGCGTTTCCGAACCCTTGTAATCGAGGGTGGCCTTGTCCATCGACGCCTTTGCGATTCGAAGGCTCTGGTTCAAATTCTCCAGTTCGATCGAGTGCTCGGCCTTGCGCTTGCGAATGTCGGCCTGTGCCGTTTCGATGGTGTCGTTCAGGTCGTCGATGTGATCCAGAATGCTCTGCGCGTCGATTCGCGCCACCAGGTGGCCCTTCTTAACCCACGAACCTGGCGTAGCCAACTCCATCAGGATCATTTCCCGATTCGCATCGGGACCGCGCATCATAGGCGCAGTCACATTCAGGTAGTCGGTTGCCGCGGTCTGCCCGGTGACCCGGATCGTGTGCTGCAGGTTGCCAGTGATCGCCGAGGCGGTCTTAATCACAACGGGCGCACCGGCAGTCTGTTTGACAGGCTCCTTCCGGGTCGCCATATAAATTCCGGCGGCTGCCACCACGGCCAGCAAAAGCAGCCAAAGCAGCCATTTCCTCGACTTTTCCTGGGGTGGAGGCGCCGGGACAGCAACGGGCTTTAGCTTTGGATCCGGTACCGTAAGGGGCGTATGGGCTGGGGACATTCTTCGGGCCTCTGTTTTCACACGAACAACTGGTAGAGATGGCGCTGTTGGTCGTGGAAGGGTTACTGTCCTTCAGTATACTGAGGAATCTTCGATTTGGCAGGGGACCCGTGAGTTGATTATTTCCGACCTAACGGCGGTCGACGAAAAAACAGCCGAAAGGCGGCGGCGGCGAGCCCTGATCGCCTCCATGCTCGGCTTCGCGCTCGACGCCATGGATGTGCTGCTCTACGTGTTCGCGCTCCAAACCCTGCGCGCCGAGTTCGGCATGACGAATGCGCAGGCCGGCCTGGTCAGTTCCGTCACTCTGATTACTTCCGCGCTCGGAGGCATTGGGACCGGGATCCTGTCCGACCGCTTCGGCCGAAAACGCCTGCTGATCGCTACTATTCTCCTGTACTCACTCGCTTCGGCGGGTACTGCGCTGTCTCATTCCTTCTGGGAACTTGTGTTCTGGCGCGGAATGGTAGGAATCGGCCTCGGCGGGGAATGGTCGGCCGGCGCGACTCTGGTCGCCGAATCATTCCCCGCGGCACGGCGCCAGCGAGCCATCTCCATCATGCAGTCTGGCTGGTCCATTGGATACATGATGGCCGCCGTGGTAAGTGGGTTCGTTTTGCCTCGGTTCGGCTGGCGAGTGCTGTTCCTGGTCGGCCTGGCACCGGCGCTCCTAACCATCTTTGTGCGAAATGGCGTCGAGGAGCCCGTGGTCTGGCAGCAGCAGCGCAAAGAAAAACGCGGCGGGGACTTTTGGGCGATCTTCCGTCCGCCGCTGGGCGCGATCACCTTCCGCGCCACCGCGCTTGCCTCGGCCGCGCTGCTCGGATACTGGGGCCTGTTCACGTGGGTTCCCGGATTTCTGTCGGCTCCCGTCTCGGCAGGCGGAGCCGGGGTCAACATCTTTAGCTCGAGCCTCTGGATTTTCGTGATGCAGGCGGGCGGGTTCGCCGGATACATCAGCTTCGGCTTTCTCTGCGAGCGCTTTGGACGCAAGCAGGTGTTTACGGCATACGTGGTGTCGGCGGCCATTCTGACTCTGCTGTACGGCAGTCTTCCAGGCTGGGGCCTCACCGGCTGGCTGCTACCACTCGGCCCGCTGGTTGGATTCGCGGGAACTGGATTCTTCAGCCTCTTCGGAGCGCTTCTGGCCGAGCTTTACCCCACCGAAGTGCGCGGCGCCGGGCAGGGATTTTGCTACAACTTCGGAAGAATGTTGTGCGCGGCTGCTCCGTGGAGCATCGGAGCGCTGGCCGATTCGTACGGCATTGGTGCGGCTTTAGGCCTGAATTCGGCCTTTTTCCTGCTTGCGGCAGTGTTGATCCGCTTCTTGCCTGAGCACAAAGACGCATCACTCGCAAATTGACAACTGCATGTTGCTTTTCGAGTATGACAGCCTTATGTTAAGCTGTAGTTGCTTCCCATGGCCCGCGCCTTTGCAACCCGGTCCTCGGAAACATCAATCCCCACGGAGTAGAAAACACACTATAGAATGAGTTGCACCGTTTTCCTCGGAAACCTGCCGACCTGGGTGACCGCAGACGATATCAAGTCCTGGCTAGGCGCCGAGAATTTGGTAGTCGATTCGATCAAGGTCATCCGCAACCCCGAAACTCAGGAATCCAAAGGCTTCGCTTTTATCGAAGCTCCGAACGGCGAGGAGATGCAGTCGATCATCCGCCGATTTGACCGTGCCCCGCTGGAAGACCGCCTTCTTCGCGCCAACCCTGCTCAGCCGCCGCGCGGCAAGGTTGGGGGTCCCGCGGTGAAGCCCGGTGTCACCGCACCGGCCGCAGCCGCCGGTGGTCCGCCCGCCGTCTCTGCTACTGGCCCGACTCCGACTCCGACTCGGGAACGCCGTCCTGCTGGCGCTGGCGCCGGGGCGGGAAAGAGCCGCAGCGGTGGTAAACGCGGAGCGCACTCACAGAGCGCATTCGCAGAAGAACTGGCGAAAGCCCTGTAAACCCTAAGACCGTGTACATCGTGAACGTCCACCCAGGCCGGCGACCTGAATAAGAAATAGTTGCCGGCTTTCCTCCCCGCTTCCCTTCCCCTCCGTCTATCCTCTTATCGCGATCCGGAAGGCCGCCGCGTGAGATCCATGTCCAGTGCCGCACCCTCTGCAACCGATACGGTCTGCAACAGCATCGCCTCATCCGGCACGTTCCCCTCGTACACTTTGTAGCTTCCGGGCGCGAGCCCCTGCATCTGAAAGTTGCCCTGCGGGTCCGCGTGGGCAAAGTTTCCGCCGCCAAAACGCGGGTCCATGCCGTCTCTCACGAACACGTACATCAGACCCGGATTGCCCCTGCCCTTCACGCTGGCTGTCCGGGTGCTGACGATCACACGGATCGGTCCCGCCACACCGTTCGTCGTGTCCAGAGTCTGACCAGGCAGCGGCTGCCCGCCCACCTCAATGGCACGCAGATAAATACCAGGCCCAAATACCTGGATCCGCCATATCCCGGCTGGTGTGTTCTTCATCACAAAGCTCCCGTCAGGCTGCATCTCGACGCGCGGCGGAGGGGCGCCACTCGACTGCTCGTCCGGCATCGTCTGCACCTGCACCTGCTGCGGAGGAACCGCGCGGTCCCCTTCAATCACCACCATTCCCGGAATATCGACCGCTTTCTGCAGAACAAGGTTTACCTGTAAAGACCTGTCCGTGACTTCAATCGGCAGCCTCGCGTTCAACGTCGGAGTGTTCGAGTCTGTTGCATGCTGAATGGCGGACAACACGTGGCTTCCCGGAAACACGTTCTGTATCTCGAAGGTGCCAGTCGCCGGATCCACGCGCCCACCTCGGAATGCAAAGCCGAATCGCTCCTTCGGATTGCTCAGCACAACGGAGAGGTTCCGGTTGCCCGACGTCTCAAAGCCACTGAGCTTCCCCGATACGCTGAACACGCGCGCGGGCTTGAGCTGGAAGTCGACCCCGGTGCGCTCCACGCCCGGCGCAAACTCGAGCGGTGTCGCCGCGGCCGCGTCGGCCGATTGCGGGTAATACTGCACCGGATAGCTGAGGCTGGGCGGAGGCGGAGGGCCTGCGGAAAAGGGACGCGGCTGAAAAATCGGGCGCATGCACTGCGCAAACACCAGATACCTGCCGGCCGTAAATCCCCAGAGGCGGTATTCACCCCGCTCATTGCTGACCTCACTACTCATGCCGTTCATCCCTGCTGGTGAGCCTTCCGGAGCTCGCACTTGCGCCGAGCACCCGGCGATGGGGTCGCCATCCTCGTCTACAATGCGCCCCGTAAGCGATGCGGGAGGCACCAGCGCCACAGTCACGCGCGTGGTCTCCCCAGCTTTGACCTCTGTCTCCACGACTACTGGCCCGGTGCGCCCCACGGGGTAGCGTGTGTGAAACGCCTGAACCGCATAACGTCCAGGCGGCAGATCTCGAAGGACGAAGCTGCCGGAGGAGTCAGTGGTGGAAATCGAGGGCTGACCCATTCCGCCGCCCGACATCATCCCGCCCGGCATCAGGCCGCCGACTATCACGCCGTTGGTGCCTAACACCCCTGTCGACCGTACCGAGCCCATCCTGCTGGCGGGATTGAACCACGCCGTCCCACCTCCGCCGCCGCCTCCGCCGACGGCTGGAATCGCCGACATACCCACCTGCCCCCCGCGGGACATCACCGTCAGCTGCGCCTTCCGAACCGGCGCCTGAGTGACGCTGTCCACCAC
>JAWXCM010000098.1:0-6569 GCA_034408745.1 Bryobacteraceae bacterium
GTCCCAGATGACATCAATCTCCGCGTTGTTGGCGATGGATTTGAGGGTGATGTGCGGCACGCGCTCATAGACGAAGCCGTGGCGGATGTTCCCGCGCACCGGCTGGGAACTCGGCGCCGTGCGGGTGACTTCGGCTTCCTTGGTCTGGCCGTCGCGGGAATCGGCGAGCAGGTAAAACGGATAACGTGCGCCCATGATGCGTGCACGGGCCAGCGCCAGTGCCACGCGCGAAGTGTCAATCGTGATCCAGCGGCGGCCCCATTGCTCGGCAACGGTGGCGGTGGTGCCCGAGCCGCAGGTCGGGTCCAGCACGAGGTCGCCGGGGTCGGTGGCCATGAGGAGGCAGCGTTGAATAACTGCGGTCGCGGTTTGAACAACATAGATTTTATCTGCTGCCCCAGCCACATCGACCCAGAGATTTCCCACGGCGGTTGCAGCAAAGTCGTCTAGGAATCGTCTAAATCGCAACGTGCCGCCGCCCGCGTATATCCGGCCAGCTCCAATCAGTCGTGTAAATCCAGCAGCTGTAGTTGTCCATGTTCTTCCCGCAGGAGGTAGGAAAGTGCGTGCTTCGAAACTAATTGGAATCCGCTCGTGCTCACGTGCTGGTCTGTGGGAAGACGTGGAAACGTATTGGAAGAAACGCGCTTCTGGGTTGGCGAAATCCTCATCTAGCGCCCTTCGCGTGGTCCCGTCAGGAAATTGAACTTGGTCGTAGCGCTCGCCGGTAGTTTCACCTTCCCCTGCGGTAACTTTATGATGAGGTTGTCGAAATTTGAGTTGGGGAATGTTCTTCGCGTAGAACACTATGTAATCGCTTACTGCAGCGAGAGCTGTCGATGTTTGCCCGCCAGTTTTCTTTACCGTGATTATGCTGACGCAATTCTCATCCCCAAAAACCTCGTCCATTACCGACCGAACCCGATGGACATTATCGTCGCCGATTTGCACGAAGATCGAGCCGGAATCGGTGAGCAGATCGCGTGCGACGGTCAAACGGTCTCGCAGATAGGTGAGATAGCTGTGAATGCCGTCGCGCCAGGTGTCGCGGAAGGCTTTGACCTGCTCCGGCTCGCGGGTGATGTGGCCGGCGTTTCCATCCTTAACGTCGCGGCTGGTGGTCGACCATTGGAAGTTGCTGTTGAACTTGATTCCGTAGGGCGGATCAAAATAGATGCACTGCACTCTGCCGCGCAGGCCCTCACGCTCGGCGAGGCTTGCCATTACTTGCAGTGAATCGCCAAGGATCATGCGGTTCGACCAGTTCTGGTCGTGCTGGTAGAACTCGGTCTTGTCCGCCCCTATGGGAATTCCGTTGAAGTCGGCGAAGAGGTCGGCACTTATTTCCCCAGTGGTGTGCTGGCTCTCTTTGGTCTGGCGCAGCAGGTCGTCAATGAGCGCTTTGGGGTGGACCTTTTCCTGGATGTAGAGCGGCGGGGCGTGGACGACGAGGTCGCTCCAGTCCTGCTCATCCTTGCCGCGCCAGACGAGCTGTGGGTCAAGGTCCGTATTGCGGGCGTATTTCAGCTTGAGGGGCGCAGCATCGTCCTGCCTGAGCACGGACTGGTGCTCGGCGGTGGGGATGTTCTTCCGCTTGGCCTCGTCGTGCTTAAGGGTCTCGACGGACTTGAGACTGGGCGGTTTCTTGGCCATGATTATTGCTCCCCAATCGCTGGTTGCGCTGTGGCGGAGGTGATCATTTTCTCGAACTGTCCCGCCACCTTCACTGCGAAGTCGACTTCGATTTCATAGACATCGCAGAACTCGGCGAAGGCCCAGCGGCCATGCGTGCCGAGGTGGTTCACGCCGGGCACCCAGTAGGTTTTCATGGTGGAAGCCTTCTCCTTAGCATCTTCGCCACGGTAGCCCTTGATCTCGACGATAAGGTGGAGCAGATCGTCGTCGCCGTGCCCGTCCTCCACGAGCACGATGAAGTCGGGGAGATACTTGCGCAGCTCGGAGGCGTAGCGATACGGGACTTCGAGGCCGAGGTTGTGGTTCTTCACGTAAGCACGGACCTTGGGATGTGCCTCGGCCACGCGGCAGAACTCGGCCTCCCAGTCGCTGTCGAGCACGACCCAGTTGATGTGGCACTTGGGTGGCGGTCCCTTTGTGTCCCAGCGGTCGGTCTTGGAGGTGTTGAATCGGACGTGATTGGTCGAGCCGGTGGCGTTGTAGGGATCGAGCAGGGCCTTGATGGGCCGCCCGCCGATGAAGGCGCGGGTGATGCCGGCTGTGATTCGTTCGCAGGCGATGGCGGCCAGCTCTTGATACATGAGCAGCGCTGGGTAGGTGCTGCCCTTGCATTTGAGGCAGGTGTCGAGCCATTGCTTTGTTACGCGCTTAAGCTGACCGAAGAGGTGCAGCGGTGGCGGCTCGCCCGGATCGCGGAACTTCGTGTAGAGCAGCCGATGGGTGACGTTAAACAGGACCGTGGAGGGACGGACATCAGCGAGGTGCTCGACGGTCAGGGTTTCCGTCTTGCCAATAATGCCGGCGTTTTCGTTCTTGGTCGGGCCGACCAGTTCCGGCGTGAGGACGAGGATGGAGTCGTCGTCGAATTTGGCCTCGATGCGTTCCTCCGGGAGTTCCACGCGGTAGCCCTCGACGCGCGGAAAGCGGATTTCGAGGTGGTCGCGCTCGGGGCGAATGGCTTTGACCTGGACGGTGGGGCGCGGCGGCTTCGGCGTGGCGATGACGGGCTTGGCCGTGAAGTCGAAGGGAATGCCGAGGACATCGGCATATTCGACATCAAAGAGATTCTCTTCGTTGAGGTCGTAGGACAGGCGGCGAAGGGCGCGGCCAATGACCTGCTCGCAGAGAAGCTGGGTGCCAAAGGCGCGGACGCCGAGGACGTGGGTGACGTTGCTGGCATCCCAGCCTTCGGTGAGCATGGAGACTGAGACGACGCACCGAATGCCAGCCCCGAGCTGCCCTTCCTTGCCCACGGTGTTCATCACCTCCCGCAGCAGGTCCTGGTCGGACAGGTTGTCCGCGGCATGGGCATCCCTCTTGCGCTCGATGATTTCGCGGCGGAACCGCTCGATTTCATCACTGGCCATGGCGCGGAAATTGTCATCGAGCGCGTCGCCGGATTCGAGCTGCTCGCTGTCGATGAGGAGCGTGTTCGGGCGCGGGAGCGGGTTGCCGGTGGTTTCGTCGAAGTTGCGGAAGAGCGCGAGACGCCCCTTGACCAGGGAAGATGTGCCGTCGTCGTTCTTCTGGTGAAACCCGGAGATGTAGTCATAGACCAACTTGGAAGTGGCGGTGTTGTTGCAGACGACGATAAAGCAGGGTGGCACGCGAGCGCCCTCCGCATCCCAGAGCCTGTGGGTTTTTTCGTAATGGCCGTAGAGGGCTTCGAGCGCGGTCTTGAGGAGCGTGGGCAGCGCGAGAGGGTCGAGTTCCTCGCCAGCGCCGCGCCCTTTCTTCGGCATCTTGGTGCGGATGTGTTTCCAGAGTTCCCGGAACATCGGCATTTCGTCGTCTGTCGCGCCGGCAAGATTCTGCGCCACCGGAACGCGGGGCAGTTTCACGATGCCGCACTCGATGGCGTCCATGAGGGAGAAGTCGCTCATGGTCCAAGGGAAGAGCGTGCCCTCGATGTAGCCGGAGCCGCTGAGGAAGAACGGGGTGGCTGAGAGGTCGATGACGCGGGCGAGGCCGAGCTTGCGGTTGACCGATTCGAGGCCGGAAATCCAGACACGCGCGGCTTCGTTGTCCTTCTTGGCGCGGGCCTTCGCATCCTTCAATTCATCGCCCGAGAGTTTATTGCCCTGCTCGTCGGTGAACTCCACGTCATCCGCCGGCTTCTCGCGATAGCAGTGATGGGCCTCGTCATTAATTACGAGAATGTTCTTCATGCCCATCAGATCAGGCATCACGCGCTGGATCATTTGGCCCTCGGATTCGAGGGTCTTGGGCGCGTCGCCGGTGCGGCCTTGCAGGAGTTGACGCCCGCCTTTGGAAAGCTCGATGCGCTCGTGGAGCATGAAGACGTGGTAGTTCGTGATGACGATCTTGGCATCCTTGATGTAATCGAGCATGTCGCTCGGGACCAGTTCACGGTCCTTGTAATAGGCGTCTGGATCATTCGGCTGGAGCACGCGGAGGCGATCCTTGATGGTGAGTCCGGGCGCCACGACGAGAAAGCCGCGCGTGAAGTTCTTGCTGTTGGGCCGGCGGACGGCATTGATGGTCTGCCACGCGATAAGCATGGCCATGACGGTAGTCTTGCCCGCACCGGTGGCGAGTTTCAACGCAAAACGCATGAGTTCGGGATTGGCGTCCTTGTTGGCGCTCGCCAGGTGGTCGAGCAGTCGCTTGCCGTTGTTGGTGTGGGGCGCGACTTCGGTCAGCCAGATGGCGGTTTCGATCGCTTCCACCTGGCAGAAGAACGGACGGATGCCGCCGAATTTGTGGTGCCGCCAGTGCTGGAGCAGGCGTGCAGTCTCCGGGGTGACCTGCCACTGGCTAGGGTTGGGCAAGGCCCGCCACGCGTCTACGTTCCGGCGCACCTCGTTGATGTTGGAAGTAGCGTCGTACTGCTGTGCCCTGGTGGAAAGACCTTTGCCTTCGTCAAACACGAATCCTTCCTGCGTTGGGGTCTTCTTCCGTTTCTTCGGCTTGGGTATGGGCGTGATGAACTTGGCGCTGCGCCGGCTCTCGGTGATTTTCTGTGTGGGCTGCCCTTCGTCATCGAGCTCCCAATGCCTCGACGGGTACTCGTAGGGCGAATTGAGGATGGGGTGGTCGAAGAACGGGTTAGACGCGGTCAACTTTATGAGCCCAGAAGACGGCAGACGCTTTGCTCGTGGCATGGAAAGCTCCGCGGGCATTCTGGAAATAGCCATGAAGTTTCAATGGCTTGATTCTCACGTGCTTTCTTATTGTTCGCATGACGCAGTGTGCTTTGTCGCTGCTAGCAACAGGTACAAGTCGCTGATAATGTACAACAGCGTGCTGCATAATCCTACTGAACGGCCGCGGAGGCCCAAATGCAGGTTAATTTAGGCTCACATCTATGAGTCGCTACACCGATAAGGACGGCGTGACTTGGCTTTCGATCCCAGTGCCAATTGAACTCACCGGATTCGACTATTGGCGGTTGTGTGACGAACTAAACATCGTCCAGGCCGCCCTATTGATCGCTGGTTGCGACCCGTCCAGTGAGAGCGGGTATTCAGAAAAATGGCAACCGCACGAGAGACCGACGGGCTATGAAGCGGCAAAAACCGCAATTTCAAATGCACTGCGGAAAGGGGCAATCAAGGGCACGCTCATTCCGCAATACGAACAGGACATCAATGGGAATATCTGTGGCGCGATCGATGATTCGATAGACATCGGCGAATCGAGAGTTGAGGTCGGGTCTCTTCGTAATTGGCTTGCCGGTCGCGGATTTCATACAGGCTTTTTCTTCCCGAACGTCACCGTTGCACCGGACTACCTTAACCCTAAGAATCTATGCTATGCGCCGAAGTTGGCCGCCGCCGTTCGCGCCTGGCAGGCGGTAACGACCGATACCAAGTACTTGGACAACGGGAAGCACGTGAAACAGAATCTTGAAAGCTGGCTCACTGCTCATGCCGCTGAGTTTGATCTGGTCAAGGATGACGGCGAAATCAATGCCGATGCCATCAAGAACCAAATCGCCAAGGTCGCGAATTGGAAAGACAAGGGCGGGGCACCCAAGACGCCCGGCGAGTGATCCACCTACCCCCAAGAGTGCCGCCAGTTCTGGCTCTCAGCCCTGGCGCGGTTTCAGAACTATCCACCCCCTACCGGGGAATCCACCTACCCCTCCCGTGATTTTCGGGACAGGTTTTCTGAACCTATCCTGCTATTCGGGCGGGCGTCGGGACAATTCAATGGCGGCATGTTCAACAACACCCAAAGGGGTGCCAACATGCCGCAAACCATCTTTCGGCTTCCTGCCGTCAAGACTGAGTCCGGGTATTCCCGGTCGACAATTTACCTCCGCATATCCCAAGGCCTATGGACTAAGCAGGTAAGCCTGGGGCCTCGGTGCGTCGGCTGGCCGGCTCATGAAGTCGCGGCGCTGAACGCGGCGCGCATCTCCGGCAAGACCGACGAGGAGATCCGCGCTCTCGTGCTGAAGCTGGAAGCGGCGCGCAAAGCTGCGGTGTAGGGGGCGCGGTGATGAGCGCGCCCGAGACAGATTCGCCACCCGAGGCGGTGGAAACCGACATAACCGGCAAAACCGATCTGGTCAGCAACGAGGAATTTCTGCTGTCCGTGTTCGGCGAGCTTGCCGACGCTCGCCCGGTGGTGGTCAGCTTCGTGGGCAATCCGGCCAGCGCACCGGCCAAGGTCTGGTCCGGCAGGCCGTGGCAGAGCACACCGGAGGATTCCACCGGTCTTGTGGCCGCCGTCAACAATTACTTCAGTCTCGCGGTCTTCCGGCCCGACGAGGCAGGCCAAATCCGGCGGCAGAAGGCGCGCTTTCAGGCGCTGTACGCGGAGATGCTGGACGGCATCGGCACCAAGGTGGCGCTGGAGCGGCTGACCTTGCCGCCGGCGTGGTTGCTGGAGACATCGCCTGGCAA
>JAWXCM010000099.1:0-4326 GCA_034408745.1 Bryobacteraceae bacterium
CTACAGACATGTGCCGGGAAATTCCCTGCTATAGTGACAAGTACTTTTTGTTGACAAGCGGGAATACGGCAAAAAAGCCGAACACGGGACAGGCTCTAGTTACAAAAAAGTTAGCAAAACGGCCGGTGTTCAACCGCTTTGGGGAACACACCGGATCGCTTACACTCACGGCTCAGCAACTCTTCCGGAATCAACACGACCGTTAAGCACCGGCAAAACGACGGCGCATAAAATCGGAGTGGTAAAATAAGGTGTGGCGAAATCCGGGAATACTCACATGAGGTGGTCTTGGCGCCGTATCGCGGCTTCCGTCGCCGTAACGCTGGCTCTAATCCTTAGGCTCGGAGAGGCGCCTGTGTTCTTCGCCCAGGGGCCCGTTCGCATTACGGTTGACCCTTCCCGCACCTTTCAGACAATCACCGGATGGGAGGCTACCGCATTCGCCGTTCAGGATTCGGCCAATTTCCCTCTCTACCGTGATCGGTTGTTCGACCTTTTGGTGAACGATCTCGGCGTCACCCGGCTCCGGCTGGAAATTCGCAGCGGTACCGAGAATACGCAGGATTTCTGGGCCGCGGAGCGTAACGGAACGATTCCTTACGAAAGCTGGCGCTGCCTCCGCTATTCGACGGTGAATGATAATTCCGATCCGTTTGTAGCCGATCCCGCCGGGTTCCATTTCGACGAGTTCGACGATAAGATTCAGAAGATCGTGCTCCCCATACGAAGCCGCGTGGAGGCCCGGGGAGAGAAATTCTTTCTCAACGTAAACTATGTCGCCTTCACTCCCCAGATCACGGCGGCCGGTTGCCCGGCGGGCCTCCAATACATCCATCTGAACCCCGAGGAGTACGCCGAGTTCGTCTTAGCCGCCTATCGTCACCTGCAGACGAAGTACGGCTTGATTCCGGATGCCTGGGAAGTGATTCTGGAGCCCGACAATACTACGCAATGGCGGGGCGCGCAGATCGGCGCGGCGATTGCCGCCGCAGGCAATAGGCTCCTCGCCAATGGTTACACGCCAAGGTTTATCGCCCCATCGACTAAAAACATGACGAGCGCGGTGGCATATTTCGACCAAATGATTACGAATGCCGCCGTGAGACCGCTGCTTTCGGAGTTGAGTTATCACCGTTACAGCGGCGTGACGGCGCAGGCCCTGCAAAATATCGGCGCCCGCCGCACGCAGTATGGCATACAGACAGCAATGCTCGAGCACATCGGCAGCGGATATCAGGATCTGCACGCCGACTTGACCATTGGCGGCAACTCGTCCTGGGCGCAGTATACGATCGCCGGACCCCCGACCGCCGCCGCGCCGTACTATGTGGTGGGGTCTTCCGGTTCGCAGGTTCAAATGGCGCCACGGACGCCGTTTCTGCGACAGTACTTCCGTTTCATTCGACCCGGCGCGGTTCGCCTCGGCGCTTCCAGTTCCGATCCGGCGGCTTACGATCCGGCCGCTTTTCGCAATCCTAACGGCGCTCTGGCGGTCGTCGTCAAGGCGATGTCGAGCGGCCAAATCCAAGTCGACGGGCTGGCGCCGGGGCTATATGGGATCAAATACACCACCGACGCGCGCCAGGACGTCGATCTGCCGGATGTATCTCTGCAAGCGGGGCAAAGCCTGACTGCGTCGATCCCGGGGGCGGGTGTGATCACCGTCTATGGAAATGGCTCGACCGGCACGGGCGGGAGCGCGGCGCCGGTGGTGAATGCGGTGGTGGATGGAGCGAGTTTTCGCGCCGGTCCGGTGGCCCCGGGCCAAATCGTAACGCTATTCGGCACCGGTTTAGGATCGGAGACGCTGGCTTCCGGATCTGTTCGGCCAGCCGGGTTCCTCGACGCGGTCGCGGGGAACTGCCGGACTTTGTTTGACGGAATCGCGGCGCCGGTACTTTACGCCCAGGCCCGTCAATCGAGCGTACTCGTTCCATTTGGGATGCAGGGCCGCGGAACGGCTTCCGTCGTCGTCAACTGCAATGGAAAGGATTCCCAGGTGTTTCCGGTCGCCTTGCGTCCGGCTAGTCCGGCGATCTTCACTTTGGACTCGTCGGGGCGGGGACCGGCGGCGCTTTTGAACGAAAACGGGACTGTCAACTCTAGCTCTCAGCCCGCGGCAAAGGGGTCGATTGTGGTGTTCTACGCTACGGGCGCCGGCCAGACGTCGCCGCCGGGAAGCGATGGCCTGATTGTCTCCGGTTCGTCATTGCCAGCCCCTTTGCTGCCGGTGACGGTTCGGATTGGCGGGCTGGACGCGACGGTGTTGTATGCCGGGGCGGCTCCCGGCTTGGTTTCAGGAGTACTCCAGGTGAATGTCCGGGTTCCGTCAAACGTAGCGGCTGGTTTCAACGTGCCGCTAACAATCCGGGCCGGGAATACGGCTAGCCCCGACGGTCCGACGCTGGCTGTTCAGTAGCCGGTGCGGCCCCACGCCCATCGAGGCAAGCGCCTTCAAGCAGTTTCACAGTTTGACCACCATACACTGATTCCCGCTCAATTCGAGCACCGGCTCAGGCTTGTCCGAAAAAAAACTCCTCGAACGCGGTCCAGACCCCATGGGCGCCCACATAATCATCGGGGCTGATAACACCTCCCACATTTAGCCGCGGGTAGAAAAACTCAAGACAGCTTTTGGTACTTTCATAAAGGTCCACGTCGAGGTGTACGAAGCTGAAGCGCAGGTCTATCACGGGTCCGGCCGTACTTGGGAAATAGCCTTTGTAGAACGACATATTGGCACATCCGTTGAGGAGCATTTTGGTAACAAAATACATGACGGACCATCCGCCGCCCGCAACGCAGCAGGACGCCAGAATGTATCCGCTTCCCTTTGCAAGGTTGTCCCGTCATCAAAAACGTTTTTCGGATTGCCAGTTCACCCGCCAAAGTAAATGCGCCGAAGCCTTGCACCATTCGCCATGCGGCACTTCTGGATTCGTTGTGATCAAAATTGTAAGCCGGTGCTAAGTGCTTGGCTTTAGTGAATTATTCACGCACATCCGGAAAGGGGTGCTTGGACTAATCGAGTTCGAAGGCGTTTTCGTAGTTTTGTCTGAGCGCTGCATCCTGCTCCTCCTTGAGCAAGAAGCAGTTGCCAACCGTTAACGCTTCGATTTCTGTGCCCATAAAGCATCGGAATGCGTCCTCTGGCGTACAGACGATCGGCTCACCCCGCACGTTGAAGCTCGTGTTGACGATCACCGGGCAGCCTGTCCGCTTGAAGAAGCCATTGAGTAGGGCATGGTAGCGCGGGTTCGTTTCGCGGTGCACAGTTTGTACACGCGCTGAGTAGTCCACGTGGGTCACGGCGGGAATGTCGCTGCGCGGTACGTTCAACTTCTCAATGCCGAAAAGCAGGCACTGCTCCTCAGTCATCGGAACGCGCCGTTCGTTCACCACGTCCGCCACCAGAAGCATATAGGCGCAATCGAGATCGAACCAGTTGGAAACCTCTTCGCGCAACACAGATGGGGCGAACGGACGAAACGACTCGCGGTACTTCACTTTGAGATTGAGGGTGGACTGCATGCGGTGAGAGCGCGCGTCGCCCAAGATCGAGCGGCCGCCGAGTGCTCGCGGGCCGAACTCCATTCGTCCTTGGAACCACCCTAGCGCCTTCTCCTCCGTCAGAGCGGAAACGGAGGCCTCCAGAAGTGCATCGTCATCGAGTACATGGAATCGCGCACCGGCGTCTCGCAGGCGCCGTTCAATCTCCGCCTGCGAAAACTCCGGACCCAAATACGAACCCTTCATAGCGTCGCCTCTCGGCTGCCGCTCCCGTGGCTGGTTCTTGAATTGGTGGTAGGCGGCGAGAGCAGCACCTAGCGCCCCGCCGGCGTCTCCCGCCGCAGGCTGTATCCAGATCCCCTCGAATCGCCCGTCCCGGAGCACCTTGCCATTCGCAACACAGTTCAGCGCAACCCCTCCGGCCAGGCAGAGATTATTGACTCCGGTTTCCGCGGCGAGAGATCGGGTCATCCGGAGAATCACCTCCTCGAGTACAGCCTGAATGGAGGCCGCCAAGTCCATATGCCGCTGCGTCAATTTCTCCGTTGGCTTGCGCACGGCGCCACCAAATAGCGCATCCAACTTGCCGTTGGTCATAGTCAGGCCAGTGCAGTAGTTGAAATAGTCAAGGTTCAGGCGGAACGAGCCGTCCGGCTTGAGATCGATCAGGTGATCGAATATCTGCTTCCTGAAGCGCGGTTCGCCATAGGGGGCGAGCCCCCATAAGCGTTTACTTAAGGCCCCATACAGGTGATCGGGCGTCCCGAACCGCACGCCAATTGAAACATTTATGCGTGGAAATGTTCTTAAGTAAAC
>JAWXCM010000100.1:0-5799 GCA_034408745.1 Bryobacteraceae bacterium
TAGCTCACGGCGTCGCGGGAGACGGCAACGGACCGTCATCAAGGTTCGGCGATATTATTTTCGATATGGCGTCATGATGTGAGCGGCATAATGCGTATATATTCTTGAGAAGCGTCAAGGCCATACGATTGTTCTAACGCCCACCTGTCTCACGGGACCGCCAGCCGAGTCAGTTCATTCTTCTCGCGATGTGGCAGAGTCGGATTCCGACTGAGAAAGCCCGTTAGGTTCAGGTATCGCGTGGCGTTGTGCATGAAGAAGCGATCGGAGACCGAGGTAAGCCCGTCCTGCTCGAAGATGTGGATCATCTGCTGGGCGTACTTCTTGTACGTGCCGTATTCGTTGGGCATGAAATAGTCGCTGCCGAACATGACCTTGTCGAAGAACCGGTATTTGTTGACCGAGTCGGGCTCATCGACCGAGGCGAGTGCGACCAGCCTGCAGATCAGGCGGTCCGCGACGGGGGCGTGCATGACTTCGACCATGTGTCCAAAGTCGCAGTAGACGTGCTCGTACCGCCGGCAGAGCAGATAAACCGCGTGGCAGAAGCTCTTTGCCTTTGCGATGTCGCACAGGCTGGAGTCGAAGGACGCACCTTCATCGGTCCATTGGTGTCCGCCCGCGTGCCCCAGGCATATACGCAGGCCCGCGTACTTGCCGCCGTCGCGGGTGAACAGATCAACGAGTGCCCGGGGATCAGAGAGGTTGCCCGTACCCTCGACGGTGGTGGCCTCGTTGCAATACTCGGGCACCTTCATCTTCGAGTCCCGCTCGAAGCCCGAGTCGTTGCAGTGAAACAGGATGGGAATGCCCGATTCGATCCCCGGCGCGGCACCGGGTGCCAGGCAGAAGTCGTACACCGCCAGCAGCCGGCGGTCCATCTCCGTGCCGTCGAGCCCGCCGATGTCGCGGGTGATCCGAGACATGGCGGGCGTCGCGTTGCCAATGGGGCGATAGCCGGTGGGCGGGTAGAGCTTGACACCCGCGAACCCGCCGCTGAGCGCCCCTTGCACTCCTGCAAGATCGCCGCGATATGGATCGTATGCGACAAACCCCAGCACCTTACCGGGGTAAAGCGAGGAAAGCTTGCGCATCCGGCGAATCTGCCGGCCATAGTCGAACACAGAGTGATCGCGGTACGGGACATCGAGGTCCATCATGTGATGCACGAGCAGCAGGTGGCTTGGTACCATGGCCTGGTATGCCTCGGTCAGTTCGATCTCCGACGCCTGTGCCTGGCCGAGGAAATGCAGGAAATGAGTGATGAACCGCTTGCGGTGATCGGGCAGGCCG
Organism: Bryobacteraceae bacterium; assembly: GCA_034408745.1. Classification (GTDB taxonomy): domain Bacteria; phylum Acidobacteriota; class Terriglobia; order Bryobacterales; family Bryobacteraceae; genus JAWXCM01. Next base: position 1,294 of record JAWXCM010000100.1, read on the forward strand.
GCCTCGCTCTCGTGAATGGTATGCACCAGTGCCGACTCGATCGCCAGCCGCCGGATCGAAACACCCTCGGAGATCGCCACCGTTCGCTCCAGCAGCGGCATTGCCGCTGTTTGGGATGCCGCCAAGGCGGGCGCGACCAGCGTCGCCAGGGAGTGCTCCGCGATAAACCGGTCCATCTCCGGGTCGGGCAGCAGCACCAGATCATCGGGCAGCGCATCCACCAGCGATCGGATGATCGCCTCCGTCGAACGCGCCGATCGGTCCGGCCCCGCGTCCATTGCCGTGGCCTCCCGCTCCGGATGCGCCAGCAGTTCCGGCCCCAGCTCGCTCACGGGCACATCCAGTTCGTGCGACTCGCGAGTGTTCCACAGGATCGCACGGACCAACCCTTCTAACAACACAGTCGGCAGCTCGCCGATCCACGCCCGCAGGATACCGCGGATGGGCCAGTAGTTGGCGTTGAAGAAGTGTGTATGGATGTCGATCAATGGTCGCATGTCGAGCCTCCGTCTGGAGAGTTTGCGCCGGCCCCTGCTGCGGCGCGACTGCACGAGCGCCACGCTGCCTGGAAGGTGCGGTCACGTCATCCGCAGCTTGCCGCTGGCGACGGCGAAGGTCCTGGTATCGACGACGTGGCCGCGCCAGTCGATGTAGATCAGCGTGAGCTCATCGGGCTTCATGTCCAGCCAGACATAGCCGTTGTTACCGCGATCGCGCCTTGCTTCCATGCGGAATCCGGTCCCGCACCAGATCAGGTCGGCCAGAGGCGTCATGAAATCGCAGCGCTGCGAGAGGCGTTCATAGGGGAACCCGCCGTGCCCGATGCAGCTGCCGAAGAACGGCACGCCGCCGCGCGGCCCCCAGAGCGCCGCGTAGTGCTCATCGCCCCAGAACCAGAGGTCAATCTTTCCACGCAGTGCGCCCAGGTCCGTCCCCAGCAGGTCGCGCTCCGACTCGTCCAGCCGGTCGTAGGGCTCGTTCTGACTCAGCAGAATATTGATCTTGCCCTCGATGCGTCCGTGCTGAAGCTGGTGCGTCAACCAGGTGTACGTGTCAGCCGCCAACCGGCCGTTGCGCGAGTAAGCCGTGTCGATGCCGATGATCTGATAATTCTGATTGTGCAGACAGAAGTAGCTGGCCTGCTGGCGCTGCGTTGCGTAGTCGGGCTGAGGCAGTTTCAGCTTCCAATCCAGGAACTTGAAGTACGCGACGCCGTTGGTGTCCATCTCGTGGTTCGCGTTGAGCGAGTACACGGGCATCCGCTGCAACATGCCCTGCTGGAGCATGGCGACGCAGCGGTCGCGGAACTCCGACGCCCTGCCCGTGTAGTACACATCGCCCAGGTGCACCGCCTGCCCTGGGCCTCGCGCGGCGATGTCGCAGGCGATCAGTTGCGAGTGATACAGGCCCGTCCCCCAGTCGGAAAAGAGCGCCGCCGAGGCGACGCCGGCGTTCTCCACCAGCGGATACCGATAAGCATCGTTACTGCCGTGAAGCAGGAAATCCGGCTTGCTGCCAAACTGCCGGGCGAAGAACGCCTCGACGGCCGTGACCGCCCACGCGGCCCAGTCGGATTCCTCGAACTGACGGTTATAAGGATTGATCTCCACCGGCTCACCTGTTGATCGGCAGCGCATCGGCAGGGCAACTGATTCCCCTTCGCCGCCTAGGTTCGCCACCAGCGTCGCCATCGCCGAGACCGGTGCTTCCAGCGCATCTTGCGCCTGCTTGAGGAGGCGAAGAGCCTCCTCGACAGTCGGCTTGTGGCCCAAGATTGCCGGCGCGTTCGCCAGCGTCCTCTTCGGATCAGTCGCCAGCGAGGCGCGGATCGTCTCGATGGCGTCGAAGTAGTATTGCGGATCGGGGTCGGCGTCGAGCGCGCTGACCTTTTCGGTCAGCGCCATGGCCTCGACGCTGTCAGCCGGCCGACGCAGGCTGGAGCATCCTATGAACCGCAGCAGCTGCACCTGTTCCTGGCGTTTCATCACATGCTCCTTGCCTGAAAAACGGCTACCTATACGTTGCGGCGATCACCTTAAAGGCAAGCCAAGAAGTAACGCTGTTTGGATACTGATTGATCCTGCCTGAGCGGCCAGCGAATGCTGAATACGTTCAAATCAACGCCAAAGCTTATCACGCGGTCTACAACCGCAGCGGAAACACAGTGATTAATTATTGAGGCTTCAAGATAGCGGTTTACTTCTTCCGCGGAGGGTTGGACGTGTACTCATGAAAATCCCGGAGTGGCTAATTGAATAGGGAGCCCCTGCGCCTTGTGTCCACCCCGCACGGGCAAGCCGTGCGGGGTCCGCTTGATCATGGCACTCGCCGCAGTCGGATGACAAGCGCCTTAATGGACGCGAAACCTGCGGGCCCTGATGATGTCATCTATCTCGCGCTGATTGGCGGCTTCAGCAACGCCGTGCGGCACTGCTTTCACGCCCTCTGCCCAATGAAGCAACAATGTCCTTCGGTCCATCATTTCATTATGTTTGCTCGTTTCATGGGAGGGCAGCTTAGCTTTTGTCTCGACCTCGCCCGTCATGAAGTTTGACAACGTGGCCGGTTGGCCTTTTTGGAAGTTCTTAATGTGCTGAAATGGCTTGATGTTCGATTCCGTGCCGGTATGGCAACCAATGCATGTGTTGAATGACACAATGAAGCGTGCTCTTGCGACGACGCCCGGCGGTTCTACTCGCTCACCCTGCCCGGACCTGCCTCCGATTAACGCAAGGGGAATTCCTGCCGTACCCTCCAGAATGTCCTGTTCTTTGTCAGTGATGAATTGTTTCATTTCCGCCGACGCGAGATGCGACCGATCCGGAGACTGATTGGTCATTGCCTGGACCATGCGAGAGGAAGGCGCATGGAAGTGAAACTCACGAAGGTTCCATCCCACCAGGAGGAAGTTGAATAGGTGATTCGTCCGTATCTGGTTGAGATTGCCATGTGCGGAAAAATCCGCCGTGATGCCTGCGAGCTTTTTCAGGTAGTCGTTTCCTTCGAGCTTACCGAGAGCGTGCCACCTGTTGGCCCAACGGTTGAGGGCCGCGGTCCGGTCTTCCCCCGCCGCAATGGGAAGTTGAAACTCGACGATGAACGTGAACTTTTCGGCCAACCCGTCAATGACCTGGTAGACGAACCGCCCTTCGCCCACGCCTTGACCAGGAGCTATCATTCCCGCCGCGAGGTCGATCCTGTTCACAATGGCCAAGAGCTTGATATTGTCATCCTTCCAAGCTTTGCGCATCGCGGCGGCGGCGGAAGGTTGCTTGGGAACAATATACTTTTCCGCGTTGACTTTTCGGTCGTCGTCCCACAAAGCAAACCACGCTTGAGCGAACGCCTCCACTTGAGCATCATCCATCGTTCCGGCGATGCGCTGGAGGACCGTACGGATGTGCCACGGCTTCCCCTTGCCAACCATGTTGGCGTCCTGCACCACTTGGGGATCGATGATCAATAGCTCCTTCTCGACCACCACGGCGTTCCCGATGGTGATCTGGAGTTTGGCCGGTTGCCCCGCGCCACTGCTGTTGGTCGCGCTGATATCCCGCTTGTAAATCCCCATCTTTTCGGGAACTCCGGAGATGATCCCGGTGGTCGTGTCAACGCCCAGCCCTTCGGGAGGCGGAACGTCGGCGTTGAAGCTTGTCGGACTATTGGTGGCCGTAATCCGATATTCGAGCGGCTCGCCTACCTTTCCATCGACCTTAAGAACACTGTTGATCTGGGGCGTGCAACTGATGGCGCACAACGTGGTGACAACGAGAACGAAGCATGTTTGCGTGGCTGGTTTGCTGAAGGTCTTGGGCATTTGAGTTCCTGACAGTGAAAGGAGAAATGAAGGGTTCACTCTATGATTCCCAAACCTTTGCGATCAACGTCACCTAATAGCCGCCTGATGTTCTAAGCGGCATTTTGCCACTATAGCTGTCCATGTCGCTCGCCCGGCCAGCAGATCGAAACCCAATGCTCAAATCACACCGTTTGCCCCAATTATCACCGAGACTTGCTGGCAATCGGATATCCTTTCGTCCGCGAACCTCGATTACGTTCAACACACGCAAATGCCTGCGCCGGCCCCATGGCCCACAATCGAAGCGACAATTCTGTATTCATTTATGATTACCCGACCGGATCTCGATTCTGCGCCCCGTCTCAAGCAAGAATGACGGACGAACGACCGCCATCTTATCGCATCGAACGAGTAAACGCAAGTGCCTTTCATGAATTTTAGGTAAAAAAAAAAAGCATTCTTGCTTTCTCCGTGCCTTGCTGCCGCGGAATGGGGCAGGCACTTCAACGAAGAGAGGCCGCACCAGGGCGAAGGCAACCTGCCGCTGACGGGCGACTGGTCGGCACCGCCGGACGAAGGGGCGATCCAGTGCCGCGCGAGGCTCGGTGGGCTGCTCAAGCATTACTACCGGCAGGTGCCGTGAAGCAGGTCGGCGCTCGAACAGGTCGATTCCGGAAGTTGGCAGCGCGATCGCTATGCACCGCTGA
>JAWXCM010000101.1:0-3108 GCA_034408745.1 Bryobacteraceae bacterium
CTGTGGAACGGGGCGGTCGACTATGGATGCCAGGACGACGGGGAGGCCGGGGCCGACCGTGCCGAGCTTCATGCGGTGGTCGCCGACCTTGAGCACGTTGGTGTCCTGCGGCTTCTCGCTGTTGGCTATGGCGTAGGCGGCCGGGGCGGGCAATGGCTCTTCGAGCTCGATGAGATGGAGTTCTTTGCGTAGCGCGGTTCGTTTTGTGCGGTCGGCGTCGCTGAGGGTGGCGAGTACTTCATCCCACGAGGGTTTGATTTGGTCACGCGCATTCTTTTGTTCTTCGCGCTCTTTTTCGTTTAATTTTTCTTTGGGCTGATCGAGGAGGGCCCGGAGACGGGGCTCCAGCTCCAGCTTTTTCTTCTCGACGAGGCGCTCGCGGTAAGGCTTTTCGACGGTGCCGATGGCGTCTTCCACCGGCTTCATCAGCGCCTTCCATTCTTTCTTCGCTGCCTCAAAGCGGGCCTTTTCGGCCTCTTCGGCGATGTCGAGATCCTTGTTCTCCGTGTTGGCGACTATCGCCTGGAGCCGGTAATAATCCGACTGCAGAATGGGGTCGAATTTATGGTTGTGGCAGCGCGCGCAATTCATGGTCAGGCCAAGAAATGAGTTGCTTATGCCTGCCGTCATTTCGACCAGGACTTCCTGTCGATTCATCTCAACGTCCTGGTTGCCGCCGACGAGGTGCTCAGGGCCTGCGCGGTGGAAGCCGAGGGCGATGAGGGCGTCTTTGTCGCCGGGGAATAATTCGTCTCCGGCGATTTGTTCTTTCAGAAAACGGTCGAAGGGTTTGTTGCCGTTGAAACTGCGGATTACGTAGTCGCGGTAGCGCCAGGCGTGGGTTCGTTCGGCGTCGAGTTCAAAGCCATTGGTGTCGGCGTAACGGACGACGTCGAGCCAGCGCTGGGCCCAGCGTTCGCCGTAGTGGGGCGAGGCCATGAGGCGGTCGACGACGCGGGCGTCGGCATCGGTGCTGAGGTCTCGGAGCCAGGCGGCGATGTCTTCGGGCTTCGGTGGGAGGCCGGTGAGGTCGAGCGTGACGCGGCGGATCCACAGTTCGCGCGAGGCTTCGGGGGAGGGATCGAGCTTCTTTGCGCGCATGGCTTCGAGCAGGAAGGCGTCGATGGGATTGCGGACCCATGCGCCGGGGATCGCGGGCACGGCTGGCCGGGCGATGGGCTGGAAGGACCACCAGTTGCGGCGTGCGAGCATTCGTGCGCGGTCCTTGTCTGTGTCGCCTTTGAATTCGGCGGCGAAGCAAAGAACAGAGGCGAAGCCGAAAACAGCGGCGAAGCCGAAAACAGCGGCGGAGCCGAAAACGGTTACTGACACTGCGACGAGCGCCGGGAAGAATCGCATCGAGGGCCTGCTAGATTATAGCCGCCGCGGAGCAGGCGGGTGGTTCGGGGCGCAATGTGATAGGCTCCCTGGTTATGTTTTGTCGAATTTGCGTGTTGACGGCGGTTCTGTGCGCCGGTGCGTTTGCGGCTGAGCGGGGCGAAGAAGTTCGGTTGTGGAAGGGCGATGCGCCGGGTTCGGAAGGCGTGATGGCGGAGGAGGTTTCGGCGCCGTCGACGACCGGGGCGAAGCTGCCGGCCAGGTTTACGGTGGTCCATTATCCTTCGCTGTTTGTATTTTTACCGCCGAAAGAAAAGGCGAATGGAACGGCATTAATTATTGCTCCGGGAGGGGGACATAATCAGCTTGCCATCGACCATGAAGGCTGGCAGGTGGCGGAGTGGGCGAATCAGCACGGGATGGCGGCGTTTGTGCTGAAGTACCGGCTGGCTCGCGCGAAAGAGTCGAAGTACACGGTTCCGGAGCACGCTTATGGGGATGCGGCGCGGGCGATCCGGATGGTTCGGAGTAAGGCTGCGGAGTGGAATATTAATCCGGCTCGCATCGGATTTATGGGATTTTCCGCGGGCGGGGAAGTTGCGGCTTTGGCGGAGACTCGATTTGACGAGGGGAAGGCGGATTCGGCGGATGCTGTGGAGCGGGTTTCGTCGCGGCCCGACTTCGCTGTTGTCGTATATCCGGGGTTTCGGCCCGGTGCGGTGACGGTGCCGAAGAATGCGCCTCCTACGTTCCTGGTTTGCTCGGATGACGATAAGTCGCACGTGGTGACGACGGTGAATTTGTATCTCGATTTGCAGAAGCAGGGCGTGCCGTCGGAGATGCATATTTATGCCGCGGGCGGGCACGGTTATGGGATGCGGGCGCTGAAGGTTCCGGCGGGCACGTGGAATCAGCGGCTCTCCGAGTGGATGGTGGACCGTAAGCTGATCCCGGCCGTCCAATGATGATGCGGTTGCCCAGCAACCTCCGGTGGGCTGGCCGCGTCTTAGCTGTGCATATGCTGCGCCCTCTGTTGGTCTTTACGATTGCCCTGCCACTACTGGCGCAGTATCCGGGGCAGTCGCCGTATCCGGGCGGGCAGCGGTATCCGCAGTCGGGGACGGGCGGTGGGATTCCTCGCATTCCAGGGCTGGGGCGGAAGAAGCCGGCTGACAAGGCGAAGACTGGCGACGAGGCGGCGAAGTTGCCGACTGAAGAGCTGAAAGGCTCGCTGCGGCAGATGGACGCCAAGTCGATTACGGTCACTACGGATGACAACCGCAATGTGACGGCGAAGCGGACGGATAAGACGAAATTTACTGCGAAGGGTGTGGACGTCGATTCGTCGCAGTGGAAGCCTGGGGATCGCGTGGCGATTGGCGCCACGAAGGACGACGAGGGTTTCTTTTACGCGATCACTGTAGCGTTCGAGCGCGAGGGTACGGCTCAGGAACGGGCGCTGGCGGCTCGGCAGGCGGAGATTTCCACGCAGGCTTCAGAGGCGTCGGAGCCGCGTCAGCGCGGTGAGGATGACCGGCCGATTTTGCGTCGGGCTGGCGCTCGGGAGGCTGCTCCGGCGGCCGAGGCTTCGAATCCACTTGAGGCTGCGAGGCCGGTGGAGTCTGCGAAGGCTCCGGCTCCCGCTGAGCCTGAAGAGCCTGGGGAATTGCGGCGTGGGCCGCTGGCGCCGCTCGACGAGAAGCCGATGGATGCGGATGATCCGGGTCGGCCCAAGGTGAAGCGGGGGAGGCCAGCGCCTCGGGTGATGGC
>JAWXCM010000102.1:0-23266 GCA_034408745.1 Bryobacteraceae bacterium
CCGTAAGGTCGCGCCCGAGCCCACGCCTGAGCCGGTGGCCGAACCCGCCGCCGAGTAACAATTCACGAAGCTTTGACACGATGTCGCATAACCTGAGAAGGTATGCGGCATCTTTTGGTTTTCGCTCTCGCGGGCGCGCTCACTGCCCAGACTTCGAACAAGCCCGTTCGCGCGGTCAGCGATCCGGGCATCGTCACCACTCGCCAGAGCATTACGCCGGCTGGTGTTCCCAACATCTTTAAAGGACGCGTGTATGGCGTTGCGTTCGGCGAGTCCTCGTCGGAGATCTTTGTGCTTAATGGCAACGATCTGTTCCAGCTCGACTGGCGCGCCAACAAGGTGATCCGTGAGACCGGGCTGGGCGGCGGGGCCGGCCTGCAGGCGATTCGGTACGACAGCAAACTGAAGGCCGCGGTAGTCGCCGAGTCCACGCGCGACACCGGCATCCAGCTCACCACGGTTCGTGGCGACCAGCGCCGAACGTGGGCCAGCGACCTCGGCCGCTTCTCCCCTGGGGCTCTCGATGTGGCTGCTGAAGTCGACAGCGCAGGACGCCGGGTCGCCGTGCTGCCGCTGATTGCCTCGAACAAGGTTGCGATCATCGATCTGGAGGGCAAGGCCGAGCCGCGGTTCGCCGCCACTGGCATAGCGCCCTTCGGTGCAGCGGTGGCCCGCAATGGGTCAGTGGCGTACGTCAGCAACTGGGGTGGGCGGCTGGCGAGGAACGGCGACATGACCGCGCCCACCGGCACCGCGCCGAATGCGGACAAAGTGGTGGTGGATGAGCGCGGCGTTGCGAACAACGGCACTGTCTCGCGCATCGATCTGAACACGCTGCAAACTACGCATACCATCGCGGTCGGTCTGCACCCGACGGCGATTGCATGGGACGAGGCTCGGGGGCGCGTCTATGTGGCGAACAACAACAGCGACACGGTTTCGGAGATCGATTCGCGCACGCAGGCTGTGACCCGCACGCTCGACTTACAGGTGTTCGCGCAGAAGGTTCGCGGCATTGCGCCGACGGCGCTGGCGCTTGCCCCGGGTGGTCAGCGGCTGTATGTGGCGTGTGGCGGGATCAATGCCGTGGTGGTGATGGACCTGCGTACCGGCCGCGTGGACGGCATGATCCCGACGGCGTGGTATCCCAACGCGCTGGCGATGAGCCCGGATGGCACAAAGCTGGCGGTAACGGCCCTGCTCGGCGCGGGATCGGGATGGCGGGAGAGCCCTTCGAAGCGCTTTGTCCATGCGAACCGTGGATCCGTGGCGGTCATTGATGTACCGGATGTCGCTCAGCTCGCCAGCTACACGACTGTGGTCGCTGAGAACAACCACCTGCCACTGGCAGGTTCAGCAAGCCCGGCTGTGAGGGCGTCGGCGAATGCGGCGGCGCGGCCGATTCCGCACCGGTCGGGAGAGCCCTCCACCATCGAGCACGTCGTCTTCATTATCAAAGAAAATCGCACCTACGATCAGGTGTTCGGCGATATCGAGAAAGGCAACGGCGATCCGTCGCTGGTGATGTTCGGACGCGATATCACGCCCAATCAGCACAAAATGGCGGAGGAGTTCGTGCTGCTCGATAACCTTTATGCGACCGGCGGCAACAGCGCCGACGGGCATCAGTGGGTAACTCAGGCGAGCGAGAATGCCTACTGCATGTGGCCTGGGTATCAGGGCCGCAGCTATCCCTTTGATGGCACCGACCCGCTGGCATACGCCTCCGGCGGCTTCCTCTGGGATTACGCGCTGGCTGCGAAAAAAACTGTCCGCGTCTATGGTGAGTACGTCGGATCAAACCGGCAGCGTGCAGACCGGAAATCGTTGCTGGAACGCTGGAAAAACGGCGATGATTTTTCGAAAGAATTCCAGACCGATCCGCCCATCGCCCGCATGAAGGCGTTCACCGCGCCCAACTACCCGGCCTACACCACAGCAATTCCCGATGTGGTGCGCGCGAGCATTTTCATGAAGGAGTTCAAGGAAATGGAGCAGGACGGTAAAATGCCGAACCTGACGTTCCTGCAGCTGCCTTCGAACCATACCAACGGCACAAGTCCCAACGCGTCGACGCCGCAGGCTATGTGCGCGGACAACGACCTCGCGCTCGGTCAGATTGTGGAGGCGTTGTCGAAGAGTAAGTTCTGGCCGAAGATGGCGATCTTTGTAATTGAAGACGATGCGCAGAACGGTGTCGACCATGTGGACGGTCACCGCACCGCGGGGCTCATCATCAGTCCGTATACCAAACGCGGCGCAGTGGATTCCACGTTCTACTCGACGCAGAGCATGGTCAAGAGCATTGAGCTGATTCTCGGTTTACCAACGATGTCGCTGTTTGACCTGATCGCCTTCGACATGCGCAACAGCTTCATGGAAAAGCCCGACCTCACGCCGTACTCCGCCGTGGAACCGAAGCAGTCGCTGTTCGACCGCAACCCTCAGCTGCAGGGTCTGAAGGGTCCGGCGAAAGCCGCCGCCATTGCTTCGTCGAAGATGCGGTGGAGTGTTCCCGATGCTGTGCCGACGGAAAAGTTAAACCGAATTCTGTGGGGCCAGTCGAAGGGATGGAACTCAAAATACCCCGGTGCTCGCAACGCGGTGTTCTCGCCGTTGTCACTGGACATCGACGACGACGACCGGGAGTAAAATTGAAGTTTCCATGCCCATCATCCAACGCGCTCTGCTGAGCGTGACCGACAAGACAGGCGTCGCCGAGTTTGCGCGCGCCCTGCACGAGACAGGTACTGAGATCGTGTCCACCGGCGGCACCGCGGCTGCGATTCGCAACGCTGGCGTGCCTGTGCGCGATGTGGCGGAACTGACCGGATTTCCGGAGATGCTCGACGGGCGCGTGAAAACGATTCATCCCCGTGTCGCCGCGGGCGTGCTGGCGATTCGCAGTGATGCCGCGCATATGAAGTCGCTCGCTGAGCACGGCATTGTGCTCATCGACATGGTGGTAGTGAATCTGTACGCGTTTGAAAAAGTGGCTGCCCGCACCGATGCCTCGATTCACGATCTGATCGAGAACATCGACATCGGCGGACCCACCATGATTCGCGCGGCTGCGAAGAACTGGCAGGACGTTGCTGTGGTGACTCGCCCCGAAGACTACGATTCGATTCTGGAGGAATTGCGCGCGAATAAGAACAGCCTCTCGATGGCCACGCACTGGAACCTGGCGAAGAAAGCGTTCGCGTTGACCGCGGCGTATGACCGCGCCATCACGGCAAGGCTCGCGAGCCTGTCCATAGAGGACGGCCAGTTCCAGGACCGGCCCACCGAACTTCCCACGGTGCTCACGATCCAGGCTCCGCAGACCATGGGCCTGCGTTACGGCGAGAACCCACATCAGAAGGCAGCGCTCTACTCGCTGGCTTCAGGCGGGATAACGGCCGCGACGCAACTGCATGGCAAGGAGCTGTCGTACAACAACCTGGTGGATCTGGATGCCGCGTGGCAGTTGATTGCCGAGTTCGCGCAGCCTGCCGCCGCCATCATCAAACACACCAACCCGTGCGGCTGCGCCGAGCAGTCGACGCTGAACGACGCCTATCGTAAGGCGTTCGAAGCCGACCCGATATCGGCGTTTGGCGGAGTGCTGGCATTCAACCGCGAGGTGGATGAGGAGACTGCTTCGGAGATTGCGAAGACGTTTATCGAAGCGATTGCGGCGCCCGGCTACAGCGAGGCGGCGCTGGCGCTGCTCACAGCGAAGAAGAACCTGCGGCTGCTGGAAGTGGGAGCGGGGCAGGACGCGCTGGTGCTGAAGTCGATCAGCGGAGGCATTCTCGCCCAGACGGCGGATCGCGCGACGCTCGACCGCAGCACCGCACGCGTGGTCACTGAGCGCCAGCCCACCGAAGAAGAGTGGACTGCACTCGAGTTCGGCTGGAAGGTCTGCAAGCACGTGAAGTCGAACGCGATTGTGTATGCCAGGGCAGGGCAGAGCGTCAGCGCCGGCGCGGGTCAGATGAGCCGCGTCGATTCCGTGAAGGTCGGCGCGATGAAAGCTGTGCTGCCGATCGCAGGATCAGTGCTGGCGTCGGACGCGTTCTTCCCGTTCCCGGATGGGCTGGAGCAGGCTGCCGAGCACGGCATCACGGCGGCGATTCAGCCTGGCGGCTCGGTGCGCGATGACGAGGTGATTGCGGCGGCCAACCGGCTCGGCCTGGCCATGGTGTTTACGGGCGTGCGCCACTTCCGGCACTAGTCGACATCTGTGTATCGATGAGCCCGGCGGGCGGCTGCTTGCCGGTGCTCTTCCATTCACGCAGTGCGTCGAAGGCGGCGCCGATCTGGGCAGGCTGAAACGTGCAGTGGCCGGTGCCTTCCACATACTGCTGAACGAAGTAGCGGCTCGATCCGTTCTGCGCCGCGAGGGCCGGATAGAAGTTAGTGGCGCGGGAACTGACCAGTCCGTCCATCGTCTTTTGAAGGGCCAGCACGGGCTTCATCGGGACGCCCCGAAACTGATACCGGGCCAGCAGCCACGCGGAGGCTTTCTCGTCGGCAGCGTAGCGCTTCACCCCTTTCTGCAGTGCCGGGTCATCATAGAGCACTGCGCGGTTATCGAACGGGTTGCCACCTGCGCGGCGCTGTATGTCACCGATGATCTCCGTGGTCAGCAGCATGGCACCCATCACCTGGCGGATGTCGGAGAACCCGGTGAGTCTACGCATGGCCGCCACGCCGGCCGTGTTGCCCTCGGCCAGCTTCGCAGCCGCCTCCCCTGCTGCCCGGGTGGCGCGGTAATCGGCGGGCACTTTGTCGAGAGGCGGCAGGACATCGGGGAAGAAATAGTCGAACACGGCGCGGTTGGCGAACATTTCCGAAAGGAAGGAATGGTCCGACTGGTTCGCTCCGCACAGAGGCAACGCGCCGTCATACACCGCGGGCTTCTGCTCGATGGTGAGGAGCGTGATGTGCCCGCCCATCGACACGCCGCTGACCCATGTTTCTTTCGGCGCGCCGTGCCGACGAATAAACTCGAGGCGCAACGCCTCGGTGTCTTCGACGCCCTCCGCCGTGGCCCATCCGCCCTTCGAGTACGATGACATCGCGACCGCATAACCGCGGCTGGTGAACGGCACCACGTAGTCGGCGGACATGATGGAAGGGTTGCTGGAGTAGCCGTGGCAGAACATCACCAGGCTGCCGTTCCAGTTATCGGGTTTGAGGATGCGGAACTTCGCGCCGTTGACCTCTCCTTCTTCAACAGCACCGAACGCGAGGGCGCACGAGATGAACAGCAACAGACTGAAGCGCATTGCAACAGTTTACGTTGTTTGCACGCGCTCCCGCCGCGCTTTTAGCCCCACCGCCAGCAGGCCCGCGGGTCTGGACGTATCTACCCTGCCTGGGAGCGCGTGACCAGAACGATTCCGCCAGCGACACCAGAGCCGGTGCCACATCTTCGCCCGACACCCACAGTCCGTGACCGCGGGAAACGGTCCGCGGGCGAGGGTCGGCGAGTCTGAGGACGCTGTCGTGCGCCTGCTGCTGATCGACGGAGATTAACGCGTCGCCTGCGATCGGGACACGGTCTGCGTCGCGGAACAGAGACACGTGTCCGGGCGTGTGTCCGGGCATGTGAATGAAGCGCCAGCCATGGGCATACGGCACTGAGAAGTCCATCGGCAGAGGTCGAAGCCGGTGCCTGGTGTTGGTGCCCTTGTGCGGGAACAAGCGCGACATCTGCGCCATGAACCCGCCGACCGTGGGATCGGGCGGATCGGGCTCGCGCGAGCCGTACACCGATTCGGCAGCCGCGCGGATTCGCGACGCAGTGCCCGGGACGCCGGAGTCGACGAGTATCCACGGGCCTTCCGGGCTACCGATGAAATACACGTTGGACATTAAAGTCGGAACATAGTAAACGCCCGGTGCGATTTCGCTGACCCGGGTCCTCACGGCATGGTTGGCGTCCGTCATGCCCATTGGACTTTCTTACGTGCCCGGAGTCTCGTATTGGTTACCATGATGCGGTGAGCCGCATTGTTCGCTATACCCTCGACCCCTCCGCATCGCCTGCCACTCCCGACAGCGCCGCTGGTGTGTCGTACGGAGATCTCGATCGCAACGAAGTTCCTGATGGTGCCCGAATTCTGCCCCCTTGCTGGCCGTCCAAGATTGTCTGTGTGGGACGGAATTATGTGGAGCATGCCAAAGAACTCGGCAATGCCGTGCCTGATGAGCCCCTGCTTTTTCTCAAGCCGCCTTCCTCGTTGATTGCTTCCGGCGATTCGATTGTGTATCCCCGGCAGTCGCAGAATGTGCACTTTGAAGGCGAACTGGCAGTGATCATAGGCAAGACGGCGCGCCATGTGCCTCGAGAGCAGGCGCTGGATTGCGTGCTCGGCTATACGTGCCTGAACGATGTGACCGCACGTGACATCCAGCGTAAGGATGTGCAGTTCACGCGCGGCAAAGGCTTCGACACGTTCTGCGCAGTCGGACCGTGGATGGTTCCGGCGTCCGACGTGGATCTGACTACCGCGCGCATTCGAACATTTCTTAACGGTGACGTTCGGCAGGACGGGCCATTGACAGACATGATTTTCGGGGTGGATGCTATCATCGCCTATATCACCGCCCATATGACTCTGTGGCCCGGTGATTTGATTGCAACAGGAACGCCGCCCGGAGTCGGACCGATGATGCCGGGATCGGTAATCGCCGTCGAAATTTCCGGAATCGGAACGCTCCGAAATCCCGTCATCTCCGAGGAATAATACCCATGAAAATCTTCCTGGATACAGCGAATCTGGACGAGTTGCGCAAGGCAGCGGACTGGGGCATCGTGGACGGTGTCACCACCAACCCGAGCCTGATCGCCAAAGAAGGAAACGCTATCGAAACACAGATCGCGCAGATCTGTGAGATTGTGGACGGCGACATCAGTGCCGAGGTGATCGCCACCGTGTCGGAAGACATGATTGTGGAAGGCCGCAAGCTGTCTGCCATTCACGAGAATGTCGTGGTGAAACTGCCGCTCACGCGAGATGGCATCAAGGCTTGCTCGGTGTTGTCGAAGGAAGGGATTCGCGTCAATGTGACGCTGTGCTTCTCCGCGGCGCAGGCACTACTTGCGGCCAAGGCCGGCGCCTACATCGTCAGTCCGTTTATCGGACGCCTGGATGATATCGGCGTAAACGGCATGGACGTGATTTCGCAAATCGTCACCATTTACGACAATTACGGATATGAGACGCAGGTGCTGGCGGCCTCGATTCGAACCACGAACCACGTGATTGAATCGTCACTCGCGGGTGCCCACATCGGCACCATGCCTTTCAAGGTGCTGGATGCGTTATTCAGCCATCCGCTCACCGATAAAGGGCTCGACCAGTTCCTGAAGGACTACGCGAAGGCATTCCAGACCAAGACCTAAACCGTCGCCGCGAGTGGCGCAGGTGCCCGCCTGCCCCACTCGCTCGCGGCAGGTTGCCGTTACTGGTTCGGCGGACGAGGCCCGCGTGCCGGGCGCGGTCCATCACCGCCGGGTCCACCCGGTCCGCCAAATCCACGGCCAGCCGGCCCACCCATCGGCGGGCGCTCGTCGTACTTCGTCTTCTGCTCCGCCGTCAGAATCGAGTAAAACGCAGCCTCCGCCTTCCGCTCCGCCGCCATCATTTGCGCCGACAACGTACCGTACGTAATCGACTGCTGATCGATGGTCCCGGTATCGTTCCTCTTCACAGCCGCCTGAATTGCATCCATGACGGTTTTCATGCTGGTGCGGGTGCTCTCGGTGGAGTTGGCAGCCTGCGTGAAGATATCCGTCGCCTGCTTCTGCTGCGCGTCGGTCAGCGAGAGCTGCCGCGTGAGCATCTCCACACGCCGGCCACCCATGTCGCCACGGCCACCCTGAGCAAAGACAAAGGTCATGCTCAGCGCGCCGAGCGCGATGATTCGAACCTGATTTTTCATAGCTTTATCAGCCTCCTGCGCAATTGAACGCCGCTTTATCCGCTGAGTTGCATTCCCTGACAAACTCTTTACGAAAGTCTGTGTTTACCTTTTCAGGAGAAACCACATCAGTACAAGCATGCAGCAACGCTGGTGGCCGATTACCGGCCTGATCCTGCTCTCCTCACTGTGTGCGGGAGCGCAAACCATTCCCGGACATTTCATAGTGGAGCTCTCGACGCCACCGGCAGTCGACGCGGCTGTTTCGGCCGGCACCACCAGGGCAGGCAAGTTTTCGATGCTCAGCGCAGCGGCCGTCAGCCAGCGCGTCCGAGTCCGCACCGAACAGTCGAATGTGCGGGCGCGGATGGCTGAGAGCGGCGTTCAGGTGCTGGAGGCTGTCGACACCGTGGCCAACGCGCTGATCGTGAAAGCGGATAACGCTGCGTCGCTGGAGAGCATTCCCGGCGTCAGTCGCGTGTACCCGGTTCGACGCGTGAAGCTTATGCTGGACCGCGCGGTAGCACTGCACCGCGTCACTGAAGCCTGGAGCCAGCTGGAAGCCGGGCGCGCTGGTCAGGGCATCAAAATCGGAATCATCGACACCGGCATCGACAACAATCACGCCGGCCTGCGCAACTCCACACTGACTGCTCCCGATGGCTTCCCCCGGTCCACTACTGAGGCGGATCTCTCCTTCACCAACGGCAAAGTCATTGTGGCGCGCAGCTATGTGAATCTGCTGCCGAATCGTGACACCGACACCTCGGCGCGTGACCATGTCGGGCACGGCACCGCACTCGCGATGATTGCGGCCGGGGTGCGAACTGTGGCGCCACTGGCCACGATGACGGGAGTCGCGCCGGATGCGTGGGTAGGCAGCTACAAAGTGTTCGGTTCACCGGGCGTGAATGACGGATCCACCGACGCGGCGATTCTCAAGGCTATGGACGACGCGGTGGCCGACGGGATGGACGTGATCAGCCTGAGCGTTGGCTCCGACATCGCGCCGCGGCTGGGCGACGATCCAGATGTGGCGGCTGTCGAGCGCGCCACGCGAGCCGGCGTAATCGTGGTGGTGGCGGCGGGCAACAACGGCCCGGATCTGAACACCATGTCCTCACCCGCAACCGCGACTTCGGCAATCGCCGTCGGCGCGACCACCAATGACCGAGTCTTCGGGACTGCGATTGAAGTGAGCGGCGCGGGCAATGCTCTTGCCATCAACCGATCGGGCGGGTCTCTGCCGGCAGGTACCATCATGGCGGGGGTCGCCGACGTCGACCGGATGGACGGCGACGACCCCGGAGAAGGCTGCACCGCTCTGCGCGGCGGCTCCCTGACTGGCCGGATCGCACTGGTTCGACGCGGCAACTGCACGTTTGACATCAAACTGCAGAACGCGCAACAGGCAGGCGCGGTCGCTGCGCTGGTATCGGCCAGGGCAGATTCTCCGGATCCGTTCACCATGGCAGTGACCACCTCCACTCTGCCGGCCCAGATGATTTCCTGGGATGCGGGCGAGGCGCTGCGCTTGTTGCTTGCGGCGGACGAATCCCGCACGGTCTCCATGCGATTCACCATCGGCGCGGTAGCCGTGGTGCCGAACCTTGTTTCCGGGTTCTCCAGCAAGGGCCCGAATGTCGACCTCAGCATCAAACCCGACGTGATGGCGGTCGGCTCCAGTTTCTACACTGCGACTCAGACCTTCGACCGGGCCGGCGACATGTACAGCGCCAACGGCTTCATTATGGTGAACGGCACCAGCTTTTCCACGCCGTTTGTCGCGGGGGTGGCTGCGTTGCTGAAGTCAGCGCGGCCTGGCCTTACGGTCGATCAGTATCGCTCTCTCCTCATCAATACCGGTCGGGCGATGACGAATCGGGATGGCTCGGCCGTCGGGTCGCAGAGAGGCGGCGCCGGGCTGGTGGATGCGGTAGCGGCGCTGCGGTCGACGGCTTCGGTCTCCCCGGTGTCTTTGAGTTTCGGTGCAGGTTCCGGTGACGGGAATTTCACCCGCAACTTCGAAATCACCAACCTGAGCGGTGTGAATGAGACCTACAGCATCGCAGTGGAGACCAATGGCTGCCCGTCGAGTCCCGCCCTTTCGCAGGACACGGTCGCGGTGGACGCGGGGAGCCGCGCGACGGTGCCACTGAGCTGGAAACCCTCCGGACTGCCCGAAGGTGCCTGCGAAGGGGTGTTTCGGATTACGGGTACCAGTTCCGGAACTGCGCTGCGGCTGCCCTGGTGGTATGCCGTGCAGTCGGGAAGGGCCGCCGCGATCACGCAGCTCGACCTGGCCGAGTCGGCTCGCCGGGGCGCTCTGGTGCGCGATGCCGTGCTCTTCCGGATCAGCGATGCGGCGGGACTGCCGATGACCGGCGTCGACCCGGAAGTCACTGTAGTAGCTGGAGATGGCGAAGTGGTCGGCATCAGCCGTTATGACCAGGAGATTCCCGGAATGTTTGGCCTCCGGCTTCGTCTGGGACCGGTTGCGGGGACGAATACGTTCGAAGTTCGCGCTGGCGGCGTGACCAAACGCTTCGACATCACCGGGCGATGAGCGGCAGCATGCGAGACTGTTATTGACCCCTCGCATGCCAGTGTCCGTCGACGTAGTTCCTGCTTGCTCCGTGGCGGCGATTCTCGTCGCCGTGGGCGGCTATTTTCTCTGGAAACGCCTTCGACAACCCAAAGACCCGGAGCAGCATCGCCGCCTCCGGGTCTCGGCGACCGGGCGGATCATTGAAGGCACGATCAACGACGTTCGCGACGGTCACATCTACTATTCGTGGACGTGGCGCGGTGTAGTGTACGAGGCTTCACAGGATGTTCGTGCCATTGAGCACCTACTGCCTCCCGAGTCCCACCTGTTGATCGGGCAGACCAGCATCAAATTCCTGCCAGGAAACCCGCACAATTCTGTAGTTATGTCGGAGAACTGGAGCGGATTTCGACTTCCAGGGCCATCCAGGTTATTTCACCCTGGCGATACCCCCATCTGATCCTGTAATCCACTTCGCACGTGTTGAGAAGTAATGTACGTTGGGGGCTTTGAAGATTAACAGTGAAGCGGTAATTTAGATAAAGAGGCCGGACACCAGCGCCTAAGACTTGCGCTGCTGCTCATCTTGGATCACGCGGTGTCCGGCTTCTTGACAGCCCTCTGGAGCCTGTCTCGAAGCCCAGTCCAGTCTGGGGAATCCGGAATTTCTTCCACCACGATCTGGTCCCAGCCTTCCGCATCAAGCATGTGTAGTGTTCGGTACAGCGCCTGCGCGTACCCAGCGGAATCCTCTGGTAATCGAACTTCCCGCCCAGCCGAGGCGTTGGAATCCTTGCGATACACCCAGGCCGCCCGGCTGTCAACAGGTCCCCCAATCGTCAGCGGCGTTCGCGGACTGTAGTGTTTGCGGTGCATTCCGGGCGACAGGTGAGCTCCGTCGACCCCGGGGTGGCTGATCGCATGAACGGGCCCGATGAGCGCTTCAATCTCCAGCCGCGATACCATCCCGGGACGGAGCAGCACCGGCACCGCGCCCGCCAGAGAGAGCACAGTGGATTCGATCCCGACCTGGCACGGGCCGCCGTCGAGGATAAGGTCGACGGCTGCGCCAAGGGCTTCGC
This sequence comes from Bryobacteraceae bacterium, assembly GCA_034408745.1. GTDB lineage: Bacteria > Acidobacteriota > Terriglobia > Bryobacterales > Bryobacteraceae > JAWXCM01. The sequence continues at coordinate 11,548 of JAWXCM010000102.1, forward strand.
GAACGTGGGCCGCTGTCGTCGGGGAAAGCTGCGTGAATCGATTGGCACTCGGGGCAGCGACCGGGACGGCGGCCGCGCGGATGAGTTCGAGAGCGAGGGGATGGGCAGGAATTCGTATGCCGACGGTCGCGAGGCCGCCCGTCACTTCCGTGGGGATCTCCGGGCGCTTCGGAACAATGAGAGTAAGTGGGCCAGGCCACCAGCGCTCGGCCAGCGCCTGAGCGGCAGCTGGCCACTCGGCCGCCACCTGGGCGCGCGCCATCTCCAGAGAATCCACGTGTACGATCAGAGGGCTTGTGCTCGGGCGGCCTTTGGCTTCGAAAATCCGGCGCACCGCCGCGGCATCAAAGGCGTTGGCCCCCAGTCCGTAAACGGTCTCGGTTGGGAACGCGACCAGCCGGCCGGCGCGCAGCAGTTCGGCTCCCCGCTCCACTTCTGCGCGGGTCGCCATTGTCACTCGACGTCGTCTTTACCGACGTCGCCCGCCAGCTTGCCAGTTTTCTTCCAGACCAGGAAAGCGCGCATGAAGCCTTCCATGTCGCCGTCGAGGACTCTGTCGACGTCGCCGACTGAGAACTTCGTGCGGTGGTCCTTAATCATCCGGTATGGCGCCAGCACGTAGCTGCGAATCTGTGAGCCGAAGTTGTTGTCGAGCTTCGTGTCTTCCAGCACGCGCTCTTCGGCGCGCTTCTTCTCCAACTCATACTCATACAGCTTTGCCTTGAGCTGCTTCATCGCCGAGGCGCGGTTCTTGTGCTGCGACCGCTCATTCTGACACTGCACCACGATGCCGGTCGGCAGGTGCGTGAACCGCACGGCCGATTCGGTGCGATTCACGTGCTGGCCACCGGCGCCGCTGGCCCGGAACACGTCGATGCGCAGATCGTCCGGCTTCACTTCGATGTTGATCTCGTCGTCAACCTGGGGGTAGACGAAAACCGAGGCGAACGAAGTGTGACGCCGGGCTGCGGAATCGAACGGAGAGATCCGAACCAGCCGGTGTACGCCGACCTCCGACTGCAGCATGCCGTAGACGTTCTCGCCGTTGACCTCGAAAGTGACGGACTTGATGCCCGCCCCTTCGCCCTCAAGCTGATCGGTGATTTCCGTCTTGAAATTCATGCGTTCCGACCAGCGCAGGTACATTCGCATGAGCATTTCTGCCCAGTCCTGGCTTTCGGTGCCGCCCGCACCCGGGTGGATGGTCAGGATGGCGCTGCGGTGGTCATTCTCACCGGACAGCAGCATCGCCGTTTCCAGCCGGTCGACGTGAGACTGGAAGCGCTTCATCTCGGCCTCAATGTCGGGGCCGACACTTTCGCCTTCCCGCATCAGTTCGAACAGCGTGTCCAGGTCCTCAATGCCGCCGGTCACCTGCTTCGCGCTGGCGATTCCCTCTTCCAGCCGCTTGCGTTCCACCATGACTTTCTGGCTTCGCTCAGGGCTGTTCCAGAAGTCGGGGGATGAGATTTCTTCTTCCGTTTTGGCCAGTTCGGTCAGTTTGGCAGGCGCGTCAAAGATAGCTCCGCACAGCTTCAGCTTGCTGGCGGAGCGCAACGTACTCTCTCTCCAACTCTTCCAGAGTCATTCGGTATTCATTTTAGCGCGCGCTCAGGACTGCTTCAGTTTCCAGAGCATCTGGCGCAGCATGCCCTGCAGCACAGGCGCGTCGAGGTAGCTCAGGCCCATGCGGTGAACCAGCCGGCGCAGCTTGAGCTCCGACTGTTCCGATGCCGGCTCCTTCACATAGCCCGAGATCCGGAGTGCTTCCATCAGCAGGTCGGCGGCACGCTCGACTTCGCCCGCGGTTGCGGGTGCCACGGCGGTTGGCTCGAGTACCACTTCCTGCTCGCTGCGAATGACCTCATATAGACACACCGCCACCGACTGGCCGAGATTCATCGATTCGTGCTCGGCGCGCGTTGGGATTCGGCAGAGCAGGTGGCAGTGGGACAAGTCCTCATTGCTCAGGCCAAATTTTTCAGAGCCAAAGAGCAGCGCGACTCGGCCGCCCCGCGCCAGTTCTTCGCGGATCGTGCGGGCCGCGGTTTCCAGCCGGCGCACAGGAAGCTGCAGAGCCCGGTGTCCAAGAGATGCCGTGCCCACAACCAGGGTCGAGTCGGCTATGGCCTCGCCTACTGTGCCATACTGTTGGCTCTGAGCCAGCACATCCGCCGCGTTAACGGCCGAACGGGCTTCGGCATACGCCACTTCGTACGCGTTAACGACACGAAGACTGAAGAAGCCGAAGTTGCTCATAGCGCGCGCCGCTGCGCCGATGTTCAGCGGATTGCGCGGAGCCACGAGAACCACCTGGAGATGTTCCGAAAAGTCAGTCATGTTTGAGTCCAGCCTCGCGGTACAGCGGTCCGGCTGGATTGCACGGATCACCAGCGTTTGCGCCCCCACCCTGCACTACTGGATGGAGACCGAAGTCCACGTTTACGCGTTTTCCATCGCGGCGAACGTGTTGCTTTCGTTCTTTCCGTTCCTGATCGTGATGATATCCATCTGCCGCAACATCCTTCACTGGAGGGCCGCCGAGCACGCCATTCTCAGCGCGGTGATGGACCTGTTTCCGGGCACGGTCGGCGAATTCGTGACGCGGAATCTCGTCGCGAACCTGTCCACGTCGGGGCCGGTGAACCTGATGTCGCTGTTCCTCCTGTTCTTCACAGCCAACGGCATTTTCGAGCCGCTGGAAGTGGCTCTGAATCGCGCCTGGAGGATTCATAAGAATCGAAGCTGGGTGATGAATCAACTGGTCAGCCTCGGGTTAATCTTCGCCGTTGGAGCGCTGGTGCTGTCGTCAGCGGCAATGACGGGCAACACCGGCAGCTACAGCCGAGTCTTCTACCGCGTGCTCGCGGTTCCGGTGACTGTGCTGGTGCTGTTTCTGGTGTACTGGCTTCTGCCGAACTGCCGGATGCCGGCTATGAGGGTGCTGCCGGTTGCGTTCGCGGTTGGCCTGGCGCTGGAACTGCTGAAGTACATCAACCTGCTCACCCTGCCCTGGCTGTGGACGAAACTGGAGCACGAGTATGGTCCGTTCAAGAACTCTGTCGCGATTGTGCTCTGGAGTTTTCTGGCCGCGATGATTGTGCTGGCTGGCGCCGACTGGTCAGCGCGAAGCGGGCTCCGTGTCGACGAGAACCGACCAGATCAGGAAGCTTAACCCCGACAACGTCCAGCGCATTGAAGTGGCCCGGCGGAGAATACGGAGGGCCATCTGTTAGAAAGACGCCCTCCCGGGGATTTTCAGAACAGGGAATTAACTGTCTCTCTTCTTTACCTCGACGCCCGTGATGCCTTCCAGCACCTTGATCGTCGCGCAAATATCTTCCTCACCATAGCCGCTGGCGATCGCGGCGCGGAACATCTGCTGGGTAAGGCCGGTCAGCGGAAGGGGTACGTTGAGCTCGTTTGCCGATTCCATCATCAGGCCGATGTCCTTGTGCATCCACTTGACGGAGAAATTCGTGCCGAAATCGCGGCGGAGAACATACGGCGCCTTGAACGCAATCAGGCCCGATTTAGCCGCGCTGTTCTCCAGAATATCCAGCATGAGTTCGGGGTCAACGCCAGCCTTGGTCGCCAGCACCATACCTTCATTAAACGCCTGCAGGATATTGGACAGCACCAGATTCTGCGTCAGCTTGGCGTTGAGACCCATGCCCGGGCCGCCGCAGTAATACAGGCGCTTTCCCATCGGTTCGAGAAACGGCTTCACGCGCTCGAATACGTCTTTGTCGCCGCCGATCATGAAGGTGAGGGTTCCGCCCTCGGCTCCGGGTTTGGATCCCGTGCAGGGCGCGTCGAGGAACAGGATGCCTTTCTTCGCGAGAGCCTCGCCTGTGCGCCGGCTGGCTGAGGGGGCTACCGTGCTGGCGTCGACAATGACAGTGCCAGGTTTGGCTCCCTCGATGATGCCGCCCGGTCCCAGAATCACCTGCTCAGACATGGCGCTGTCGCCTACACAAAGAAACACGCAGTCTGAGTTCGCACCCACTTCGGCGGGGGTGGCGCAGGCGGTGCCGCTGCCGGTCTTTGCGAGTTCCTGTGCCTTCGCCCCAGTGTTCGACCAAAGCGCCACTTCATGCCCGGCCTGCAGCAGATTTCGGGCCATCGGGTATCCCATGATTCCGAGGCCAAGAAAACCTAATTTTGCCAACGTAGCTCTCCTGTTGAGGTTTTCCCCTATGATCCCACGCGGGGACCTCAACAGGATTGTGGCAGACTTCGGTACCGCTACGCGGTGGCGCCGTTTGTCGCCTGGCAGGCGGAAAGGATACGAAGCACAACCAGATCGGTCGGTCGGAAACTCGAGATCGCTCCGCTGTCTTCCCCGCGAGAGATATGGCTGCGGACGAGAGTCCTTAGTTGATCCACCGACACGCCCAGCTTCTCGGCTGCTTCGGACTCTGTATAACTCATCTTTGATTCCCTCGATTGCATAGTGCTACCCGCTTCTAGTTGCCAGTGTAAGAGCGGGCGGCACCAGTCAACATCGGGTAGAGTGCTTAAGCGGATGCCCGGAATCGTATAAGGGCCGCCTTGAACCGTACCATTACTTTTCCATTACAAGGGGGGTCGTTAGTCGGTGCTGTAACTGATCTCGGTGCGTCGTAACTGCCAGACTGAAAGGGCTAACATCGCGACAGATATGAGGATGGGAGCGACGATCGCCACCACCACGGCTTCCGGCTCCTCCGTAGTACCAAGAAGAGCACCGGCTCCCTTCTCCTGCACAAGCACCGGAGTCAGCGACTGCAGGTAGTGCAAGACGCCGACCCGCTTGAGCCACGACGGCAAAAACGCGTTTACGCTCTCCCACGTCAGAAAAACCACAGCCGGGATGATGGGATTCCTGAACCGGATACCCATCCAGAGGAATACCGAACCCCAGGCCAGGCAGGCCAGCGAGGTGATTACCATGTACCACCCGAGTTGTCCGAGTCCCGGTCCGCTGTACAGAAACTGGTTTACTTCGAATTGTGCATAATGCGCATACATGCCGAAAAAAGTGGCAAGCATCGCGAGGCCGAAGAAGCAGATTGCCGTGACGGCGCCGGCGAAATACTTGGCGATTACCAGCACCTCCCGGCGAACCGGTGCGAGGAAGTAGTAGTGCAGGCTGCGCTCCACGAACTCGCCGCGGAACAGATAGGTGAATATCCCGAGACAGCCGAAAAATACACCTGGGCGCAGGAAGAACACCTGGAACAGCACCGCCAGAATCTGCGTGTCATGGGGCATATCGTGCCGCCCCCGAATACCCCGCTGCATGGTGACAATCGAGTGCATCCAGACCACTACAGCCGGAGCCGCAGCCAGAAGATAGATCCAAAATCCGCGCTTCGTGATGAAATTGCGCTTCAATTCCATCCAGAAAATAGACAGCGTCTGACTCTTCCGCAGGGCGAAGGTCCCGGTTGCGGGGCTCGCGGGAATGGCAGCGGAACTCATTGATTTACCCCTTCTGCACCGATCAGGTACTGATAAACGGACAACACATCGTCATCGGCGGGTGACACCGATTCCAGCCCGATGCCGTCCTCGACAACGATGCGGTTCAGCGCCAGGTAGAATCCGTTGGCATCGGTTGTACGAATCAGTACGCCGTGCCCACGCACGCCTTCTGCCGGCACCAGCTTCGCTTCCACCACAGACCCAATCGAGAACAGCTTGGCAGCGAGCGCGCCGGGCTGGTCGCAGCGAATCAGGACCTGCATCGGATGATCTTTGACCTCTTCGCGAACGCCGCGAATCTGACCCTCCGCCACCACATAGCCGTAGCTGAGGAGGATCACCTGGTCCGATATCTGGTCCACCTCGTGCAGAATGTGGCTGGAGATGATGACGTGTAGCCCCTTCTCTCCAAGCTGCTGAAACAGCGCCATCGTCTCGGCACGCGCCATTGGGTCAAGACCGTTGAGCGGTTCGTCCAGCACCAGCACCTTCGGGTCGTGCGCGATCGCGTACGCCAGACGAATGCGCTGCCGCCTGCCTCTGCGCTACCCGGCAACCTTCCGGTCGGCGGCGCCCGCCATGTTGACCGACTGAATGATCGCGTCGGCCTTGTCTTCGGCATCGACTTTCGAATAACCGTGCAATTTCAGACCGAACTCGACGAATTCCCGCCCGGTAATTCCCTTTGCGAAGGAGTCGAACTGGGTGCAGTATCCGACTAATCGGAAAAATGTCTCCGGATCGCTGGGCTTGTGGCCGAGCACGGTCACTTCGCCGCACGTCGGACAGATGAGCCCCGTCATCAGATTCATCAGCGTCGTCTTGCCCGAGCCGTTCGGACCCACAAGACTGGTGATGCCGGGAGGAATGCGCAGGCTGACCCTGTTAACGCCCAGCACATCGCCATAGAACCGGGAGACGTTGGTGAAGACGATGTCGCCCTGGTCTGCGACGGCAGGTTTATCGTTGGGCTGAGCTGTCCAGTTTTCCACGTTAGCCGCCGCCATTATGACACCACCTCCCGGGCGCGGAGTTTCTGATTCAGCAGCCATATGCAGAATGCAATGATGCACAGCATGGCGGTCCACGCAGCCCACTGCGGGACGTCGTCACTCATACGGACATTGAACAGATCGCCTATGAGTGTGCGTTTGGGCGGAACCTGCAGCAGTTTTGCCCAAATCACAGCGATCAGGTGCCCAGGGTTCAGCAAATACCCGTAATTTGTTTCCAACACCCTGTTTACGATCGCGCTGAGTGCACCGCTAATGAAGAAAATGCCAAACAGCAGCGCGCTCGCCATAATTCTCCAGCGAACCCAGGCTGAAAGCGCGAGACCGAGAATCGAGATCAACACAATCCAGAGCGCCGAGCCCCAGAACATGCCGTTGATCAGATGCAGGTTGTTGGCACCCCAGTCGCCTCCCTCGAGTCCGGCGTGCATCAACCACAGCAGGCACCCTGGGACCCAGGTAATCAGCGACAGCGGAATCAGCAGCACGGCCATTTTTCCGAGGACGTACTCCGCCTTTGAAATCGGCCTGCACAAATACAGAGGCAGAGCGTTGTTGGCGAGATCAGGCCCGATCAGCCCGGGCGCCGCATACGCGGTCATCAGGAAAGAAAAGAACGCCTGGACACTGAGGAACGCCGCGAAGAAGTTCGCATCAATCGGCATGATCTTGTCCGCCGAGACGCCAATCACAGACATCGCGCTGGCATTGAAGCGCAGGTAGACCGCGGCCCCGGCGATTATCGGGAAAATGTAACAGGCGACGGAGTAGCCGATCACCAGGCGCGACTGGAATAACTGCTGCAGCGAATATTTCGCCGGCACCAGCCAGCGTGACCATTCGCTGGTCAGGCCGCCTTCGTAGGACTTGTAATAACGTTTGTAGACAGCCATTTTAGTTCTCCATGGCCTTGAGGAAGATGTCTTCGAGCGAGTCCTGTCGGCGGCTCAGTTTGCGAATCTGCGTGTTCCTGTCGGCCGCCAGCCGGTACAAGTCGCGCACCTCGATGCCTTCCCGCAGCACCATCTTGTAGCGACCCTGCCCAAGATTCGCGTAATCGCAGCCCAGTGTGTCCATGGCCTCGTGGAAGCTTCCGCCATTCTCCAGCACTTCCATTTCAATGAAGTTCATGTTGGAGCGGCGTTCCTCTTCCAGATTGCAGTTGCCGACGATGCGGCCGTCCTTCAGAATCAGAACTTCTTCACAGCACTCTTCCACATCGCGCAGCAGGTGGGAGGAAATGATCAGGTGGACCTGCATGGTGTCCCGAATCTCGCGGATCAGTTTGATCATGCGCACACGGGCGGCAGGGTCGAGTCCGTTGGTTGGTTCGTCGAGGAACAGCAGCTTCGGCCCATGCGCGATGGCCTGCGCCAGTTTCGCAAGCTGCTTCATGCCGAGCGAGTAAGTGCCTACATCCCGATACCGCGCCTCGCCGAGACCGACGTAATAGAAAGCCTCGTGAGCCCGTTCCAGCGCTTCGCCCGGAGGGAGTCCGCTCAGCTCAGCCATCATGCGCACAAATCGGACCGCGCTCATGTTGGCAATAAAGGAATCGCTTTCAGGCATGTAGCCGATGAGCCGACGAAGCTCCCGGCCGTGCGTACGAATGTCCTGCCCAAAAATGCGTGCGGTTCCGGAGGTTGGTGGATGGAAGCCCAGCAGCGTATTGATCAGCGTCGACTTGCCGGCGCCGTTGGGGCCTAAAAGGCCGATGGCTCGCCCTTTGAGCGAGCCGTTCAGCGCATTCAGGATGGTGCGGTTTCCAAGCCGCACCTCCAGATTGTCCAGTTCGATTACGGGCGCCATGGTTAGTTACGGATACGATGCAACTCTTTCGGAAGTTCCTTCTGCCCGGTTAACTTTCCGGCATTTCCGAAAAATTGTGTCGCAAATCCTTTCATTAGCAGATTCGCCGGTTCCAGCTGGCTGGCCAGCTCGATTCGGTCCGCTTCTCCGTACAGGCAGATCACGGTTGCGCTCATGCTGGCGGTCAGTTCTTCCGCCTGCTTCTGTTGTTCCGGGGTCATCTTCACGGAGGAACTTGCCGCTTCACCAACCATGCGGATCAGGTCGCCCGCATTCTGATAAATCATGCCAGAGAACGATGCGCGGCTCTCGCGAGGCAGCAGTTTGCTGAATTCCTGCGAGCGCGCCAGGCTGATACCGGAAGCGCGGTCGCGCAGTGCCCGTTCCAGCAGCGTCCGGCTGGATCCCGCCACCAGATAGCCATCCACATAGGTGTAATGAATCTCCATCGGCACCTTGTTGAAAGGCGACTTCATGGAGTAGTACGTTCTTCCGTTGACTGTCTCCTGCTTCAGCGCCACTGCGGGCTGATTCTGCTGGACCATCTTCTCACTGGCCACAGTAACGATTTTCTGGATCGCTGCCTGAAGCCCGGCCGCATCGCGGACGTCGCCGATTAACTTCCAGGAGGGTACCGGCACCAGCGGACCGTCGATGGCGAAGGTGATCTCACCGCCCAGGTAGCCTGCCAGTTGCTCGATTGTCACGCCGAACATCTGCTCGAACTCGGCCGTATCGAACTTTTTGCCGTCCGCCATCGCAATCACATCCTGCAACATCTGCGCCGGCTGCTTCACTACGAACGCCGCCGCGAACTGCGCGCCGGGGGATACAAATTCGAGGCTGCCCATCGAACCCGGAGCGGCCAGCCAGGAGGCGATGCCTTCCCGCTGTCCTGCAAAGGAGACGACCGCGGAGTACTCGGTCTTCCCGTTGACTTCCTTCTGCTCGGCGATGAAATGCCGGATCTTTTCGATACCGGCAAACTTCGGCGGGCGTGTCTCGCCGCGCGCCATGCTCTCCAGGTCGACGGCCACGAAAAGGCCGGCACCGCGCCGATATACCGAAGAAATCGTCTGTCCGAATGAGCTCTGTCCGAACGCACTCGCGCCATGCTGGGCGGCTTCCATCAGCGGGCCCGGCTCGCCGATAATGACCTTGTTACCCGCGTAGACGATGCTTGCTTTACTCATGGCTTTGGGGTCAGCGCCCGCCTTTGCCAGTTCGCCCTCGATGTACTCCTTTAGCCCGGGCCGGTTGGCTTCGGCAATGATCACACCGGAGAAATTCTTGCCAGGTTGCGCTGCCAGCAGGATCTCGTCGCCGATGTAATCGCCAAGATGGCTCAGCTGCGTCGTGATCTTCTCAAACTGTGGGATCTGCTTTTCGAGCCATGCCGCCAGAGGCGGGCTCTGCTTCGCCTGATCGCTGACAATGCGTTGCAAGTCGCGAATCGCACCGCTCAGGTTGGGAAGGCTCACGTAGATCATGGTGCCTTCGGGAACCGAATCGATCAGCCGGCTGCTGTAGCGCAGACCGGGCATATGCACGTCTGACAGCTTGTTCTTAATCTGCGCGAATTGCTTCATCAGCGCGATGTACTGATCGAAGTTCTTGCTCCACGCGATGTCGTCTGGCACGGACGTGCGGGCAATGCTCGGATGCGTGCTCACCTGATCGCCGGCGTGGAGCACGTCGTTCGCGGCGCCGTGCTCCACATGGACTTCACCTTCGACCACGGACACGCGGGAACCCGCGACGCCGCGGTTGACGGAGAACACAGTTCCGGTGACCGAGACACGTGAATCGCCGGAAGCGATGTATAAATGACCGCTGCTGCGCTTTGCAGCCTGCACGATAATCTGGCCTCGGCCGAGACTTACCGTGGTGTCGCGACGTGTAGCGGCGACCGACAACTCGGCGCGCTCGCCCACCTCGACAGAGGACCCGTCAATCAGTTGCACGCTGGCGTATCCGCCGCCAGCCGTTCGCAGCACGACGCCTTCACCCAGTTCGGCGCCCGCGGCCACGGGTAGCAGCGAGTTGCCCTGCAGCTGGTACACGCCGCCTGAAGCACTCAACACGCGGGCCCGGCTGCCGGTGGGGGCCGGTCCGAACCGTTCCCAAAAACGCCATGAGCCGACTCCGAAAGCCAGCATCAGCATTGCGGCTACGGCCCATTTCGAGGGCATCCAGAACGGGGCCGGCTTCTTCGTCGGCGTGGACGGCGGCATGGCGACCACCTTCGGTGCGGCGCTTGCGTGCAATGCACGGCGGCATGCAACACACTCGTGGAGATGATCCTCTACCAGCATGCGACGGGAAGGCGTCAGTGAATTGTTCCGGTATTCAGGAAGAAGCGCCTGAAATCCGGCACAATTCTCGATGGATTCCGGACCAGTGGCAGTGGCGGCCTGAAGCCGGGCCCATCCACGAGCCCTGGCTTCTGCCACAACCTGAGCATCCGGTTCGCCGACCCGTACTTCGTCGAGCAGCGCGTCGAGCACGGTTTCCGGCATTTCATTGTTGTTGTTGTTCTCGTCCGTGCGGTTCATCGGATACCTCCAAGTTCTTTCTGCAGGCGGGCGCGGGTGCGGTGTAAGGTGACGGCGACAGTGCCTTCGCTGGTGTTGCAGATTCTGGCGACTTCCGCGTTGTCGTAGCCCTCAAAATAGCGGAGAACAAACATCTCCGCCGCTGTGTCATGCAGTTTGGAAACGGCAACGCGCATACGTTCGCGGAGCTCCGGTGAATGGTGATCCCGGTCGGGTTTCCAGCCCGGATCGGGCGGGGCTTGCTCTTCGAGGGGCGCCGCGGGGTTGGCCTTGCGGGAACGAACCAGGTCGAGCGCCGCGTTCACCCCGGCGCGATACAGGTAGTTGCCTGCGTCGTCCACCGACTCGAAGGAGTGTTCATTCCGGAGCAAACGAAGGAAGACGGTTTGCACAACGTCCTCCGCATCCGACGGATTCCCGGCGATACGGTAAGCCGCCCGGAACACTTTGTCGTGGTGAGCGACGTACAACCGCTCCAGGTCGGGCAGAGATTTGGGGGCCACCCCGCTATTTTCCGTCATCACGCCTGTCGCGCGTTGCGCGGCGTGGAGCGGGGGTGGCGTTCCGGCCGTCGTTCGTATGTTTTCTGTCATCACCGGCATTGCTCGCTTCCACCCAGAAGACGGAAGGTATGCCGGTCGCATTAACAAACGGCTGCATCTGGCCGAACCCGGAATTGCGGTAACGCGAGAGCCCGTGGGCCTTGCGGGCGGAGTCGTCGAGCGTTTCGAACGTGAGTCCGCTGGTGTTGGCGAACTTCTTCGCGACGCCGCGTCAGCCTGCAGGTCCGCATGAAGCACAGTCACCCGGATGGCGCGAAGCCTCCCGAGATCTTCGCCTATGCCAAATGGAAGCTCAGTGGAGGTCCGCCGC
>JAWXCM010000103.1:0-79187 GCA_034408745.1 Bryobacteraceae bacterium
AGTTCGATGAGAACTTCAAACAAAATGTCGAGGCATTTGAAGGCGACCTGACAGTTCACAGTGCAGTCGAGTTGGCCAAAGACGCTCCAGCGGGTGCGACCGAGCTCTCCGTTCTGGTCCGATACCAGGCCTGCACCGACAAAGAGTGCCTGCCTAAGAAAGTCACGCTGACGGCGCCGCTGGCCATCGACACTTCGGCTGCGAAACCGGCCGCGTTCGCAGCACCGGCAGGTTTCACCGAGTTCCCGCCACCCGGCGCGTCGAAGCCCGGTGCTCCCGCGGGCACCCCGGCGCCCGCGAGTCAGCAGTCAGAGGGCCTGGCCGCCTTCCTGCTCATCGCCTTCGGTTTCGGACTGGCCTCCGTCGTCACGCCGTGCGTCTTCCCGATGATCCCGATCACCCTCAGCTTCTTCCTCAACCGGCCCGGCGTCACCCGCGCCGAGACCATGAAGCAGGCCGGCCTGTTCTGTCTCGGAATCATCGTGCTGTTCACGGGCATGGGCCTCGCCGTCACCGCGATTGTCGGTCCGTTCGGTGTCGTGCAGCTCGGCGCCAACGTCTGGGTCAACGCGTTCATCACGGTCGTATTCATCGGATTCGGCCTCAGCCTGCTGGGCGCTTATGAGATCACACTGCCATCCAGCATGCTTACCAAACTGGACCAGGCGAGCCAGCAGGGCGGCATCTTCGGCACTCTGCTGATGGGGCTGACATTCGCACTCACGTCGTTTGCCTGTGTCGGTCCGTTTGTCGGCACCTTGCTCGCCGGCTCGGCGACACGCGGTGGCATCGAGCCCGCCCTCGGCATGATGTCTTTCGCCACCGGTCTGGCGTCCCCGTTCTTCGTGCTCGCGATGTTCCCGTCGTATTTGAAGGCCCTGCCCAGAAGCGGCGGCTGGCTGGCGCGGGTCAAAGTGGTTCTGGGATTTATCATCCTCGCCGCAGCCCTGAAGTACCTCAGTTCCGCCGACCAGGTGATGCAGTGGAACATCCTCACCCGGGACCGTTTCCTGGCGGCGTGGGTGGTGCTCTTCGCACTGCCCGGCCTGTACCTTCTCGGCTTCCTGAAGATGGAGGGCGTCAAGTCGGATGAGACGCTGACCGTCTCGCGAACGCTCGCTGGCGCCGCCTTCCTGATCTTCGCCATCAGCCTGCTGCCGGGCATGTTTGGAGCCCCGCTGGGTGAGATCGATTCATGGGTTCCCCTCGCAACCGAGCGCGCCGGCATTGCCGGTGGCGGGGAGGGAAGGGGCACCGTGGCCTGGATGAAGAACGACCTTGACGGCGCCATCGCCAAAGCCAAAGCCGAGAATAAGCAGGTGCTGGTGGCCTTCACCGGCTACGCCTGCACCAACTGCCACTGGATGAAGGCGAACATGTTCCCTCGACCGGAAATCGCCGCCGCGCTCAGCAACTTCGTGCTGGTGGAACTCTATACCGACGGTACCGACGACACCAGCGAAGCCAATCAGAAGCTGCAGGAAACGCAGTTCCAGACAGTCTCGATTCCCTTCTACGCTATCTTCGATACAGACCGGAAGGTGGTCGCAACGTTCGCGAATCTCACACGGAAAGCCCCCGACTTTCTCGCTTTCCTCCGTACCTCTCCGGCAACTCAGACAACAGCGGCAGCCCGGAACTGAATACATGAAACGAACCCTCGCGCTCCTGGTAGCGTGGACCGCCGCCATGCCGGCGCCCTCCGATTCGCCCATCAGAGGCTTTTCGCCCGAGGCCGCTGTGTCGCAGCGAGCCCTCGAAGAAAAAGCCCGGGCCATCCCCGACCCCGTGAAGCTGCGTGGCTACATGGAGCGCATGACTCGCGATACGCACATCGCCGGCTCACCGCAGTCGAAGGCTGTGGCTGAATACGCGCTAGGGCTGCTGAAAAGCTGGGGCCTCGACGCGCAGATCGAAGAGGCCGAGGCGCTGATGCCGTACCCCACCACGCGCGCGCTGGAGCTAATCGAGCCGGTCCGTTACAAGGCCAAACTGCAGGAGCCGCTGCTCAAAGAAGACAAGGCCTCGCGCGACCCGAAGCAGATCCCAACGTTCAACTCCTACTCAGCCAGTGGCGACGTTACGGCGCAGGTGATCTACGTCAACTACGGCGTCCCGGAGGATTACGCGGAGCTGAAGAAGCTCGGCATCGACCCGAAGGGCAAAATTGCGCTGGCGCGTTACGGCAAGAGCTGGCGCGGCACGAAGGCCAAAGTTGCCCAGGAAAACGGAGCGGTCGGCTGTTTGATCTACTCCGACCCCAAAGAGGACGGCTACTACCAGGGCGACATCTATCCAAAGGGTCCGTACCGGCCGCCTCAGGGCGTGCAGCGCGGGAGCGTGGTCGACATGCCGCTCTATCCTGGTGACCCACTGTCGCCGGGCTGGGGAAGCGAGAAGGGCGCAAAGAAGCTCGACCGCAAAGACGCGGAATCGCTGATGAAGATTCCTGTGTTACCGATTTCTTACGGCGACGCGCAGCCGCTGCTGGAGCACCTCGGCGGACCTGTCGCCCCGGAGGCGTGGCGAGGCGCTCTGCCCATCACGTATCACATTGGACCGGGCCCGTCGAAGGCGCACCTGAAGGTGGATTTCGACTGGACCTCGAAGCCTCTGTATAACGTGATCGCGACTATCCCGGGCGCCGAGTCGCCCGACGAATGGGTGATCTACGGCAACCATCACGACGCCTGGAATAATGGCGCCCTCGATCCCGTCAGCGGAGCGATCGCGGTGCTGGAGTCAGCCCGCGCGCTTGCGGAACTGAAGAAGCAGGGCTGGCAGCCTCGCCGCACCATCAAGCTGATTCTGTGGGACGGCGAGGAGTTCGGCCTGCTCGGCAGTACGGAATGGGCTGAGAAGCATGCCGCCGAGCTGCAGCGGAAAGCCGTCGCGTACTTCAATTCCGACACCAACAGCAAAGGCTACCTTGGTGCGGGAGGCTCTCCGGGGCTGGAGAAGTTCTTCGCCGAAGTAATGCGCGACGTGAAGCAGCCTGGCCAGGACGTCTCCGTCCTCAGCCACCGGCCAAAGCGCGAGGACAAGCCCGTCCCCTTCAAGATGTCACCCCTGGGTGCGGGAAGCGACTACGTGGTGTTCATCCACCATCTCGGTATCGCGTCGATTAATGCCGGCTTCGGCGGCGAGAGCATGGGCGGCATTTATCATTCCGCGTACGATTCTTTTGACTGGTACACCAAATTTTCGGACGGCGATTTTACTCATGGGCAGGCTCTGACGCAGGTGATGTCGACAGCGCTCATGCGCATGGCCAGTGCGGAAGTGCTGCCATTTGAATTTGGAGCCGCGGCGAGGTCGATTGAGGAGTGGATGAAAGATCTGCCGAAGGTGGATGCCACTGGATTGAAAGCCGAGGTCGACGCTCTGAAAGCGGCCTCGGAGCGCTTCGAGTCGGCCTACGCGAAGGCGGTAAGCGCGGCCCCGGAGAAGCGCCGCGCCGTGAACGCCATCCTTCGCGCATCGGAGCAGGCGTTGCTGAAGGGACCCGGTATCCCGGGCCGCCCATGGTACAAACACCAGCTCATGGCGCCTGGCCTCTACACCGGGTACAGCGCCAAACCCCTGCCCACCATTCGCGACACAAAGGACCCGCAGGCTGGCGTGGCTCTGGTGGCCGACGCAGTCCGAGCCTATCGGGAAACCATCGAGAAAGCCACCGCTCTGCTGAACTAACGCTGCGGTGGCGGAGCATCTGGCGGAGCATCTGGTGGTGGAGGCGGCGGTGGAGTTGGGATGTTCAACTCCAGCCAGGCTTGTTTCACGTCGTTATCCACGCGCCAGTTGTACATGAGGCGCTGCTGCACACTTTCCGCCTCACTACGAATGGCCCGCATCAGCTCATTTGTCAACAACACGGGTCGCTTTGGCCGAAGTTGCACATTTGCAACACGGTAAGATACAATCGGAGTTCTGCGGTTCTGAACTGCTCGCTCGTTCGGTTGGTGTTGTTCAAGCCGGATCCCGGGCAGCTCACGTCAAATTGGGAGGTGGAGGGTTTTGGATCTTCGGATCCTGCCTGAAGCCGTTTGGACCAGTAGAGGTTTCTACATGAGTCAAAAATCAGGAAAGAAGTTCGCGGCTGCGGCTGCGCAGGTGGAAGCCCGTCCCTACGCACTCGAAGAGGCCGTAACCCTCGTTCAGAAGATCAAATTCGCGAAGTTCGACGAGACTGTAGAGGTGCATATGCGCCTTGGTGTCGACCCCAAGCATGCGGACCAGATGGTTCGCGGCACGGTGGTTCTGCCGAATGGTCTCGGCCGAAACAAGCGGGTTCTGGTCATCGCATCCGGTGAGAAACTGCGTGAAGCCGAAGCGGCTGGCGCTGATTTCTTCGGCGGCGAGGAAATGGTAGCCCGCATCCAGACTGAAGGCTGGACCGACTATGATGCCGTGATTGCCACGCCGGACATGATGCGTTCGGTGGGCCGCCTCGGTAAAATTCTCGGCCCGCGCGGTTTGATGCCCAACCCCAAGACCGGCACGGTCACTACCGACATCACAACGGCGGTGAACGAAACTAAAGCTGGTAAGGTCGAATTCCGTGTCGATAAAACCGGTGTGATTCATGCTCCGGTCGGCAAGGTGAGTTTTGCGCAGGACAAGCTGCTGGAAAACGCAAATGTCCTGATTATGGCGGTGGTTCGTGCCAAGCCGTCGGCTGCCAAGGGCAAGTACGTCAAGAGTGCAACGCTGTGCTCGACGATGGGCCCGGGTGTCCTGCTCGACGTGACAGCGCTGAACGCGGTCAAGGGAGCGGCGTAATCAGATGAAGAGCAGAGAACAGAAGAAGAAAGATTTCGAGGCGCTCCGGGCCGAACTGGAGAAGTCTCCCTCGATCTTCGTCACTGGCTACGAGAAGATGACGGTGCAGCAGGATTTCGAGCTGCGCAAGACGGTTCGCGGCGCTGGTGGCGACTATCAGGTTGTCAAGAACAACGTTGCCGACAAGGCGTCGGAAAACATGCCTGTGAGTGAGCTTCTCGGCAACCTCAAGGGCATGTCTGCGATGGCCTTCACCACGTCCGACCCCGTGGCTCTCGTCAAAGCACTGATTGCCCACGGCAAAACGAATCCGGCATTTTCATTCAAGGCCGGGTATGTCGAAGGCCGTGCGATCGATATCAAGAGCATTAATGATCTGGCGACGATGCCTTCGAAGGAAGGGCTGATCGCGAAGGTCATGTTCCTGATCAACTCGTCCGCTCAGCGGCTGGCGGTATCGCTGAACGGAGTCGCCCGCAACATGGCGGTGGCTCTGAACGAGGCAATCAAGGAAGAAAAGTTCCCGCAGGGGTAGGTTTCCGTTGCGCGGTGATGCGAATCACCGTCGCGGGCTGGTGAAAACGTAGCGCTCGCGCGCGACAACAGATTTCAAATTTTTGAGGAGTTAGGACAAAATGGCGGACGTTAACGCGATTCTGGACCAGATCAAGTCGCTGACGCTGCTCGAAGCGGCTCAGCTTGTTAAGGGAATTGAAGAGGCCTTCGGCGTGTCGGCTGCTGCCGCCGCTGTGGCTGCGGCTCCCGCCGCCGGTGGCGCTGCTGCTGCAGCTCCTGTCGTTGAAGAGAAGACCGAGTTCGCGGTTGTTCTCACCGGCGCCGGTGCAAACAAAATCAACGTCATCAAGGTGGTTCGCGAAGTTACCAGTCTCGGCCTGAAAGAAGCCAAGGACCTGGTGGACGGCGCGCCCAAGACCATCAAAGAAGGCATCAACAAGGAAGAAGCCGAGACGATCAAGAAGAAGTTCGTCGACGCCGGCGCCTCCGTCGAAGTCAAGTAGTTCCTTCTGTAACCAGCGACGGGGCTCCCGGTTCAACCCGGGGGCCCTGCTGCTATCATTTGCGGTGTGATTCCCCTCCTCCTGCTGCTCTTTCAGAGCTTCACGCCAGATCTCCCTCCATCCATTCCCAAAGCCGAAGGTACCGTCGTCGAAATGGCTTCGTTTCGCTATATCGACCTCCGTGTGGGAACAGGCGATACGGCCAAACCCGGCCAGAAATACAAAGTTCACTACACCGGCTGGCTCCGCGACGGCAAGAAGTTCGATTCGTCGGTAGACCGTAGCGAGCCTTTCGATTTTGTGCAGGGAAGGCGCCAGGTGATCGCGGGCTGGGAAATGGGCTTCGAGGGCATGAGGGTCGGCGGAAAACGGCGGCTGTTCATCCCCTATCAAATGGCGTATGGGGAAAAAGGAAATGCGGCCATTCCCGGTAAAGCCGAGCTCATTTTCGACGTCGACCTGCTGGGTGTGACGGATATGCCGGAGCTTGTACCTGCGGCCGAGATTCTGGCTCCGATGGATGAATATCGGGACAAGATTATCGGTCTGGCGAAGGCGATTCCGGCGGATAAGTATGGCTGGCGTCCGGCCCCGGGTGTGCGCTCGACTGGCGAGGTGTTCACCCATATCGCTATGGGGCTGAAGCTGATGCTCGACATTGCTATGGATCAGCCTGAAGCGTCAGCGCTCGACAAGCGGGTCACCGCGCAGATGGCGGCCGAGAAAGAACCGCAGACGAAGGAAAAGATTGTGGCGATGCTGGAAGCAAATTTCGCCGAAGCGCGGAAGGCGATTCTCCCGCTTCGCGCCGGATCACTGGGCACGGACGCAGAGTTCTTCGGCAAAACTACCACCCGGAGGGGCATCCTCATCTATGTCGACACGCATCTCGCCGAGCACATGGGACAGGCCATCGCCTATGCCCGCATGAACGGCATCGTGCCGCCCTGGTCAAAATAGCGGTTCACTACTGGCGGCTCACTCCTCGCGGAGCACGACCATCGGGTCCACGCGTGAAGCCGAGCGTGCGGGTGCGGCGCAGGCTGCCATGGCTGTCACGGCCAGCAGCGCGGCCGCGCCCGCCAGCGTGAGCGGATCATTGGGCTGCACACCTTGCAGCATCGACTGCAGTAACCGGGCACCCGCCAAAGCCAGCACCACTCCCACCACGACGCCCGCGCCAACCAGACCCAGTCCACGCCGAAGAACCATTTTGAGTACTTCCACGGGAGTCGCTCCAAGCGCCATCCGGACACCAATTTCACGCCGTTGCAGCGAGACCGAGTAGGAAATGACGCCGTAAATGCCCGTCGCGGCGAGCACCAGTGCAACGGCGGCGAATGCTGTAAAGAGGCCTGTCTGCTGTTCTTCTCGCTGCAGTTGATCGTCGTCGACGGCCGTCATTGTCTTTACGTCGGAGATGGGCTGGGACCGATCGACAGCCCAGATGGCTTCCTGGATGGCTCGGACCAGCGTCGACGGGTCGCCTGCCGTGCGCACGGCGATGTCACCAGGGACGGGCCAGAACCCTTCCGACTGCGCCAGCGGCATGTAGACCGCGGGCTTGGTGGCGATAGTGATTCCCCGCTCGCGTATCTCCCTGACGACGCCTGCAATTCGAACCCACCGGAGGCCGTCTCCACTGATGGACAGCCGTTTGCCAACGGCGCTGGTATTTCCGAAGTGCCGGTTGGCGAGGGTTTCGTTGATCAGGACGACGCGCTCGCCGCCCGCGGTATCGGAGGTAGTAAACAGGCGGCCTTCGCGCACCCCGGCGTCCATGGTCTGAAGGAAATCCGAGGTGACGACGCGGAACAGCGCATCCTGCTCACGAGCCGCTTCGCGAGCCTGGCCCTCGAGGATATAGCCGCTGGTGTTGCCTGACGCTGTGAGGGGCAGGTCGGACGTGTAGCCAACGTTGGTGAGGCCGGGCAAATTGCGCACGTTCTCCACCACGGATTCGAAGAACGCTTTCTGCTTCGCATGCGTCCCGTAACGGCTTCGAGGCACCTCAGTGGACATCGTGAGGATGTGGTCTGTGCGAACGCCGAGGTCAGTGTTCTGCAGGTTCTTCAGGGTCTGAATCATCAGCCCGGCTCCGGCGAGCAGCGCGACCGCGAGTGCGGTCTGCGATATCACGAGCACTTCACGCAGCCATCCGCCGGAACCACCGGCCTGCGTTCGGCCGCCCTGACGAAGCGAATGCTGGAGGTCGACACGACCGGCTGCAATGGCCGGGAACACGCCGAACAGAACGCCGGTCAGGGTGGTGACCAGCATGGTGAAGCCGAGCATTTTCCAATCGATCTGCAGTGACCCGGCGGCGAGGGTGGAGGGGACCAGTTTCTCAAGCAGGATCATGGACAGCCTTGCCAGTGCGATGCCGAGCAGTGCGCCGAAGCCTGCCAGCATCAGGCTTTCTGTGAGTAACTGGCGCACGATGGTGGAGCGATTCGCACCCAGCGCCGACCGTACGGCGATCTCGCGCTGACGCGCGGAAGCTCGCGCGAGGAGCAGGTTGGCTACATTGGCGCACGCGATCAGCAGGACGAAGCCGGAGGAGGCGAACAGCACGATGAGGCCGGTCTTCGACTCGCCGGCGTACTGATCGCGGAATGGCACTACTACCGCACCCAGGTTGCGATTCTCCGGGTAGCGGTCGGCCAGGCGTTTCGCGATAATGCTCATCTCCGACTGTGCCTGTTGCGCGTTGACGCCAGGCTTCATGCGAGCTACGCACATCAGAAAGTGCGATCCGCGGCGCGCCAGCTCCTGTGGGGTGAATGACACCGGCAGCCAGATTTCGGTGCGGCGGGTGGGAAAGCTGAAGCGCGGCGGCATCACACCTACCACCTCGTATGGTTCGTCACTCAGGAGCACTTTGCGGCCGATGATGGACGGGATCGCCGCCGAACCGCCTCTGCCAGAGCCCGTAGCCAATAACTGCCACACGCGCGCTGCCTTTGTCTTCCTGCTCTGTGAATGTGCGGCCCAGATGAGGCTTTGTGCCGAGGACTCCCCAGAAGCTCGCCGTGACGCGACGGCCGATGAGGCGCTCGGGTGGACCATCGCCGGTGAGGTTGACGGAACCGCCGCGAGTCGCCGCGATATCGGTGAACACGCTGTTCTGCGTCTTCCAGTCAACCCAGTTTGCGGGGGCGGGCGTGTTGCGTGGGAATCCGACGTGGCTGGAGTCTTCCCAGACCAGCGAGGGCGAGAATCGCCGTGACGGTCACCGCGGGTGTTCGCAACATCATGCGCAGTCCATGGCGCGCGTCGGCGAGTAGCTGGCTCATGACGGTCTATACGCAAAAAGAAGGTTAAAGTTATGCAGATGTTTACAGTCCGGCGAAAAGCTGAGTCGACGGAGGTTGCGTTACCATCTCAGCAATATGGGTTTTCTCTCGCGATTGCTGCTTGTTGCGGCAACGTTTTCGGCACTTGCATTCGGCCAGGCTTCGGCCATCAACGGACAAATCACCGGCACGGTGACTGATGCCAGTGGGGCTCCTGTCGCCGACGCCAAAGTCAAAGCAACTAATCTCCAGACAGGTTATTCTCAGGACGCGTCGACCATTGGGTCGGGGCTGTTCCGGCTTACCCTTCTGCCGCTCGGCACTTATTCACTTACTGTGGATGCCAGTGGATTCGCACCTTACAAGCAGACGGGCATTGAGATTAACGCCGGCTCGTCGGCGACGATTGATGTGCCGCTGCAGGTGAAGGGCACGGCTACGGAAATTGTGGTATCGGCCGCTGCTCCGATTGTGGATTCGGGCCGTACCGATCAGTACGGCACCTTGTCGGCCAATGCGGTGCAGAATTTGCCGCTGGTGTCGCGCAATCCGTTCAATTTCATTCTGCAGCAGCCCAACGTCAGCGGGCGCGGCAATACGGAGTTCGGAGTGCCTCGCAAGCTGAACGCGAATGGTTTTGCAGGACGAATCAACTATCAGCTCGACGGCAGTAACAACGTGCAGAGTGATCGCGCGGGCATCCGCCTGATGCCGATTTCGCAGACCTGGGTTCAGGAAGTGCAGAGCGTTAACAACGGATTTGCTCCGGAATTCGGCAATACGGTCGGTATGGTATTTAATACGGTCACACGCTCAGGCACCAATGATCTGCATGGCGATGCGGCGTATTTCTTTCGACGCACGCCGATGAGTGCACGTCCTGCGCTGCTTGCCTTTAATCGTCCGACGCCGGAAGTGAACGTGGATGCCTGGTATGGCACAGCGGGCGGCCGGCTGGTGAAGGACCGCGTGTTTTGGTTTGGATCGTACGAAAAAGTAAAGCGGGATTTGCCTGCTCCGGTTACTGTTCCGGCTGCCACCGTCGCACAACTTGGCCTTCCGGCGAACTTCGCCGATGCGATCCCATTTAGCCAGAATGTCAAGTTCTTCCTGGGTAAGGTGGACGTTCAACTGGGGCAGAAGAACCGTATCGCGCTGCGATACAACGGGCACCAGAACGATTCTCCGTACAATAACGCCACCATAGGTGGACTCTTCCTGGTCGACCGCAGCTACAACTTCGTCGACCGTTCGCACGGCGGCGCGGCGCAGCTTGTCAGCATTCTGTCGCCCAACATGGTTAATGAGCTTCGATTCCAGACGCCAATCCGGTCGCAACAGCAGCAGCGGTTCTCGGCCACGGGTACCGGTCCGGCGATTACGATTCCGGGCGTCGCAAATTTCGGTAATTCGCTGGATGCCGGGTTTGTTTACGAGGAAATGACCCCGGAGATTACTGACAATTTCACCTATAATCTCGGAAAGCACACGTTGAAGGTTGGCTTCGGATCGCGCTTTATTCGAGACACGCAGGTTGCCCAGACCAGCGCCAATTACACGTTCCCCAGCATCGCCGCTTATCTGGCGGCCAAAGCGGGAACAGCGCCGCGGGGGTATACCAGCTTTGTGCAGTCGGTGGGGGAACCTTCGTTGAAGTACAACTCGACGTTCTGGAACTTCTTCGCGCAGGATTCCTGGAAGCCTCGGGCGAACCTCACGGTGATCTATGGCGTTCGGTACGACATTTACCAGCCGCCTGACGCCAACACGGGCGCTCCTTTCGAGTTCTCGCGCAAGTTCCGGACGGACAAGAACAACATTGCGCCTCGCGTGGGTGTCGCTTATAAGTTCCGCAAGTCGGTGATCCGTGGAAGTGGCGGCATCTTCTACGATCCGTTCCAGACCGACCTTTATCGCAAGGCGCTGTTGAACAATGGCCTTCCACAGATCTTTAACATCAGCGTTGCGCCGGCTCAGGCAATCGCACCGTCATTTCCAAACGTGTTTTCGGGAATCCCGACCGGATTTACTCCCACGCTGCAGGACATTACGACTGTGAGTCCCGATTTCGCCAGTCTTTATTCCGGCAATGCGAACGTCACGTTCAGCCGCGAGATCACCGATGATATTGGGCTGGACGTCAGCTACCTGTATACGCGCGGCAACCGGTTGCCTGTGTTCCGGAACATCAACGTTGTGCCGACTGCGGCCCGGCTGGGTGACGGCCGTCCGATCTTCGGCACGCAGCGCTATTACAACGGCTTCGGCAACATTGTTAGTGGCGAAAGCGTTGGACAGTCGAAGTATCACGGCATGAACGCCACGCTGCGGAAGCGCTTCTCGCGTGGGTGGGAAATGTTCGGAACTTATACGCTGTCGAAGGCGGAGGACGACGCTCCCGAGCAGAACAATATCGATTCGGGTGCTTTCCTGCTTTCCGACCCGACCAACCGGGCTCGCGACTGGGGGCCGTCGCTGGTCGACCGCCGACATGCATTTAGCGGCCATTTCGTCTGGAACCCGACGTACAGAGCTGGGTCGGGTATGGGCTCCTACCTGTTGAACAACAACAAACTGTCTCTCTTCGCCACAGCGCAGAGCGGCGAGGTGTTCAACGTTGGCAGCAACCGTATTCTGAATGGCGACGCGTCGACAGCGGCCACTTTCCAGCGGCCGCTGAACGTGGGCAGGAACAGCCTTCGCGCTCCGTCCTGGTTTGAGCTGAACGCACGCTACTCGCGAGTCTTTCCGATCGGCGAGCGGATGCGCGCTGAGTTCATTGCGGAATCGACGAACATCCTGAATCGCACTAATGTGACCGGGATCAACTCGACCGCCGCAGTTGATGCCGCGGGCGCGATCACGACCCAACCGTCACAGGCGTGGACGGGTGCGGCGGATCAACGGCTCATTCAGCTCGGCCTCCGCTTTAGTTTCTGAACCCGAACCGGTCTGAGGAGCATCTCACCGTCCTGAGATGCTCCGACGACTCCTTATCTCCTCCCTGTTCGCGGCTACCGCTATGTTTGCAGCCAACAACGTTCACGAATTCTCTCTCAACACAATCGATGGCCAGCCCGCTTCGCTCTCGAAGTACAAGGGCAAAGTGATGCTCCTGGTCAACGTGGCTTCACAGTGCGGCTATACGCCGCAGTACACCGGACTCCAGTCGCTCTATCAGAAGTACAAAGACAAGGGACTGGTGATTGTCGGCGTCCCGGCCAACAACTTCGGCGGTCAGGAACCCGGCACCAATGAAGAGATCAAGACGTTCTGCGAGCGCAAGTACAACGTGTCTTTCCCGATGATGAGCAAGGTATCTGTGAAAGGCGGCGACATGGTTCCGCTTTACGGGTATCTCACATCAGAGACTGGCGGCGACGTGAAGTGGAACTTCACCAAGTTCCTGGTGGGCAAGGACGGCAAGATCGTGCAGCGCTTTGAATCCAAAGTGGCTCCGGATGCGGCCGAACTTACCAGTGCTGTGGAGCAGGCTCTGGCAAAGTAAGCCCGGTTTGCTATTCTGCGACCAGATGAGTCGCATCCTTGATGGCAAGTGGGTTCGTGATCAAATCATGCAGGACTGGAAGCCCCGCGCCGCGGCACTGTCGCGACCCGCGGGGCTTGCCGTTGTGCTGGTTGGCAACGATCCGGCTTCAGAGATTTACGTTCGGAACAAAGAGAAGGCTTGCGTCGAAATGGCGCTGTTCAGTGAGAAGATCACGCCTCCGTCGACCGTCACGACAGCGGAACTGCTCGCCATTATTGACGGCCTGAACCGGCGCGACGATATCGACGGGATTCTGGTACAGATGCCACTTCCGAAGCATGTGGATTCGCGGGCCGTGCTGCTGGCGATCCGGCCCGATAAAGACGTCGACGGCTTCCATCCCATCAACGTGGGCAATCTGGTCGCGAATATCCCCGGGCCTCGTGCGTGCACTCCCGCTGGTGTGATCGAACTGCTTCGCAAGTATGAGATTCCGATGTCGGGCAAGCATGCGGTTGTGATCGGACGCAGCGATATTGTCGGTAAGCCAATGGCGCTGTTGTTGCTGCATGAGAGTGCGACCGTGACCATCTGCCACTCGAAGACGCCGGACCTTCCGGCCGAGTGCCGGCGGGCCGACATTCTCGTCGCGGCCATCGGGCGGCCCGCGTTTGTGACTGCGGACTTCATCAGGCCCGGCGCCACGGTGATCGACGTCGGCATCAATCGTCTGAACTCGGCGGAAGAGCAGGCTGCTATCTTCGGCGATGCGAAGCCGCGCACGGTGATCGGCGACGTGCATCCGGTGCAGGTGGCGGAAATCGCGGGCGCATACACGCCGGTTCCGGGCGGGGTGGGTCCGTTGACGATCGCGATGCTGATGGTGAACACCATCACCGCTGCAGAGGCGCACCAGGCGGGGTGACGCGATGCTGCGCGTGGGACTGACTGGCGGGCTGGCCTGTGGCAAGTCGTTCGTACTGCACGCGCTCGCGGACCTGGGGTGCCGGGTGATTCGGGCCGACGATTTGGGACATACGGTGCTGGCTCCAGGGGGCGAGGCGTACGACGCGGTGATGGCGGAGTTCGGCACCACGGACCGCGGCGCGCTGGCGGCCGAGGTGTTCCAGAATCCGGAGCGGCTGGCGGTGTTGAACTCGCTGGTACACCCGGCGGTTTTCCGGCGTCAGGATGCGTTCGCGGCGGCTGCGGAGGCTGAAGACCCGCATGCCATTGTCGTGGTGGAAGCGGCGATACTGATAGAGACGGGGAGCTACAAGCGGTACGACCGTTTGATTGTGGTTGTTTGTTCTCATGAGCAGCAGATCGCCCGTGCCATGCACCGTGGCGGAGTCACGCTGGCACAGGTGGAATCGCGGCTGCGGAGTCAGATGCCTCTGGACGAGAAGCGGAAATATGCCGATTACATTATCGATTCGTCGGGCGCAAAGGAACAAACGCTGGAGCAGACCCGTAGAGTTTTTGAGGACCTTCGGAGTTTGACGCGATGAGGATGCGAACGCTGCTGTTAACCGTCCTGCTGGTGGGCGGATTTCTTTACTGGACGAACAGTAGGACTGGTCTGCTGGACCGCGCACTGGATAGTGTGCGCGGAAAGCAGATCAGCTGGTCGGGACCAGATACGGCTCGTGGTGCCGGACTGGCATCGGATGAGCTGAACAACATCGAGATCTACAAGAAGGCTCGCATGGCGACGGTTAATATCACCAGCACGGTGTACCGCCGGACATGGTTCCTTGAGGTATATCCGGCCAAGGATATCGGCAGCGGGTTCATCATTGATGAGCAGGGCCACATCCTGACGAACAGCCACGTTTTGCAGGGTGGTGGTCGGGTGCAGGTGACGCTCGAAAACCAGGACATGTATGACGCCAAAATCCTGCAGCGCGACCGCCGCAATGATCTCGGGTTGATCCAGATTACTCCGAAGAAGAAGCTTTCCTACCTGCCGCTTGGCGATTCGGAGCATATCCAGGTGGGGCAGAAGGTGCTCGCGATCGGCAATCCGTTCGGCCTTGAGGGCACTCTGACGACGGGCATTATCAGCTCACTGGGTCGCACCATCAAGGATGAAAAGGGTACGGAGCTGGAGGGCATGATCCAGACCGATGCCGCAATTAATCCGGGGAATTCCGGCGGGCCGCTGCTGGATTCGCAGGGAAATGTGATTGGAATTAACACCGCGATTTATGGGCCGGGCGGGAATATCGGCATTGGGTTCGCTCTGCCCATCCTGCGCGCGAAGACGCTGGTGGACGACTATAAGGCGGGACGCAGCACGGCCCGTCCGCGGCTCGGTGTTTCCGTTGCATATGTGGCGGGCGATTTGGCCGAGGCGCTGGAACTGCCGTCTTCCGGCGGGTTGCTGATTCAGGAGATCGCTCCTGGTTCGGCCGCGGCATCCGCTGGACTGCGCGGGGCTCGGCAACTGGTGGCGATTGGAAACGTGCAGCTTGGTGTTGGCGGGGATTTGATCACGCAGATCGAGGGCCGCCCGGTGGATCGCAACGATGCGATTACGCGGTCGCTGAATAAGAAACGCCCGGGGGACAAACTGGAACTCACCATTTTCCGGGCAGGGAAGACGTCGAAGGTTTCGGTGGTGCTCGGGGAAGACCCGGGAGACGCGCTATAAGCCGCCTGGGCTCAGCGGTTCTGTTTCTGGCGCTCCTGCTCCCTTCGGGATGGAATGCCTGGGTGCATCGCGATATGCCTCAATTCGGCATTCTTCACGATGACGCCCTGTACGTCGTTGCGGGAAAGTCGATCGCCGACGGGCTCGGGCCAAAGATCTCGAGCATGCCGAAGGAGCCGGCGCAGACCAAGTATCCTCCTGGGCTGCCGCTTCTGATCTCCCTCGTCTGGAAGGCTCACCCGCGGTTTGAAGGCATCCGACCGTGGCTGACGCTGCTGGCGTGGTCTTTCGTTCCTCTACTCTGTGGGCTTCTGTTCGTTCTGTACCGCCGCTGGGGGGTGCCCGTATCCGGAGCGTGGACGCTGGTCGCCCTGCTCGCCCTTAACGGGAATCTGGCTCTCTTCGGCACTTTGGTGATGTCCGAGGTGCTGTTCACAGCCTTGCTGGCGGCAACTATGATCGCGGTTGACCGGCAGCGCTGGTTGCTGGCCGGGTTGCTCGGAGCATGCGCCTTCCTCACCCGAACCACCGGACTCGTATTGCTGGTCGCCGTTCCGGTGGGCGTCTGGATGCACCGGAGGCACTGGAAGGGGCTTATCGTCTCAGCGGTGTTGCTGCCATTTGCAGCCGCATGGTCTTTGTGGACCCGGATGTACCGTTCGTCCGGAAACGACCACATGACCGCTTACTACTCCGATTACGTCAAAGACCTGCTCTGGAATGCCACGCCGTCCAACTACCATCTGATTCTCTGGAACAATTACGACCAGTGGCTGTCTGGAGTGGCCGAATTGCTGGTACAGGATCCCGGAATGGGACCGATTTCGCATCCGATAATGATGGGTCTGGTGCTGTTCGCGGTGTTTGGAGTGTGGCGGCTCTGTCGGCAATATCGCGGTGCAATCCCGTATGCGTTGACGGGACTGCTGATGAGCCTGATGCTGATTGCCTGGTGCTATCCGCCGAACGAGCGGCTCGTGTTCCCGGTGTTCCCGGTGCTTCTTGCCGGCATCGTGTTCGAACTAACGCGTTTTGCCCGTACCATCGCCGACGCATGGAAGACGCAGCGTGCAGCCGCAGTCATTTTCGGCGTCGTATTTGCAGGGATGCTGTCGCTGGCCTTCTGGCGGCACTTCGACTACTGGTGGGACGTGCTGCCTGACTACTACAGTCGGCAGACGCGCGTTACCGCGGACAACAACGCGTGCTATGAACGGATTCAGACGGAACTGCCCGCCAGTGCCACCTTCGCCGCGCATCACGATCCGGTGCTGTGGCTGGCAACAGGACGGCACGGGATCCGTCCCATGTTTCGTACCGCGCTTTGGTATGAGGGACGCCTGGAGGAAATTCCGGCTGTGTTCAAAGATGCCGTCGGGTTTGCCCGTCGTCACGAACTCCGGTACGTCTTCCAGAACCGTTTGGTGGAAGGCGATATGAACTCGAAGCAGTTCCGTGAATACTGGGACGCCCTGCAGGCAAACCCGGAACTCGAGCCCGTATTTACGTGCGGGATGACGCGCGTGTGGCGGGTGCGGGAATAACTCGACTGTTGTACAAGTTGTACAACGCAGCGGTTCCGAGTTGTACAATCGAGACATGGAAGTCACGATCTCTCAATTCCGCAAAGAATTATTCACGCTCGCGGAAGCTGCGCTTCGCGGTGAGGCCGTGACGATTACCTACAAGGGCCAGAAACTCCGGCTGAAGGCGGAGAGGGAAGGAAGTATCTTCGATCGGGTCACGCCCATGAAGATGACGGCCGACCCGGAACCCGGCGATGAGGACCTCAGCCTGACCAGCGCTCGCCTGCTTGCCGAAATGGAGAAAGAGTGGGAAGAGGACTGGAAGGATATCGGGAAGGAGTAGCGGTCTACCTCGATACGCATATTGCGGTAGCAGTTGCTGAGGGGAAGGGTCGGAGGCTGAGTAGCCATGCAACGCGCTGCATGGAGCATGGCGAACTTCTGATTTCTCCCATGGTTGTGGTGGAACTGGAACTTCTGTACGAAATCGGTCGGCTCACGCACCGAGCTGCGGATTTTGTGCACAAGTTGCGGTATGAGATGTCGGTCCAGGTTTGTTCCCTGTCGTTTGCTGAAGTTGCGAAGGTGGCCACTCAGGAAAAGTGGACGCGCGATCCGTTCGACCGCCTCATCGTCGCCAATGCGAAAGCCAATGGCTTCGCGTGGCTGATCACGGACGATCAGCGGATCCACGCACACTATCAGCGAGCGCTCGACTAACCACCTCGACATTTGCCGGGTCCATCTCCGCGTAAATCGGCAACGACAGCACCTCGTTGGCTGCGGTCTCGGACTGGGGCAGCGAGCCTTGCGGCCAGCGCGGGTCGGCGTAAGCGGGCTGCAGATGGAGCGGGATCGGGTAGTGGATCGCGGTGCCGATTCCTGCGGCGGTCAACTCCTGCTGTACGCGGTCGCGCTCGGCGACCCGCACCGTGTAGGTGTGATACACGTGTCGTGAATCGGGAAGCACGGCCGGCCGGGTTACGCCGGGCACGCCGTCGAGCAGCGCATCGTAGCGGGCGGCAAGGGCTCGGCGAGCCTCGGTCCACTGCTCCACATATTTCAATTTCACTGACAGCACCGCGCCCTGGATGCCCTCCATCCGGTAATTGAATCCGCGAACGGCGTGGTGATACTTGCGATCCTGCCCCCAGTCGCGGAGCAGGCGGACGCGTTCGGCCAGCGCGTCGTCATTGGTGGTGACCAGGCCGCCTTCGCCGCAGGCTCCCATGTTCTTCGTCGGATAAAAGCTGAAGCAGCCGAGGTCGCCGATGGCGCCTGCGCGGCGGCCCTGGAACTCGGCGCCATGCGCCTGGGCTGCGTCTTCAATGACGGCGATTCCGTGACGCTTCGCGATCGCGCAGATTTCTTCCATGCCGTCTGCGATCTGGCCGTAGAGGTGGACCGGCATGACGGCCTTGGTGCGAGGCGTGATGGCGGCTTCGAACTGCGCCACGTCGAGACTGAACGTGCGCGGGTTGATGTCGACCAGCACGGGCGTCGCGCTGCAGTAATGCACGGCGGCGACGGTGGCGGCGAAGGTGAACGGGACGGTGATGACTTCGTCACCGGGCTCGACGCCTGCGGCCAGCAGGGCGAGGTGCAGCGCGCTGGTGCCTGAGTTCACGGCAATCGCATGCCTGGCGCCCGAGTACGAAACGAACCCATTTTCGAACTCGGACACGAACTTCCCAAGGATGAACTGGCGGCTGTCGAGCACCTGGTCGATGGCCTGCCGGAGCTCTTCCCGCAGCGCGTCATGCTGCGGTTTTAAGTCTGCGTAGGGGATCAAAACTCAGTGTACAATAGGCGAATAGAAGGCGAAAATGAACAGCGCAGCCCTGTCCCGATTCCTCATCAACGAAGCCGAACTTCGCCAACAGGCTGAGCGCGAGTACCTTCCGACCGGCATCAGCGCCTTCGACAACGCGTTGGGAGGACTGCCTCGCGGGACGCTGACCGAGATCTGGGGA
The DNA here is from genome assembly GCA_034408745.1 of Bryobacteraceae bacterium. GTDB lineage: Bacteria > Acidobacteriota > Terriglobia > Bryobacterales > Bryobacteraceae > JAWXCM01. Next base: position 18,743 of record JAWXCM010000103.1, read on the forward strand.
CCCGCCACTTCAGGTAAAACTACATTCTGGAACACGTTCCTGGCCCGCGCGACGGCTGCCGGGGAGTTCTGCGCTCTGGTCGACGGCGGCGACACGTTTGACCCTGTCTCGGCGCAGGCGGCAGGGGCGGATTTGTCGAAGCTGCTGTGGGTTCGATGCCGCAACGTGGAGCAGGCGCTGAAAGCCACTGACCTCCTGATCCATGCGGGCGGGTGGGGGATGGTCGTGATGGATTTGAGTGAAATCCGACCAGCCGCGGTTCGCCGTATACCGATGACATGGTGGTACAGGTTTCGCAGAGCTGTCGAGCGCACGCCGACCGCCTTTCTGGTGGTGGAGCAGGAGCCATTCGTCAAGAACTGCGCGGTTCTGGCGCTGGAGTTTCCGGCAGCTCCGCCGGTCTGGTCGAGCGGCCATCCCCGATTCCGGGTGCTGCGAGGCACAGGGGTCCGCGTGACACCGCGCAAGCCGGTCCGAGCCCGCGAGGCTTCGTTCCAGACGCGCGCACGGGGAATCGTCTAATGTACGCGTGTATCCATATCCCTGCGCTGCCGGCGGCTCGACATGCTGCTCTGGTGCGGTGCGCCGGATCGTTCTCCCCGCTGGTGCAGCCGGCAGCGGATCGCGTGCTGGTCGACATACGCGGGCTCGGGAAACTGATGGGGCGGCCGAGGCAGATTGCTGAGCGGATGTGCGCCGTCCTGCTGGATGCGGGGTTCGCATCGGACGATGTACGCATTGCGATTGCGGCGAATCCGCATGCTGCGACTGCGGCGGCCAGGGGAATTCCGGGACTGACTGTGCTGACGCCGGGCGATGAGGCGCGCGCACTGGCGAGGCTTCCGCTGGCGCTGCTGGACCCTGAGCCGGAGTTGTTCGACACGCTGGCGGCGTGGGGAATCCACACGTTCGGCGATCTGTCGCGACTGCCCGAGACGGGTCTGGCCGAGCGGCTGGGACCGGAAGGCGTACGGCTCCACATGCTGGCGCGGGGGCAGTCTCCGGGGCCGCTGGTTCCGGAGAAGGAAACCATCGATTTTACGGCGCGGCTCGAACTGGAGCACGCACTCGATTCGCTGGAGCCGCTGGCGTTTTTGCTGGCTCGTCTGCTGGGCGAAGTGTGCGGGCGGCTGGTATCGAACGGTCTCGCGGCCACTGAAATTTCCGTCGTGCTGAGTCTGGAAAACAAGACGCAGCACACGCGCACCATCCGTCTGCCATACGCGACGACGGACAGCACATCACTTCTCAAGCTCCTCCAGTACGACCTCGCGGCACACCCGCCTCAGTCCCCCATCCTTGTAGTTGCCCTCCTTGCCGAACCCTCCCCGCAGCGCCGCCTGCAGGGAGGGCTCTTCATTCCGGTGGCTCCGGAAGCCGAAAAGTTGGAAGTGACGCTGGCCCGGCTCGCGGCCGTGGTCGGGGAAGGGAATGTTGGGTCGCCGGAACTGCAGAACACGCACCGGCCTGACTCGTTTCGCGTGAATCGATTTGTGGCGCGGCCGGGCGGGATGCAGCAGGCGCTGCCGCCCTCGCATGTTTCGCCTCCCATGGCGATTCGTTTGTTTCGTCCGCCGATTCCGGCTGATGTTGTTGCTCCGCTGGGGTATCCGCAGCGGATCACGACGGCTCGCGGGATTGGGGGGAATGTGGTGGGGTATGCCGGGCCGTGGCGCACTTCGGGCGACTGGTGGCGTGCTGATGCCTGGGCTCGGGATGAGTGGGATATTGCGTTGCAGTCGGGAGCGCTGTATCGAATCAGCCGCGAAATTTACAGCGGTCCGGGGACGTTGCGCGGATCGGATTCACCACCACCGCCGCCGGCTGCTGCGCCCGAGCCGGTGTTTGCGGCGCCGGAGCGATCGAACATGGCGATGCGGTGGTTCGTGAATGGGAATTATGATTAACCAATGGTTCGCGATTTTCAGCACGCGGTGCGGTGGCTGCGCCAGAATCCTCTGTTCGGCATTAGCGCCATCCTGATTCTTGCTCTGGGGATTGGCGCGACTACGGCGGTGTTCAGCATCGTCGACGCGGTGCTGCTGCGGCCACTTCCGTATGAGGCTGCGGAACGGCTGGTGCGGGTGGACGAAAGCGCGTCGAAGCGTCCGATATCGGGAGTACCGGCGGCAGACTACATGCGCTGGCGCGACCGCACCGACTTGTTTGAAAAGACTGTCCCGTATCTGCGAGATACCGTCACCCTGACCGGCAGCGGTGAGCCTGAGCAGGTCGCCGCACTGCGCGCTTCCGGTGCCTTGTTCCCACTGCTGGGCGTTCATGCTCATATTGGGCGGGCGCTGATGGAGTCCGATGACGAACCGGGCTCGGCGAAAGTGGCCGTGATTAGTGACCGGCTGTGGAGGAAGCGGTTTCAGGCCGACCCGGGCGTTGTAGGCAGAGCGGTGACCATTTCCGACGAGGTGTTCACCATCGCCGGTGTCATGCCGCGCGAGTTCGCGTTCCCTCAGTCGAATGTCGACGTATGGGCGCCGTTTCGGGTGACTCCGACTTTCAATATGTGGTTCCAGGTGGTGGCTCGGTTAAAGCCGGGCGTCACTTTGCCGCAGGCGGGCAGTGCTTTGGAAGTGGTTGCGCGGCAAATGGAGCAGGAGAGCCCGAAGGACAACGAAGGGCTGCGGATCGCGGTGACGCCGTGGAGCGAGCGCGCCGATACGAAGTATGAATCGACGATTATTTTTGTGCTGGCTGCGGTGGGCCTGGTGCTGCTGATTGCCTGCGCCGATGTCGGCAGTCTCTTACTGAGCCGCGCGGTGCAGCGCCAGCGGGAAATCGCGATTCGCTCATCGCTCGGCGCGGGGTTCTGGCGCGTGACGCGTCAGCTGTTGACCGAGAGCTTTGTGCTGGTGGTGATGGGAAGTGCTGCCGGTGTTGCTGTCGCGTATTTTTTGCTGCAGTTTCTTGCCCGTCAACTGGCCGCGCTGCCCATCGTGTTGCCCCACCTGCAGCATGTCGCACTGAATGCGCGAGTGCTGCTGTTCAGCGCGGGGCTTTGCATGCTGCTGGTGGTTCTCTGCAGTCTGGCTCCGGTTCTGATGGCATTTCGGACCGATATTCAGAGTGTGTTGCGGGGCGTGCGCACGGGAACCGGCCCAAAGAGCTCGACGCGGCTGTTCTCTTTTCTGATTGCTTCCGAGGCTGCGTTTGCGTGTCTGCTGCTGGTGGGATCTGGGCTGATGGTGCGTAGTCTGTTGCGTCTGCAGCAGGAAGACCATGGCTTCCGCGCCGATCATGTGCTCACGTTGCGCGTACCGGTGGGGATGCGCACCTCACTGCGACCGCCGGGAAAGTACGACACACGGCCCAGACAGATGGCATATTACAACGAAATTCTGGAGCGTGTGGAGAGAATTCCCGGTATTTCCGCCGCCGCTGTGGTGAATAATCTGCCGCTTTCCGGCGTGAGCAGCACTATGTCGACTCGCTTCCCCGATGGTAAGGCGGTGCTGAACTCCACGCGGACCGTCAGCCCGCAATACTTCGCAGCCATGGGCATCCCTGTGATCTCCGGGCGAACCTTCACAGACCGTGACCACGCCGAGGCGCCCGGAGTGGCGATTATCAACGAGTATCTGGCGCGGCAGCTTTTTCCGAATACAAACCCGGTGGGTTTGGTCCTGCCTTCCACCGAGTCGAGTGCGCCTCCTGTGACGGTGGTGGGCGTCGTCAAAGACACCACTCAGGTGAGTTACGATCAGCCCGTAAAAGGTGAGATCTATCGCCCCATCCGACAATTTATTTTTGCCGCCTTTATGTCTACCATCGTGGTGCGGACACCCGGTGATCCCCGGTCGATTGCAGTGGCTGTCCAGAAAGAAGTATGGGCCGTGAACCCGGATCAGCCTGTTGTGAAGGTGGAAACGATGGAGGATGTAGTCGCCAATTCCATCTGGCGTCCGCGTTTTTCGGCGTGGATTTTCTCTGCTCTCGGTACGCTCGCGCTATTACTAACCGCCGCTGGAATCTACGGAGTTGTGGCCTATACCAGTTCTCTGCGGGCGCACGAGACGGGAATCCGCATCGCGCTTGGAGCGACTCCCAGGCACATTGTGGCCAACACCCTGCGCACGTCGATTGTGCCTGTTGGTCTCGGTCTGGCCGCGGGACTGCTCGGGGCTGTGTTCCTGTCGCGTGTGCTGGAGAGCGTGCTGTATGAGGTCCAGGGCACCGACCCGCTCACCTACCTGGGGGCAGTCGTGTTGCTGCTGGGAATCGGGATTGCGGCGAGCATTCCGCCCGCCTGGCGGTCCGCGCTGGCCAACCCGGTGAAGGCACTCCGAGCCGAATAAACGTCAGATCTGAATTACGATCTTGGCCGCGCCGCCATCGCCGGTCTCCAGCATGTCGAACGCCGCATTCAGATCGTCGACGCCCATGCGGTGCGTGATGAGCTGCGCGAACAGCTTCGGGTTTGCTTTGAGCAAATCGACCGCGGCCGGAGTTTCGTGGTTTGACCGGCGCACGTTATATATTACGGTTTCTTTACGGCGAAGCACGTGGAAATTGATGGGAATTACCGGCTCGGACGGAATACCGGTAATGACGCATCGACCGGCGCTGCGAGTGGCGTCGAACGTCTGCTGAATGGTTCCGGGTTTGGTAGCGCAATCGAAGCCACAATCGACGCCGCGCTTTCCCGTCTCGGCCATGATTTGCTTTACGGGGTCGACCTGAGTGGGATCGATCACTACGTCGGCACCCATTTTCAGGGCGAGTTCACGCCGGTTTTTGCGGGGCTCAACACACCAAATTCGACCTGCACCAGAGATGCGCAATGACGCGATAGTCAGCAGCCCAATGGGGCCGGCGCCAAAGACAACAGCCGTTTCGCCGAGCTGAATCTTAGCCATACCCAGCGAGTGCACGACGACGGCGAGCGGCTCAAACAAAGTGGCGGTGTCGCTGTCCACAGCGTCGGGAATGGGCAGCACATTGTGAGCCGGAAGGTTCACGAATTCCCGGAAAAATCCAGGATCGGGCGGCGAACTGAGAAAGCGAATATTGCTGCAGACGTTGTGATGACCGCTGTGACAATGCTCGCAGTGATAGCAATAGAGCGCTGGTTCCAGCAGCGCCCGCGCTCCGGTAGTGACACCGGTAACGCCGGGACCCGCCTCCACGATCTCGCCCGTGGGCTCATGTCCGAGCACGACGGGGTAATTGATGATTACGTCGCCGATGGATCCTTCGGCGTAGTAATGCAAATCAGAGCCGCAGATTCCCACGTGGCGCACGCGCACCTGGATTTCACCAGGGCCGGGGGGCACACGCTCAGCATCAAGGACGCGGAAACGTCGAGGTTCGTAGAGTTCGGAAACGAGCACGTTGTTTATTTCTTAAAGAGATTGTCGAATGCGGCGCGGGCGTCGCTGGAGTTGCGCACCGCGGAGGGTACAACTACGGGAGGGGCAACGGTGGGCGCGGAACCATCCCGCATTACCGTTACTCTGGCGCTGAACAACTCGCACTCATTGCCTTTGTCCTTATATGGAAGGCGGGCGGGAATTGGCTTGAGACATTGAAATCGTGTGGACGATTCGAAATGCGCACACTGCTTACAGCAATGCAGTTCGACGTTGCATTTCGGGCAATTTCCACGGAAATCGGTTCCTGGGGGGAGTATCGTCGCGCAACTGAAACAACGCGACGCGGTAACGGACTGCACAAGACGGGGAAGGCGGGGGCCGTTGGGGTCCTGGAGAGTTCTGGGGCCTTGTGGGCCGCGTGGCTTTTGGGAACCACCGCCATTGTCACGGCGCTCGCCGCCGCGGTCACGGTCGAGATCCTGATAACCGTGCTGCCTGTACTTACGATCCTGATCCATAGCTATTCGAAATAGCTCCTTGATGTAATGCGGGGGGACAGAGAAAACCGGCTTAAACGGAATAGTTTAGCAGCAAGTTATTCCACCACCATTGTAGTCGAGAAACTCACGGCGTGGGGGACGCCGTTTTTACCCTCGACGGTTCTCCCTGCGACTTCAACTGGTTCAGCCTCACCAGCGTGAGACTTGAACCAGTTGAAACACACCATAGCGGTTTTGTTTCGGCTCCGCCACGATGCGTTGCAGGAAACCAGTAGACGCAGTCCGCAGGGCAAATCGTTGCACAGTTTTTTTCAAACAATTTCCACTGCTATTCGGTTCCCCACTTCAGGAGCGAGTTGCACGGGCGGGTAAGTGGGTTGTCGGAGTAGTTCGATCCCACACGGAGACCGTAGCCGATCATGCCGGTCCGGTGCGGAGTGAACTCGCGGCCGAACACCCAGGCGGATCCTGCCTGCTCGATCGGCGGCAGCGTAAGGACCTCGGCGTTCTCCAGTTGTCCGGTTGGGCCGACACGCCCCACCACTGCCTCCACACGCACATCTTCCGGCTTCAGCCCGGCGAGATCGATAGTGGCGCGAAGGGGAATCGCCGAGCCGCTCAACACCGACGCCGTGGGCGCGGGTCCCAGATCCACGAACCGAACATTGTTCCAGACGCTTTGAATGTTCCAGTTCCAGCGGGAGCGTTCACGGGCCAGGTCGAAGTTGCTGGACCGGATCTCAGACCAGTGTTTGTGGGCGGGTTCGTACAGCTTCTCCAGATACTCGCCGACCATGCGCTGGCAGTTGAAGGAGGTGCTGATGTTCGTCAGGCACGTCTTCATTCGCTTCACCCATTCGTCCGGGACACCGTCATCGCCGCCGGAATAATACATGGGAACGATTTCGTTCTCCAGCATGGAGTAGAGCGCGCTTGCGTGATACTCGTCCTGATCCTCAGAGTAGGGGACGCGGTCGCCGATGGCCCAGCCGCCGGATTCTTCGTAGGCTTCATCGAACCAGCCGTCGAGGATGCTGCAGTTCAGCACGCCGTTCATGCTGGCCTTCATCCCCGAGGTACCGCAGGCTTCTTCGCCGCGGCGCGGTGTATTCAGCCAGAGGTCGACACTCTGCACCATCTCGCGGGCCACTTCGATGCCGTAATCCTCAAGGAATACGATGCGACGGGCCAGTGCCGGGTCCTTCGACATCTGGTAGATCTCGCGGATGAACGTCTTGCCCGGATGGTCCTTGGGGTGCGCCTTACCCGCGATGACGATCTGCACGGGCATATCGGGATTGGTGAGCAGCTTCTTCAGGCGTACCGGGTCGCGGAACAGCAGCGTGGCGCGTTTGTAAGTAGCAAAGCGGCGCGCGAAGCCGATGGTGAAGGCTCCCGCATCAAGGACTTCGCCAAGCCGGCGCACTTCCGTACTCGACGCCTTGCGCTCCTGCGCGAAGCGGACCATGCGCTCGCGGACGAAGGCAATGAGGCGGCGCTTGCGGCGCTTGTGGGCCTCCCACAACTCCTGATCCGGGATGTCCCTGATCAGGTCCCAGGTGCGCGGATCGGGATAGCGCTCCCGCCAGTCGGGCTGCAGGTACTGGTCATAGAGCAGCGCGAAATCGCCGTTGAGGTAGCTGGGAAGATGGACGCCGTTGGTGACGGAGGTGATCGGAATTTCGCGCGTCGGCAGGTTGGGCCAGAGATCCTGCCACATTTCCTGCGACACATCGCGGTGCAGCACGCTGACCGCGTTGCGCCAGGCGGCAGTACGGAAGGCGAGCAGCGCCATGGAGAACCGTTCGTTGTTATCGCCCGGAGACTTGCGGCCCAGCGACATGAGCTGATCGAAGCCGATGCCCGCGCTCTGGCAGTATTCGCTGAAGTACTCGTACATCAAACCGGTATCGAAGATGTCGATGCCGGCGGGCACGGAGGTGTGTGTGGTGAAGACGTTGTTGTGGCGGCTCGCCTCGAGCGATTCCTCGAAGGTGAGGCTGTTTTCCTGCATCAGCAGGCGGATGCGTTCCACAGCGAGGAAGGCCGAGTGGCCCTCGTTCATATGGAACACCGTGGGGGCGAGGCCGAGCGCCTTCAGCGCGCGCAGGCCGCCGATGCCGAGCACGATTTCCTGACGCATGCGCGTGTGGATGTCGCCGCCGTACAGCGAGTCGGTAATGTCACGCTCGAAGTCGCGCTGGTTCTCGGGAATATTGGTATCGAGCAGGAACAGGCGGATGCGGCCGACGTGGATCACCCACACCTTCACGACTACAGGACCGGTGGGCAGCTTTACCGTGACTTTGAGTTCCGCGCCGCCGTCAGCCAGCACGGGCTCTACGGGAAGGGTGTAGAAGTCGTTGATGGGGTAGCGTTCCTGCTGCCAGCCATCGGGGTTGAGGTACTGATGCAGGTAGCCCTTCTGATAGAGAAGACCGACACCGACCAGCGGCAGGTCGGCATCGCTCGACGCCTTCATGTGGTCACCGGAGAGCAGGCCAAGACCTCCGGAGTAGATTGGCAGACACTCTGTCAGGCCGTACTCCATGGAGAAGTAGGCGATGAGTCGGTCCGACTCCGCGGCTTCCGACATCTGAATATAGCTGTCGTAGCGTTCACAGGCGCGCCTGTACAGCGTAAGGATGCGAGGGTCTCCTGCCGCGTGTTCCAGCGCCGACTGGGAGATGCGGCCCAGCATCAAAACCGGATTGTTGCCGCATTCTTTCCACAGGACTGGGTCGAACCTGCGAAACATAGTTCGCAGATTGTGATCCCACGTCCAGAGCAGGTTATGTGCAAGCTCCGACATGCGGGACAACTGCGGCGGCAACGCCGGGCGAACCAGGAATTCTTTGAGAGGTTTAATTTGAAAGGCCATGCGTCAAACGGATTCTGCGGAGATATGAACTCCCACTGTACCATCGGTACGCTGGCGGTGGCTGGCGGACGCTTACAGTGAGATCCCTGAACAGGAAGTCCGCGGCGCCGCTTCGTGGCATCTTAGAAGGAATGACGGTGTCAGGCAGCGATCAGGCAGTACTGCATCGCGCAAGGACTGTGGTGGACAACGTGTTCGCACTTCTGCGCGGCGACAGCATTTATGAGCGTCCGATTTCGGAGCGCCACAGAACTATATTCTACGTGGGACACGTGGAGGCTTTCGATCAGAATCTACTGCGGGAAACCGGGAGGCTGCCGGAGTTCAACCCGGCCCTCGACCGGCTTTTCGCCTTTGGCATCGACCCCGATTCCAGTTCACTGCCCAGCGACGCGCCGTCGGACTGGCCGGATCGTGGCGCGGTCGGCGACTACTGTGCGCAGGTTCGGGAGAATGTGGACGCCTGCTGGAATCAGGCTCCCGAGCAGCTCCGGTGCGTCGCACTGGAGCACCGTCTGATGCATGCCGAAACGCTCGCTTACATGCTTCACAACTTCCCCCACGACCGGCTGGTGCGTCCGGGTGCGGCGGAGAGTTCGGAATCGAACGGGCCGGTTCGGCGCAGTGGTGTGGGCCTGGAAGTTCCCCTCGGAGTGGCGACGCTGGGCCGGCATTGCAACGAAGGGTTCGGGTGGGACAACGAGTTTCCGCGCACCGATGTGGAGGTCGACCGCTTCGTCATCGAGCAACGCAAAGTCAGCAACGGAGAGTATCTTGACTTTGTGCGCGCCGGCGGATCGACGCCGCACTTCTGGGTGGAGCGCGGTGGCACGTGGTTTCTGAGGCGCATGTTCGATGAGATTCCCCTGCCGCTCGACTGGCCGGCGTGGGTGACGCACAATCAGGCTGCGTCCTATGCCGGATGGCGTGGGGGGCGGTTGCCGTCCGAGGCCGAATGGCACCGCGCGTCCGAAGGCGCCGACTTTGCGGCGGGCAACTTCGATGCACGCCGCTTCGATCCCGAGCCTGTGGATGCGAACCGGACATCGGTGAGCCGGTGGGGCGTTGAGGATCTGTGCGGCAATGGCTGGGAGTGGACGTCGTCCCCCTTTCGTCCTTTCCCGGGATTCGAACCGTTTTCGTTTTACCCTGGTTACTCGGCCAACTTCTTCGATGAGGAACACTTTGTGTTAAAAGGCGCTTCACCCCGTACCGACGCTGTGTTCACGCGCCATTCCTTCCGCAACTGGTTCCGGAGGGACTACCCTTATGTGTTCGCGGGTTTTCGATGCATACACAAGTCGTAACGGAGTTTGGGGAGCAGGTTCGGCTCGGTTTGACGCGGTCCGGTCAGAAGACGCTGCCGACGAAGTATCTGTATGACGACGTGGGCAGCGCGTTGTTCGACGCGATCACCGCGCTGGAGGAATACGGGCTGACGCGCGCGGATCTGCGGCTGCTTCGACGCCATGCGCGGGATATCGCGGGCCTGTCGAACGGCACCACGCAGATCGCCGAGCTGGGAAGTGGAAACGGATCGAAGACGCGGGCTCTGCTGGAGGCTTTTCCGCAGGGCGTGAAGTACCGGCCTGTCGACCTGTCTCGCGCCGCTCTGGAGGCGTGCCGCAAGGAACTGGCGGCCTGGCCCGTGGAGCCCGTGGAGGCTGACTTCCTGCACGGACTGGAGCACGTAGCGTCGACTCGTCAGAGTGGGTCGATGCTGGTGCTCTTTCTGGGAAGCAACATCGGGAACTTTGAGCGCGATGCGATCCCCGGGTTCCTGCATGAGATTCGAACGCGGCTGCGAGTCGGCGACGGAATGCTGCTGGGCGCGGATTTGCTGAAGCCCGTACGACAGCTGGTAGAGGCGTATGACGATCCGGCCGGTGTGACGGCTGCGTTCAACCGAAATCTGCTGGCGCGCGTCAACCGACAAATGGGTGCGAATTTTGAGCTTCGCCGCTACGGTCACGAGGCGCGCTGGAATGAATCGAAGCGGCGGATCGAAATGCATCTGTGTGCGCGAACTGAGCAGCGCGTCCGTCTGGAGGAGCTCGGCCTTGAGGTCTTGATCCGTGCCGGGGAGACGATTCATACTGAGTCGTCCCACAAGTTCGAAATCGACGAGCTCCGCGGATTTTCGCAACTTGCCGGATTCTCCGTCATCGAAACATGGCAAGACGCGGAGTGGCCGTTCGCGGAGATGTTGCTAAGGGCAGTGTAAGGAGAAAAACAAATGAAGCAATGTACGCATCTGGATCAGATCCAGGACGTGAAGCCTTCCGTCAGTGGCTGCGAGGACTGCATGAAGATCGGCGCCCGCTGGCTTCACCTCCGCCTGTGTCTGACGTGCGGCCACATGGGCTGTTGCGATTCCTCGCCCAATAAACACGCCACGCAGCATTTTCACGATACGGGGCATCCGCTGATCGCGTCGGCCGAACCGGGTGAGAACTGGGCCTGGTGCAGCATCGACAAAGTGTATCTGGAGCCCTCTTGATCCGGCCCGTTCTGTTGACGGTGGATGACGATCCGCAAGTGCTGCGCGCGATTGAACGCGATCTGCGCCGGCAGTATGCGGAGCACTACCGTGTGATCCGGGCCCAGTCGGGGGCCGAAGGGCTCGATGTACTGAAGCAACTGCAGCTGCGAAACGAACCCGTGGCGCTGATGCTGGTGGATCAACGCATGCCGGAGATGACGGGCGTCGAGTTTCTCCGCAAGGCGATGCCGCTGTTTCCTCAGGCACGGCGCGCGCTGTTGACGGCGTATGCGGACACGGAAGCCGCTATCCACGCGATCAACGAAGTTCACGTCAACAACTATTTGCTGAAGCCGTGGGATCCACCTGAGGAGCGGTTGTATCCCGTCATCACGGATTTGCTGGAAGACTGGCTGAGCGAGTTTCGTCCGCCATTCACCGGGGTTCGCGTTCTGGGTACGCGATGGTCGCCACATTCGCACAGCACGCGAGATTTCCTGTCGCGCAACCGGATTCCGTTCCAGTGGCTCGACATCGAAAAATGGGACTCGGACGAAGAGGTTCGGCGCGTGGCGGAAGCCGCGGGTGTCGAGCGTGCGTGCGATCTGCCCGTGGTGATTTTCGAAGACGGTTCCGTGCTGGTGCGCCCTGAGCCTGTGCAGATCGCGACAAAGCTGGGGCTCGGCACGAAGCCTGCCGCCGACTTCTACGATCTGCTGATTGTGGGTGGCGGCCCCGGCGGTCTGGCAGCGGCCGTGTATGGCGCGTCGGAGGGTCTGAAGACCGTAATGGTGGAGCGTGAAGCTCCGGGCGGGCAGGCGGGACAGAGCTCGCGCATCGAGAACTATCTCGGGTTTCCGGAAGGGCTCAGTGGAAGTCAGCTGGCCGACCGCGCGGTGAAGCAGGCGCGGCGTTTTGGCGTCGAAATCATTACGCCGCAGGAAGCGAAGAGTCTGCGCGTCGACAATCAGTATCGCGTTGTGCAACTGCTGGACGGCGTGGAGATCGCGTGTCATGCTCTGCTGATCGCGACGGGTGTGCAGTACAAACATCTGGATGTGCCCGGCATGGCCCGGCTGCAGGGTGCGGGCATCTACTATGGCGCTGCGATCACAGAAGCGCTGGCGTGCAAGGATGAGACGGTGTTTGTGGTCGGCGGAGCAAACTCGGCAGGGCAGGCCGCGATGCATTTCGCAAAGTACGCGCGGGAAGTTGTCATGCTGGTGCGCGGCGAAGGACTGTCGGCGACGATGTCCGATTATCTGATTCGTCAGATCGAGTCGACTCCGAACATTCGCGTGGAAACGCATTCGCAGGTGTTGGAGGTGTTCGGCACGGATCACCTGGAAGAGATCGCGATTGCGTGCGGTCACTCGGGAACCGTGGATCGGGTTGCGGCGAGGTCGCTGTTCATCTTCATTGGAGCTGAGCCTCGCACGGACTGGCTGGACGGCTCAGTGGAGCGCGACGTCCGCGGGTTTGTGCCGACAGGCCGGGATTTGATTCGCGACGGCAAACGGCCTAAGGGCTGGACTGCGGACCGTGATCCGTACCTGCTGGAAACAAGTGTTCCGGGCGTGTTTGCGGTTGGCGACGTACGGTCGGGGTCAGTGAAGCGCGTGGCCACTTCGGTTGGCGAAGGGTCGATGGCAGTGCAGTTTGTGCATCAGTATCTCGCGAGTCTCGGACGGTAGTATGCCAGTAACCTTTGAAGATCTGCGGCGTGCTCCGTTGCTGGTAGATCTCGCCGACGAAGAACTGCAGTGGCTCATCGATAACGGCGAGGAACGCCTCTTTGAGGCGGGCGCGATCACGGTGGAGGAAGCCTCCCGTGCCGACCGCATGTACATCCTGCTGGAAGGCGAGATCGAGGGTCGCATTGACGGCCGTCTCGCGTTCCAGGCGCACGCCGGCGACATTACCGGAAAACTCCCGCATTCGAGGATGGTGTCGTATCCCGTCGGTGTGCGTGCGGTCAGCAACGTGCGGCTGCTTCAGATCGACGAAGCGAATTTTGGGGCGATGCTGGAGCGCATTCCGAGGCTGGAAATCCGGCTCATCCGCCTGATGGCGGACCGCATCCGCGAGTTCACTTCATCAGAAGTGCAGCAGAGCAAGCTGGCCGCGCTGGGCAAGCTTGCCGCAGGGCTCGCACATGAGCTGAATAACCCGGCTGCCGCGGCGGGGCGCGCTGCGTCGAACCTTCGCGAGAATCTCGGCTCCATGCGCGACCTCGACTGTCGGATCGCGTCGTCGGACCTCACCTCCCAGCAGCGCTCTGCCCTTGTTACGGCGGAAGGCAAGGCAATTGAACACGCACGAAGCTGCACTCCCATCGACGCGCTGTCACGGAGTGACCGCGAGGATGAGCTTGGCGTCATGCTGCAGAAAGCGGGGATCGCCGAAGCATGGGATCTGGCACCGCAGTTGGTGGATGCGGGGTTCGACCGCGAGTCCCTGAAAGGCTTCGCCGAGCAAACAGGCCCTGTGTTTCGGGAAGCGCTCGCGCGCACGGCGCTGTTGATCGCTACAGATCGCCTGGCCGATGAGATTCAGGAAAGCATGGGCCGTATCTCCGATCTGGTGAAGTCGATCAAAGAGTATTCCTACATGGACACCGCGGCGGAACGCGACGTGGATGTGCACAAAGACATTGAGAACACGCTTCGCATACTGAACAGCAAAATCAACAAATCTGGTGTTACGGTGGAGCGCGACTACGATCGCGGTCTGCCCACCATTCGCGCCAACGGCAGTGAGTTGAACCAGGTGTGGACCAACCTGATCGACAATGCCATTGATGCGATGGCGGAGATGAAAACGGGCGAGAAGGTGCTGCGCATTCGCACGGAACGCAGGCTGGAGCGCATCGTGGTGGAGGTGCTCGACACAGGGCCGGGCGTGCCCGAGGAACTGCGCCAGCGGATCTTTGAGCCGTTCTTCACGACGAAGAAGCAGGGGCAGGGAACGGGCCTCGGCCTTGATGTGGTGCAGCGCATTGTGCGGCGGCATCACGGCGATCTGCGAATGGAATCGAGACCGTGGCGCACCTGCTTTCAGGTTTATTTGCCGATTCTGCGGAAGTAGGTCTGCGCGCGTCCCACGTCACGGAGGATCTGGCCCTTCAACGCTTCCGGGCTCTCGAACTTACGCTCATCGCGCACGCGGCGGAGTAAGTCGACGCGTATGTGCGTGGGCGAGTCGCCGTCGAGCTTTGCCAGAAGGAAGGTCTCAATGGTCTGGGCGCCACCGTCGAATGTCGGGCGAGTGCCGATGTTCGTGATTGACGGCCACTGCCGGGCCGTGCGGTCGAGGTCGTGCGTGCGCGTGATGTAGACGCCGCGCGCGGGCAGGACCTCCGCGGCGGTCTCAAGGTTCAGCGTCGGCACGGTCTGTCGAGAACCGATGCCGAAGCCGCTGACCACTTGTCCATCAAGCGCATACGAACGGCCGAGCAGACGGCATGCTTTCGACACGTCACCGACAGTGACCAACTCGCGGACAGCGGTGCTGGATGCGACTCGTCCTCGCACGATGTAGCTCGGAACGATCTCGACATGAAATCCGTGCTGTTCGCCGAGCTTCCGCAGCAGTGTGGTCTCGCCTGCCTGCTTCGCTCCGAAGCGGAAGTTTTCGCCTACCAGGACGGCCTTTGCGCGGATGCGCTCCACCACTACGCGTCGAATGAACTGTTCGGGACTGAGCTGAGAGAAGGTGCGGTCAAACGGCAGCACGAAGACTTGCTGAATGCCCTGTTGCCCGATCAGCGCAATGCGCTCGTCTATCGTGGTGAGCAGTTTCGGGGCTCGCCGCGGCGCGACAACGTGGGTCGGGTGCGGGTCAAACGTGAGCACCGACGGGACCAGGCCGAGCGCTGCGCAGATTTCCAGGTTTCGCTGGAACAACTGCCTGTGGCCTTCGTGCACGCCGTCGAAGTTGCCGATGCTGACCGCGCAACCCTGGGCGCCTGGAGGCACCGATTCGAGCGAGCGGAAGACTCGCATGATCAGGCCTGCTCCTCCACGTGAATCTTTAGTCCGTCGTAGGCCAGCCGGATGTGCGCCGGGAGCGTGCTCTCTGTGTACTGATGCGGCAAATCGTGACTGAGGTGAGTGAAGAACGCGCGCTTCGGTTTCAGTTGCTCCACTATGCGAATCGCCTGCTGGAGCGTGGTGTGTGTGGGATGAGGCTTGTGACGGAGCGCGTCAAGGAACAGCACGTCGAGCCCGTACAGTCTCTC
Organism: Bryobacteraceae bacterium; assembly: GCA_034408745.1. GTDB lineage: Bacteria > Acidobacteriota > Terriglobia > Bryobacterales > Bryobacteraceae > JAWXCM01. The sequence continues at coordinate 34,173 of JAWXCM010000103.1, forward strand.
CATCGAAGCCGGAGGTATCTCACTGTGATCTGTGAGATAGGCGGCGTTGCCGAAGCGGTAGCCGTAGACGAAGCCGCGTCCGTGATGCAGCAGGATGGTCTCAAACCATATTCCGTGCAACTCGACAGCCTGCCCGCTCTCAACCGGATGCGCGGTTAGTTTTGGCACGGTGGATTCGGGGCTGAGACTTTCAAACACGTAGGAAAACGCGCGGTGCACAGCAGTCAGAGTTTCGGGCGACCCGTAAATGGGAATGGGCCCGCGCTGTTTGAGGTTAATGGGACGCACGTCGTCGAGGCCCATAATGTGGTCGGCATGTGCGTGCGTGTAGAGGATTGCGTCGATGCGCAGGATCTGTTCGCGGAGAGCCTGCTGGCGAAAGTCAGGCGTAGTGTCGATGAGAACTGTGCGGCCGTCGAACTGTACCATCACGGAGGGCCGCAGCCGGTTGTCGCGCGGGTCGGGCGAGGTGCAGACCTTGCAGTCGCAGCCGAGCGTCGGCACGCCCATGCTGGTGCCCGATCCGAGGACCGTTATCGTCAACGCCGGCATCAGCCGTTCGACGCCTGGACATAGCGGAAGCGCAGTTCGGTGACGGTGTTTTCGATCAGGCGTTGTTCTTCGATGGAGAGATTGCCGCGGGTCTTTTCCTGCAACATCGCCAACAGATCGATGGCGTGCCGGGCCATGCGCAGATCGGGCGCCTGGCGGTCCTTCTCTTCGCCGTAGTGGAACAGGCCCATCGACATCTCGGCCTGATACTTCAGCGACATCACGAAGAACTCAAATGTAGGGGGCGGAAGCGGGAGTTCCGTTTGGGGTTGCGGTTCGTTGGTATCCACTTCTTCAGACATCGTTAATAGTTTACGATGGCATTCGTGAAGAAGAAGGACGCGCTGACGGAGCGGCAGCAACTGGATCTGTTTATCGACCGTTACACGCCGGAGGTGGCGGCGGAGGGCCGCGCGGTGCTGGCGAGAATGCGCGAACCGCTGCCCGGCGCGACGCAGCTGGTTTACGACAATTACAATGGCCTTGTCGTTGGATTTGGGGAGCGCGAAAAACCGTCAGAGGCTGTGTTCTCCGTTGTGCTGTTTCCGCGCTGGGTGACGTTGTTCTTCCTTCAGGGCGCACGTATTCCCGATCCGGCGGGTCTGCTGCGGGGCGGCGGTAACCAGGTGCGACACGTGCGTCTGAAGCAGGCGTCGGACCTGGATGCGCCGGAACTGCGAGCGCTGATGGACATGGCGCTGGAGAGTGCGGGGTGGTCGCCGGACGCTTCGGCAAAGGGTGCTCTGGTGATCCGTTCGGTGTCGGCGAAGCAGCGTCCGCGTACACCTCCGCGCGCCTCCGGGTGATACGATCAGATCGGTTCAATGCTAATGGAACTCTCGCGCCGTTCTCTGCTGGCTACTATGCTGGCCGCGCCCGTGGGTCTTCGTGCCGCCGAAGACGAGGGCTGGATTCCGCTGTTCGACGGAAAGACGCTGAATGGGTGGAAGGCCCAGAATCCCGATTCGTGGAAAGTTGTGGACGGGGCACTTGCGGCTGACGGGCCGCGGTCGCACCTCTACTACACAGGTTCGGTGCGAGACTCGAAGTTTCGCAATTTCGAGTTAAAGGCGACGTATAAAACAAAATACGGCGCGAATTCCGGGATCTATATTCACACGAAGTGGCAGGATCAGGGCTGGCCAGCCGCCGGATTTGAAGTGCAGGTCAACAACTCGCACGGCGGCGAGAACCAGTACCGGGAACGCAAGAAGGGCGGGTCGCTTTATTCGGTGCGTAACGTGTACAAGTCGTTTGCGCCGGACGAGCAGTGGAATGAGATGTACATTGCGGTGCGCGGCAAGTGGATCCAGATCCGGCTCAACGGAGTTACGACCGTCAATTACGTGCAGCCGGACAATCCGCCGCAGGTCGACAAAGGATTCCAGCGTCTGATCACCGAGGGCACGTTTGCGCTGCAGTGCCACGATCCGGAATCGAAGGCGTGGTATCGAGATATTCGCGTGCGTCCACTACCGGACAACATGCGCGCCGACATGCCATTTGCCGCTCCGGTGGTCGACCAGAATTACATCGACTGGCTGACGCTCGGCAACGCCAATATGCCGCTGGTCGACTACCACACGCATGAGAAGGGCATCACGAAACAGGAGATGGTGGCGAACGCGCAGCGGCTCGGGTTCATGTACGGAATCGCGCTGAACGTGGGTAAATTTCACCCGGCGAACAATGATGGCGCGGTGCGGGAGTGGCTCGCCACCATGAAGGGACTTCCGGTGTTTACGGCGCTGCAGGGCGAAGGTCGCGAATGGGTGCAGGTGATCTCAAAGAAGGCGATGGCTGAGGCCGACTACTGCTTCACCGACTCGATGACATGGACCGACGACAGCGGGCGTCGTATGCGTCTGTGGATTAAAGAAGAAACTCAGGTGGGCGATCGCCAGAAGTTCATGGACACGTTCGTCGACCGCACGGTGAAGTTGCTGCGTGACGAGCCGATCGACATTTACGCGAACCCAACGTTTCTGCCGGACGAGATCGCGCCAATCTACGCCGAACTGTGGACGCAAAGCCGCATGAGCCAGGTGATCGAAGCCGCGGTGAAGAACGACGTCGCGATTGAGTTGAATAATCGCTACAAGATCCCCAGCCTCGATTTTGTGAAGCTGGCGAAGCAGGCGGGCGCGAAGTTTTCGTTCGGTACCAACAACAGCGACGGGAATCTCGGCCGCATGGAGTACGCGCTGCAGATGGTGAAGGGCGCGAATCTGACGTGGCGCGACATCTTCATCCCGCACGCCGGCGGGAATCGCGCGAAGCGTTGGAAGCTGTAGCTGAGTCCACCAGTCTGCGAACAGGCTCGAGGATCACGGGCACCAGTTCTTCGAGGTAACGCGGCTCGGCACACTGCCTGCGAACGGTGGTTCGACGGCGCCCGTACTGCATCAGAATCGCCGCGCAGGTTCGCTGCGTGACAAGGGGCGGAACGCGCTTGCCGTCGCCGGCCATCAACTTCGCCGGCTTACCGTCGAGCGCGTCCAGGCCGGCAGCCGCGATGTCGCGCACCATGGTGGCCAGCGGTACGATCTCAGTGAGCAGCGGGTTCGACTGCAGGATTGGGAGCACCGCCTTGTGGTTATCCCGCCACTGTTCCAGCATGCTCCGCGCGGTCAGTCGAGCACCTGCGTTGCCGCCGATCGCCTCGTTTATCAGGTTGGCAAACTGCCGGGCTGTCAGGCTTTCCGGCGGGATGGAATCGACAAGCCGGTTCATCGGCGTCGCGGTGGTGTAGGCGCGGCTGGTGCTTCGCGCGTACATCTTCACAGGCTCGAGCGCGGTGCTCAGCACTTCCAGCGGCTTCACTGAATGCTTGCCCGCGAGGCGCTGGAGCATTTTCATCCGGCTGGTTTCATGCTGTATGCCGAGTTCGGTCAACTGCGCTGAGACACCCCGCAGTCGCGTGTACATGGACTCGACATCACGCACCGATGCCGGAGACCAGAGTCGTTCGGCGATGGCGGCCATGCGGGGCCAGATGCGCATGTCGACGTTCTCCGCGGTGACGTACTCAACCCACATGCACGCTTCGCCGCCCAGGATGCGCTCTCCGTCACCGGGATCGTTTGCGTAATGGTATGCGGCCGACTTCATGTGGTCGAGGTAGAAACCGTTGGACAGGATGCTGCGGTATCCCTGGCCTGTGGCCTTCTCCATCGCTTTCACCCCCCGCCAGGACTGGACCACCGTGGTGTCCGGGAGATCGGGATGGAGGATCTCATCCCAGCCCACCATAATTCGATTCAGTTTGATGATGATGTCACTCAGGCGCTTGTTGAAGTAGGCGTGTATTCCGGCCTTTCCGCTGAGGCCGTTTTCTTTCGCGAAGGCCTGTATCTTCGGACTGCGAGCCCATCCTGAGCCGTTTACTTCATCGCCTCCCATGTGGAGATATCGGTCGGGAAACAGGGTGGTCATTTCGCCGAGGAAGCGCTCGACAAATGTGTACACTTCGTCGCGCGTTGGGTCCATGACCGGCGACAAAATGGTCCAGGTCTTCGCGATGGGGACCGGGCCCGGGGTTGCCGCGAGGCTCGGATAGGCTGCGAGAATCGCGCTGGTGTGCCCGGGCATGTCGAACTCCGGGACCACCCGGATGCCGCGATCTCGGGCATACTGCACAATTTCCCGAATCTGGGCCTGCGTGTAGAACTTGCCATCGGATCCGTGCGTCTGCAGACGCGGGTACAGCTTGCTTTCGACGCGAATGCCCTGGTCATCGGACAGGTGCCAGTGGAAGACGTTGAGCTTCACCATCGCCATCGCGTCCAGTTGCCGCTTCACCGCTTCGGCTGGCATGAAGTGACGGCACACGTCGAGCATCAGGCCTCTCCAGCGGTAGCGAGGACGGTCCTCAATGGTGGCTGCGGCGATGCCCTTTTCGGTGGCCAGCTGAAGAACCGTCTCGAGCCCGCGTAACACCCCGAGCGGGCCCGGCGCTGCCAGCCTCGCCGATGAAGTGGTGACGCGCAGCGTGTACGATTCGTCCTCGGCTGCCGCGCCACATCGGATGTGTAGTTCCGCGCCGTTCGGTGTGGGTCCTCGTTTCGACAGGCGGGTGAGGAATCGTTCCACCGCGCGTTGGGCGAGCGGGTCCGCGCAATCCGCTGTGGATGCTCGCGTCACAGGGAGCGCGCCTTCATGCATCGACGTTTGGGCAGGCATCGGCATCAGAGACTGAGCAGCCGCGGGCAGAGCGGCGATACACAGGATGAATACGAAGAACAGGGGCACTCGTTCAGAATAGCGAGTCAACGGGCACGCACCGCGCGAAAGATTATCAGCATCACCGCGGCGACGGGAACTGCGAGCAGCATTCCCAGCGGACCGAACAACATGCCTCCGGCCAGTACGAGCAAAATGGACAGCCACGGGTTCACGCCCGCTTTGCCCGCGGCTCGCGGCGACAAAACGAACCCATCGACAATCTGGATCACGAGCCAGACTCCGCCGACCCACAGGAGCGCCATCCAGTCCTCCGAGCCGAGGAACTGTACGTATAGCCCAAGGCCCAGGGAGAGGATCGGCCCGAGACTCGGTACCAGATTCAGCAGACCGCAAACGAGCCCTGTGAGGAACCACCACGGCACGCCAGCGATGGCGAAGCCCATCATGAAAAGCAGTGTGGTGATCAGCGCATTTTTCAGGATGGCGCCAGTGTACGACGCCAGCGATGTTCCGATTCTTGAGGCGGTGTTCATATGGCAAGCCAGTTGCTCAACTTATAGACGGAGGTGGAAGCATGACATTCCACAAGACGATTCAAACCGTGCTTTTGGCCGCGAGCCTCAGCAGCTATGTCGTACTGGCTCAGTCAGACAAGCTCCAGTCAGGCACGCAGGTCACGGTGAGGACCAGCGACTCGATTGATGCAAAGGATTCGAACGAAGGCAGAATTTACACCGGTGTTGTCGACCAGGACGTGAAGGACAGGAGTGGGCGGGTAATGATCCCGAGGGGCTCTGACGCTGAATTGATTGTGCGCGGCACCTCGGACCGCAATCTTGTCCTGGACCTCGAGTCGGTGAGAGTGAACGGTCGGCGGTATTCGGTGAGCACCACCGATGAGAACGTGGGCAGCGGTTCGACCAGAAATCGAAAAGGTGTCGGCGCAAACAGCCGAACTGGCAAGTACGTTGGTGGTGGTGCGGTAATCGGCAGTATTATTGGCGCTATTGCGGGTGGCGGTAAAGGCGCGGCGATTGGTGCGGCGACGGGCGCGGGAGCAGGCGCGGTAACACAGACCGTAACGAAGGGCGGCAAGGTGAGGGTCCCTTCAGAGAGCCTTGTCACGTTCCGCCTCGACAGGCCACTGACGATTGTGGAGCCCGATCCCGGTTACGACCGCGACGGACGCCACTATCATCGGTACGACAACAGTCGAAGCCGCTTCAACAAGCGCTAACGCAACGGTCGCAGGTTTCGAACAAGAGCGCGGGTGCCGAACTGGCAGTCCGCGCTCTTCGTGTTTTTGGCAGACACTGGCTAACCTCACCGGGTTTTCGTAGTCTGGATAAGCAGATGCAGGATGCCGAGGCTCGAGCGATCGAGCAGGTGAAGGCAGGTAATGCGGAGGCTTTCCGGGTACTGGTAGACCGGCACAGCCGAACTGTGTTTCGCATCGCATTTCGCATTGTCGGCAATGAGGCTGACGCGGAAGATGTGGTGCAGGAAGCTTTCCTCCGAGCGTACCGGCAGATTGCGGTGTTTGAAGAGAGGGCGAGCTTCGCGACCTGGATCTCGCGCATTGCTTCGAATTATGCGCTGGACGTGATTCGGCTGCGCGGCCGTCACGAACAACGTCGCGTGCGGTCGATGCCCGATGACGAGCAGGATCTGCTTGAGAACATCGGCACGAAGGCGCCTGGTCCGGATCGCATGTATTACGGAACGCAGGTGCAGCAGAAGATCGGTGAGGCTCTGAAAGATCTGAGCGTGCAGGAACGTGCTGCGTTTCTGCTGCGACATTGTGAAGGGAAATCGATTGAAGAGATTGGGTCCGTGCTCGGCACTGCGCCGAGTGCAACGAAGAACAGCATCTTTCGTGCAGTCAGGAAGCTGCGTGAAGCATTGCAGCCAGTTGTGAGTTCAAGCCATGCGCCACAGTAGCGACGAAGATTTGGTTTTGCATTATTACGAAGAGTTGGCCGAGGTCGGCGGGCATATCGACGATTGCGCCGAGTGCCGTGTGCGGTATCAGGCGCTGCAGCGCGATATGAACATTGTTGCAATGCCACCGGTGCCTGAGCGGCCAGCGGCATACGAGGAACAATTGTGGGCCCGGATCGCTCCGAAGCTCGGCGGCGTTCCTGCAAAGCCACGATGGAACTGGCTGCGCACAAGGTATTGGGCTCCGGTGACGGCGGCTGCTGCCATTGCTGTGCTGTCGTTTTCTCTCGGCAGATGGAAGCAGACGCCTGTGTTGCGGCCCGCCGCGGTGGCAGAGGACAGCAAATCGGCGCGGGAACGCGTGCTGATTGTCGCAGTGGGCGATCACCTGGAGCGGTCGCAGATGGTCATCGCGGAACTGGTAAACGCGAAGCCAGGATCGACCTTAAACACAGAACGCGACCTGGCTGAATCGCTGGTGGGCCCGAACAGGCTCTACCGTCAAACGGCGGCGATGACGGGCGATGCGGCCACGGTGTCGCTGCTGGAAGATATTGAGCGCGTGTTACTGGAAGTGGCGCATGCTCCGGACGAGGTGCGCGGCGAGCAGGTGGAACGCCTTCGCCAGCGCATTGAGCAGCAGGGACTGCTGTTCCGCATCCGCGTCACCGAATCCCAGATGCAGCGCAAGATGGGTCTGCCTGAACAGCAGACCGGGAGAGCATTATGAGAAAGACCGGTTTAATCTGGCTGCTGGCGGGCGCAGGCTGTGTGTTTGGCCAGCCTGCGCCGAAGCCCGTTCCCGCGCCTGAACCGCCACCAAGGATCGCCACTTTCAAGAGCATACAGTCAGAGGATTCCAGTTACGACCGGGCTGCGCGCATGCTGCAGAAGCGCGACTACCAGGGTGCTTTGAAGGAGTACAACGCATTGGTGCAGCGCGCCGGAACAAGAGCGGAAGGTGCGTCGTACTGGCAGGCATACTCGCTCTTCAAACTGGGTCAGGCTACAGAAGCGATGAACACGCTGACGGAGCTGGCGAAGAAGTATCCCAACAGCCGGTGGTTGAACGATGCCAAAGCGCTGGAGATGGAGATTCGTCAGTCACAAGGGCAGAACATCTCGCCCGATCAGCAGAGCGATGAGGAGCTAAAGCTGATGGCGCTGGCGAGTCTGATGTCTCACGACTCGAGCCAGGCAGTGCCAACGCTGCGCAAGGTGATCGACGGTGGATCGTCGGTTCGTGTGAAGGAGCAGGCATTGTTCGTGCTGGCGCAAAGCCGGTCTCCGGAAGCCCGTCAGGTGCTGGCGGACTTTGCCAAAGGAAAGGGAAACCCAGACCTGCAGATGGCGGCGATCAGCATGTTCGGCATGCAGGGCGGCTCGGAAACGGCTCCGGTGCTGGTGGAGGTCTATCGCGCGAACAACGACGTGGCAATTCGACGGCGCGTGCTGCAGTCGCTGGGAATGACCGGCTCGGGCGAGCAACTGATCAGCATCGTCAGGATGGAGACCGATGCGTCGTTGCGCGCGGAAGCGATTCGCATGCTCGGCATGGGAAAGAGCAACGTGCTGACGCCGGATGTCGCCAGGTCCATCTACATGGCGGAGTCGAACCGCGCAGGCAAAGAAGCGATGCTGGATGCTCTGGCGATGCGCAAGGACGGCAAGACGCTGGCCGAGATATTTCGCATGGAGAAAGACATGGGACTCAAGCAGTCCGCACTGCGGCGTCTGCAGATGGCCGATCCGAAAACGGCTCAGGACGTCATGGTCTCGATTTTGGAGAAGTGAGTTCTGCGAGTCCGGCTTCCACGGATTCGCAGAATGAATGTAGAGGGGTCTCCACCCAGAACGTATGTTCCCATCCGGTGACAGTGCCCGAGCACCAGAGAACGGCGACGCGGAGCATCAGCTCATCGAAGCGGCGCAGCACCCATCGATACTGACCGCTGACTTCGTTCCAGAAGCATTCGCCATTACCTGTGGTTTGCACGCTGCGCACGGCGTTCCGCAGTCCCTGTTCTGCGTCATGCCGGTCGGACGCTGTCACGATCGCATGAGTATCCGTGTCCCGAAGTTCGCACATCAGCCTGCCGAACTCGTCGACGTTGAACTGGATTTCCAAATTACAGGGTAGCGCCGCCGGGACTTCGCCTGCGGTACAAGTCGGGGTCCGCCTGTGCGGCCATTGCGGTGATGTCGAGCTCGGCGTGCAGGAACTCGCACACCTGGGATGCGATGGCGTGTGGGTCGCGAAGGACATCGTGATAGCGGAAGGTGCGCGTCGTAATTCCGCTCTGTCTTGCGAGCCATTCGAAGACGTTGTCGATGTGGCTCTGCAGAGTCGCTGCGAATTCTGCCGGGTCGAGGCTGACTTCCGATGTGCCGCGGCGGCGAAGCGTGGAGATCTGCGACGCGGCTACTTCTTCCAGTGGACGTTCCATCAGGATGATGCGGTACTCGCGGCCCTCGGGCAGCGCAGTGAGCAGCGATGAGATCACCTTCACCGCTTTTCCTTCCGCTTCATCAATGTGCGCGGGCTGCTCAGCCAGGAGCTTCACGGGCTCCCACTCACAGTAGCCGCGAGGGTTGTCTTCATCGGGGACACGCTGGCCGTCGGTCAGCACTGGCATGCCTCCCGCGGCGAGCATCTGCATCATCAGCGAAGTGCCCGAGCGGGCGAGACCGGATACGACTGTGATCACTGACTTAAGGATAAACAAGAAGGGCGGCAACCTTGCGGCGCCGCCCTTTAAGCATCGGTTGTAAGTCGGGTGTTAGTGCTTAGCCGGGGCTGCCTGAGGAGTACCCGCCGGTGCTGCGGCGCCTGGTGCGGGCTGTCCGGCCGGAGCGCCTGCGGCACCGGGAGCTGGCGGGCCGAACTGTCCACCGGGGGCGTGCTTCGTCTTGATGTTCAGCGGCTCAGCCGGCTCACGTGTGGCCAGGTCCGTGTAACAGCCGATCAGGAACAGCGCGAGGAAGAAGAGGCTTACGCAGAACACGATCGCGCTCATGGGCTTGTCCCAGCGCAGGTGCATGAAGAACAATGCCACAAGAGATCCCTTAATCGAAGCGATGAACATGGCGATGACAACGTTCGTCATGCCACCGCCAAAGTCGATGTACGATGCGCCGACCGTGATCACCGTCAGGAGCAGCAGTGCGGCGAGCACCGCGGCATAAACCTTCGGACCGCCGTGTTCATGGCCGTCGTCGTTCGCCGCGTGAGTATGAGCGTGTGACGTATCGAGGTGTTCGGAATGTGCCGTGTGAGTAGCCATCGTTATCTCTCTAGGTGATCAGGTAAAGCAGCGGGAACAGATAGATCCAGATCAGATCGACAAGGTGCCAGTAGAGGCCGACCAGATCGACGGGCGTATACCACTTGCCGTCAAAGGCGCCGGTTCGGCCCTTGATCACCAGCCACGTAATCAGAATCATGCCGATCAACACGTGGATACCGTGCAGGCCCGTCATCATGAAATAGAAGCTGAAGAAGATGAACTGGTTCGGCACCTCGCCGATGTGTTGCACCTTGTAGAACGCACCGGGCAGAAGCCCTTCATGGAACTTGTGCTGATACTCGAAAAACTTCACCACCATGAAGGTTCCGGCGCAGGCCAGCGTGACCAGCAGATATGCGGTCATCGCGGCGCGCTTTGCCTGCTTGGCCTTGTGGACCGCCATCACCATGGTGAAGCTCGACAGGAGCAGCACGACGGTGTTGAGCGCGCCCATCTTCTTGTCCAGATGATGGTGCGCTGCAACGAACGCTTCGGGATGGGCTGCCTGCTGGAGCGCGAAGCCCACAAACAGGCCGCCGAACATGAGGATTTCCGTTCCGAGAAACAGCCACATGCCGAGTTTGGCGGCATCGAACTGCTGCTCGAACGTGGCGAAGTGATGCTGCAGCCTGGAATCGTGGCTGTGATCCGCGTGGTGCTCGCCGTGCGAATCAACGTCAGTGAGCGACTGGTTCATTTTCCCTCGGTTTGGCAGGGCGATAGTCGTAAGGTCCGTGCAACAGGACCGGATCGAAATCGAAGTTGTGTGTGATCGGAGGAGACTGCGTCTCCCATTCAAAGGTCTTGCCGCCCCATGGATTCGCCGGAGCATCCATCGGTTTGCGGAAGGTGGCCAGCAGGTACCCGGCGGTCAGGAAGAGGCCGGCTCCAAGAATCCAGCTGCCGTAGGTTGAGAACGCGTGCAGCGGCTGGAACTGGTCCAGATAGTTGTAGTAGCGGCGAGGCATACCGCGGCTGCCCAGCACGAACTGCGTGAAGAACGTGACGTTGAATCCGACGAACACGAGCGCGCAGGCGATGGCCGCCAACCTCTCGTTGTACATTCGGCCAAACATCTTCGGCCACCAGTAATGCAGACCGCCGAGGAACGCGATCACAGTACCGCCCATCATCACGTAGTGGAAGTGGGCCACTATGAAGTAAGTGTCGTGTAAGTGGACGTCGACTGACATCGCACCCAGGTAGAGGCCGGTAAGTCCGCCGATGGAGAACAGCAGCAGGAACGAGCAGGCATACAGCATCGGAGCCCGGAGGTCGATGCTGCCGCGGTACATCGTTGCCAGCCAGTTGAACACCTTGACCGCCGACGGGATGGCGACGAGGAACGTGAGGAACGAGAAGATCGCACCTGCCAGGGTCGACTGGCCGCTGACGAACATGTGGTGTCCCCAAACCAGGAAGCCTACAATCGCGATGGCGACGGAAGAGAACGCGATGGCCTTGTAGCCGAAGATGGTCTTCTTCGAGAAGGTCGGAATGATTTCCGAGATGATCGCAAATCCCGGGACAATCATGATGTAAACGGCCGGATGCGAGTAGAACCAGAAGAAGTGCTGGAACAGAACCGGGTCGCCGCCGAGCTTTGGATCGAAGATGCCGATGTGGAAGACGCGCTCCATGAACAGCAGCAGCAGCGTGATGGCGAGCACAGGAGTCGCCATAATCTGGATCAGCGCGGTCGCGTACATCGACCAGATAAAGAGCGGCAGCTGGAACCAGCCCATGCCGGGCGCACGAAGCTTGTGAATGGTGGCGATGAAGTTGACGCCGGTCAGAATCGACGAGAAGCCCAGGACGAAAGCGGCGAGCGTCATCAGACTGACTGCGCCACCGGTGCTTGTCGAGTAGGGCGTGTAGAATGTCCAGCCAGTGTCGATGCCGCCGAGCACGATGGCGCCGACCGCCATCAGAGCGCCCGTCCAGTAAATGTACAGGCTCATCAGATTCACTTTCGGAAACGCCACGTCTTTGGCCCCGAGCATCAGAGGCAGCACGAAGTTACCTAGCGCAGCCGGGACCGACGGAATGATGAAGAGAAACACCATGATGGCGCCGTGCAGGGTGAATACCTGGTTGTACTGCTCGGCCGTCATGATGGTTTGTTTCGGGGTAAGCAGCTCAATACGGACCAGCAGGGCCATGAGTCCGCCAATCAAAAAGAAGAACAGGATTGACCAGAGGTACATGATCCCGATCCGCTTGTGATCGACGGTGCTCAGCCATGACCAGAGTCCCGGTGGGGAGTTAAGATAATTTTCGCCCGGCGCGTAATGTGCCATTTCTGTTTTCCTTTACTGCCTGCCTACTTCAAACCTTTGATGTACTCGATAACGCCCAGAACCTCACGGTCGCGGATGAGGCCCTTGAACGTCGGCATGATTGGCTCGTAACCCTGAACGATGTGGTTCTGCGGCTCCAGAATCGATTCGCGGATGTAATTCTCGTCCACCTTAATCTGCTTGCCGTCGGTCATGGTGTGCATGGCACCCCATGTTCCCTTCCATGTCGGACCCTGGCCCCTTGTGCCGTCGAGCGAGTGGCAGGTGGCGCAACCTTTATTCTCGTAGACCAGTTTGCCGAGCTCCGGGAGCGGCATTGTCTTGATCTCTTCGTCGCCTTCAAGCAGCCACTTCTGATAAGCCGCTTCATCGTCGACATAGATCTTTGCCAGCATGTCCGAGTGGCCCTTGCCGCAGTACTCGGTACAGAAAACCTGGTAGACGCCAGGCTCCGTGGCGGTGAACCACTCTTCGGTGTAGCGGCCCGGAACAGCGTCCTTCTTAATGCGGAACGACGGTACAAAGAAGCTGTGGATCACGTCTTCCGACGACAGGACGAGACGCACTGGCCGGTTCACCGGAACGTGAAACGCGTTCAGGGTGCGCATACCGTCCGGATACTCGAACTGCCACACCCACTTCTTCCCAGTCGCCTGAATCTCGATGGAGTTCGCCGGCGCCACCTGGGCGTTCACGTAGCCGTGAAAGCCCCAGAAGAAGATGATGATGACGAGGAACAGCGGGATCACGCTCCAGACGATTTCCAGCGTCTGGTTGTGCGTGATGTGCGGCGTCACCTCGTTCTCGCTCTTCCTGCGATACTTCCGCATGAAATGGATAACCAGAATGGCGATGAGCGCGAAAAATACCACGTTAATCGCGGTGATAAACCAGAAGAGGTTGTCGATGTTGCCTGACAGCGTCGAAGCCTGCTTCGGGAGAATGAAATCGTGAAGCCAGTTCATTTTACGGTAGCCACTCCATCGGGCAGATTCGCGGCGACCATTCGCCCGCTGTCCCTGCGCCACATCATCGAAAGAATCAGACCCATAACCAGGACGGTCAGGACACCGCCTGCGCGCATCAAATTCCTGGCAAAGGGCACGTACGATTTCGCATTCGCGTCGTAGTGGAAGCAGTACAGCAACAGCTTGTCGCTGAACGATCCCAGCTTTCCTTCCGACGCCTCTGTCAACGCCAGGCGCATATCGCGCGCCTGATATGACAGACCGTACAGATACCGCGACACTCGCCCGTCCGGAGTCAGCATCATGATGGCGGCCGCGTGGGCGAATTGTTCTGTCTTCGCATCCCAGCGGTAGTTGAAGCCGATCTGCTCGGCGAGCCGCTTTGCGTTGCCCTGATAATCCACCATGAAATGCCAGCCCGAGGACGCCTCCACCCGGTCGTAATTGCTCAGATACCACTTTTTCTTCGCTTTCGCGAGATCGAACCCTTCCTGCGGGTCGATGGAAATGGTAACCACTTCGAACTCTTTCCCGGCTGTCCAGGCAAGATCCTTCATCACTTTCGTCTGGGCATTCAGCACCAGACTGCAAAGCATCGGACACCGGTAATACACCAGATTCAGGACTACCGGCTTACCACTTTTAAAGAAGCTACGCAGGGGTGTCTGATACCCGTTTTCCCCGGTGAACTCAAGATCGAGGTTCACCTTTGTGCCCAGCTTCTCTTCCACGCCGATACCTTCGAGCTCAGTCGGCAGGGTGTTCACCTGCGCGACAAGAGCCGGCGACGCGGCGAGTAGCAGCGCGCTCAAACTATTTATGAGGCTGCTGCGAACTTGACGGAGTTTGTACATTGGGACTACTCGTTGCACCTTGTGTTGCGTTTGCTGCTGCCGGCGCCGCTCCAGCCGCACCGGGCGCTCCGGGCTGTGCACCGGCTGCCGCTAGTAGCGCAGCCGACTTCACCGCATAGGCACCGGTCGGATACTTCTCTTTGTTAGATGCCGCATCGTCGGCCACCAGCTTCATTGCCTGCTCGACCGGAAGGCGCATGGTGCCCCTTTTCCGGTCGTAATGATCGTAGTGGGTCAGTTCCCAGTTCTCTTTGTTGCGGAGATCCTGCAGAACCCAGCTGGGCTGCGTCAGCACAGTGTTCTGGACCAGCGATTCTTCAGTCCGGCTGTAATACTGCGCGATTGCGATACCGACTACCAGGAGCAGCACCACGGTGAGTCCACCGAGGATCGAAATGATGGAATATTGCGGCTCACTGTGGTCGTACTCGTGCGGATGCTCGTCCTGGAACTCCTCACGATATTCGGAATGATCTGACATTGCTGTTCGATTCCTCCTGAGTTCCCTTCTTAGACGTTCTGGAAGTGCAGGCTCTGCTCGAAGCGCGGATCGCCGACCGGCAGCAGAGCGTTGTCCTTCATGCGATGCCAGAAGACCAGACCCATGGGGCCCGCCACGGCAAACAATGTCGTCAAATCCAGCCAGTGGAGGGAGAAGCCGCCCTTCTGGAATGTGGGCATCACCTGCCAGTACCAGTCGATGAGCTGGAACACGATCAGCCAGATCGCCGCGAAGCGAAGCACGGCCGGGTTCCGCTTACTGGCCCTTGGGATCAGCAGGAAGAACGGAATGATGAAGTGCCCGAAGAGAATCGCAGCGCTCACGTATGCCCATGAGCCTTCAAACCGGTGCATAAACCAGATGGTCTCTTCCGGGAGGTTGGCGTACCAGATCAGCAGGTACTGCGAGAAGGCAATGTAAGCCCAGAAAATCGTGAGCGCGAACATCCACTTGCCGAGATCGTGATAATGCTCGATGCGAATGGTGTTGGCGAGTATGTTGTTGTCGCGGAACCAGAGGCAGATCAGCGTCCAGACGCACATGAACATAAGTCCGCCACCCGCGTAGCAATAGATGCCGAAGATGGTGGAGTACCAGTGTGGATCCAGAGACATGCTCCAGTCGAACGCGGCCAGCGTGACCGTCAGGAACGTGATCAGCAGACCCGGTGCGCTCCAGCGCGACATCGCATGCATCTGCTCAATCGACTTCGTGGTGTCCTGTTTGGTCGAGTTGGCATGCAGGCGCCACGCAATCACAGACCAGATCAGCAGGTAGACAAAAGCGCGGATGGTGAAAGCGTTCGGGTTCAGGTAAACCGCCTTCGACTGCAGGATGGCGTCTTTGGCGACGACATCGGCATGCGACCACTCGTACAGATGGTGAATGCCGAACAGCACCGGCACAAACAGCAGGAAGCCAACCGGGATCGACGCCGCGAGGTTCTCCGCGATTCGCCGCATCGGTACATTCCATGCGGCGCCCGTGAGATAGCCAGTCATCAGAAAGAACAGAGCGCCGAGCGGCACGAACATCACAGCGATGAACGAGAACAGATAGCTCTGGAAGAAGCGCTCCTGCGCGGTGAAGTAACCGGCAATGGAAGCGAGCCACGCGATGATTGTGATCAGGGCCAGCGAGTTCCGGCTTTTAGTCCAGAATTCGGCGTCCATGTAGTACGAATCGCGCGAGTGAGGCGAATGGGTTCCGTGTGCCATGTCTATTTCAGTGAACTCCGAACATCAGCCGGAACTTCCTCGGGTGTGCCGATGGTGGTGCGCTGCAGTGCGCGCACATACGCCACGATGGCCCAGCGGTCGTGTTCGGTGATCTGATTCCTGTAATGCGGCATGGAGCGCCGCCCGTTGGTAATTACGTTGAAGATCTCGCCGTCGTTGTACTGGCGGATGCGGTCTTCATGCAGGCTGGTAGCGATCCACAGCGAGCTGCGTCCGACCAGTCCGCGGCCGTGGCCGGTCTTGTCGTGGCAGGGCGAGCAGTACGTGTTGAAGCGCTTCTGACCCAGCTCCATCAGTTCCGGTGTGAACTTCTCCGGATTGCGGCCGACGTACTGATTGTTCACCACACCGCTGAAGTAGGCGTCGTCCTCTTTCAGATGTCCTACGGCTACCGTGCCTTCCACAGGCAAACGGCTGCCGCGTCGATCCGAGAAGAATGAGCGATCCGACTGCGGCTTGTACTTACCCTGCGCGCGCATGTCGGGGAATACCTGCACGGGAGGCTGGCGGCTGGTTGTGCCTCCACAACCTGCGAGAACGAGCGCCGTGGCGGCGAGCGTCAGAATGGCGAAGCTTCTCATGCTTCCACGACCTCCGTGGTGGCGGCGCCGAGTTCACTCATCACCGCCTGCAGCTCCTCCACATCGAAGCGCGGATCGGTGGATTCCACCACGAGCAGATACTTGTCATCGGTATGCTCGCCGAACCGGCTGAAATTCATGGTCGGGTGATAAAAGCGGGGCAGTCCGTTCAGGTAAAACATGCCGAACACCGCACCGAAAGATGAGAACAGAACGGTCAGCTCGAACACCACCGGGATCGAAAATTCCCAGGCGAAAAGCGGCTTGCCACCAATCACCAGCGGGTAGTCGACCGCGCCTGTGTACCAAACCATCAGGACCGCGTTGGCAAAACCGAACAGGCCCGCGCAGAACACGATGTAGCCAAGGATGGACTTCGGCACACCGATCGCGTCATCAATGCCGTGAATCGGAAACGGACTGTAGGCGTCCAGCTTCGTGTAGCCGCGTTTGTGATGCAGCTCCTCGCCGGCGCGCAGCAAATCCTCCGGGCGGTCAAACAGGCCAACCACGCCGTACACCGGATTTACAGGAGTGTTGCTCTTAAAGAAAGGCAGCATCTTAGTGGCGGCCTCCTTCCAAAACTTCAGGTACTGCCGGAGCGTTTACCGGCTGGCCGTGCATTGCTTCGTGCATCGCTTCATTGGCCATCATGCCCTTGATTTCCGATACCGCGATTACCGGCAGGAACCGGCAGAACGCCAGGAACAGAGTCACGAATAAACCGAACGTGCCGAAGAAGGTCAGCATGTCGACCGGTGTGGGACGGAAGTAACCCCAGGCCGACGGCATAAAGTCGCGGTGCAGGGAAGTGGCGATAATCACGAAGCGCTCAAACCACATACCGATGTTAACGAAGATGGACAGCACAAACATGAATGGCACATTCGTGCGCAGCCGCTTGGACCAGAAGAACTGAGGCGTTACCACGTTGCACGTCACCATCGCCCAGTAGGCCCATGCGAAGGGACCGAAAGCACGGTTGATGAAGACGAAACGCTCGTAAGGATTGCCGCTGTACCAGGCGATAAAGAACTCAGTGGCATACGCGTAACCGACGATGGTGCCGGTGGCGAGAATGACCTTGTTCATATTCTCGAGGTGGCGAATCGTGATCAGATACTGCAGGTTGAGCGCCCAGCGCGCAATCACCATCAGCGTGATCACCATCGCGAATCCGGAGAAGATCGCGCCGGCGACGAAGTAGGGCGGGAAGATCGTGGTGTGCCAGCCGGGCAGTACCGAGGTCGCAAAGTCGAACGAGACGATGGAGTGCACCGACAGCACCAGCGGCGTCGAGAGCGCGGCCAGGATCAGGTACGCCTTTTCGTAGTTATTCCACATCCTCGCCGAGCCGCGCCATCCGAGGCTCGCAGCACCGAAAATCATCTGGCGGACGCCCTTTGCCCGGTCGCGCAGCGTAGCAAGATCGGGAATCAAACCGACATACCAGAACAACGCCGAGACCGTCAGATACGTTGAGACCGCGAACACGTCCCACACCAGCGGCGAGCGGAAGTTCGGCCACATGGCGAGGTACGGATTGGGAAGCGGCAACAGCCAGTAGGCAGCGCGCCACGGACGGCCAGTGTGGAACAGCGGGTAGATACCGGCGCAGGCCACGGCGAACAGCGTCATTGCCTCAGCGGCTCGGTTGATGGAGGTGCGCCACTTCTGACGGAACAGGAACAGAATGGCCGAGATCAGCGTACCGGCGTGGCCGATACCGATCCAGAACACGAAGTTGGTGATGTCCCAGGCCCAGGCAACAGGCTGGTTGTTACCCCAGACTCCGATGCCCATCCAGACCAGCCAGCCGAGCATCGCAAACAGGATCAACGCGATGGAACTGCTGATGCCGATCGCGATGTACCACTTCAGCGGCGTCTGACTTTCAGTGATCTTCGAAATGTCATCGGTAATCTTGTGAAGGGAGGCTCCTCCCTGCACAAGAATCGGTTTGACATGCGGATCGAGAGCAGCTGGATTCTGCGCCATTAGCTGCGTACCTCCAGTTCCGGATTCGGGTTGCGCAGCTTCGCCAGGTACGTGGTGCGCGGCTTAATGTTGAGCTCGGCGAGCATGGCGTAATTGCGGGGAGAAAGCTTCATCTTTGCGACGCGGCTGTTCAGGTCGTTGACGTTGCCGAACACGATCGCATCCGACGGGCAGGTCTGGGCACACGCGGGAGTGACGTCGCCGTCAACCATCCAGCGCTTGCCCTTCGCTTTCGCGTCGATCTTTGCTTCCTGAATGCGCTGCACGCAGTACGTGCACTTTTCCATGACGCCGCGCATACGGACCGTGACATCCGGGTTCCACTGCATCTTCTGCGATTCCTTTGTGTCGTGGTGCCACGCGAGGAAGTTGAAGCGGCGAACCTTGAACGGGCAGTTGTTGGAGCAGTAGCGAGTGCCGACACAGCGGTTGTACACCATGTCGTTCAGGCCCTCCGGGCTGTGAACCGTGGCGGCCACAGGGCAGACGTTTTCGCACGGCGCGTTCTCACACTGCATGCACGGGATAGGCGCCGTGACAGCCTGCGGATCCTCGGCGTTGCCGGTGTAGTAGCGGTCGATGCGAATCCAGTGCATCTCGCGGCCTCGCGCCACTTCGGTCTTGCCAACCACCGGGATGTTGTTCTCCGCCTGGCAGGCAACCGTGCAGGCATTGCAACCGATGCACGAGTTCAGATCGATGGCCATCGCCCACTGATTGCCGCGCGAGTAATCGTACTCACCGTAAAGCGAGCGCAGCGGCGGAGTCTCCACCATCTCCTGCGCGAAGTTAGGTTCGTGCTTGTACTCGGCGAGCGTGCCTTCGCGAAGCACAGGGCGAGTTGCCTTAGGCTGGAAGCTGACCAGTTGCGGTTCGGTCTGGCTGTCGTAATCCTGCGTCTGCACCAGCGGGTAGCTCTTGCCAGCCACCTTGCTTACGGTAAAGCCGGTGCCGAAGCCGAACACGTCCGTGGTGCGAACCGCATAAGCGTTGAAGCCCGTTCCTTCACCAACGCGGCCCACCCTCGTGCGACCGTATCCCAGGGCGACCGTGATGGAATCATCGGCCTGACCAGGCTGGACGAACACCGCGGCTTCCACCTTGCGCCCGTTGCGCTCAATCGAGATCACGTCGTTCATCTGTACGCCGAGTTTCGACGCGGTGGCCTTGCTGACCAGAGCGGCGTTATCCCAGGTCACCTTCGTGATCGGGTCGGGCACTTCCTGCAGCCAGGCGTTGTTGTTGAAGCGGCCGTCGTAGGTGGACCAGCTGGGGACGAAGACCACTTCCATGCCCGAACCAGCGGGTGTCGGCGCGGAAGCCCATGCGGCGAAGTTCGGCGTGGCGGCAGCGGTGGACGTAGTGTTCGGCTCCATTCCGTCATGCAGCGCTTTGCGCCAGCCCTTTTCGTCCTTGAGAATCGGCAGCCAGTAGTTGCGCACGATGTCGTACGCCTTCTTGTCCTTGAAGCCCGTGAGCGTTGCTACCAGTTCTGCCGCCGTCTTGCCACCGTACAGCGGCTGGATCGTCGGCTGATGAATGGTGGCAGTCCCGTCAGGAGCCTGCGAATCGGCCCACGATTCGAGGTAGTGCGCGGCGGGAATCTGCCACTTCGCCAGCGCTGCCGTCTCGTCCTCTTCCGGTGCGAGATAGATCACGTTGGCGACCTTCTTCAGGTTCGCCACAAAGTCGAGATCCGCCGGAGCCGAGTAAGCCGGGTTATAGCTGAGAATGACCAGCGTGTTGACGCGTCCCGCAGCCATATCGCCGGCGAGCGTCTTGATGGCGTCCACCTGAGAGGTCTGCTGTTCGGAAGTCCGGTTGAGGTAAGTCACCACCGGACCCACATTGCCGAGCGCCTGGTTGATCTGGTGCACCACCGCGTGGACGCCGCCAGGCTGGCGCGGCCCGCAGACCACCACCGACTTACCTTTGTTCGCGATCAGGTCCTTCGCGATTGCGGCCACAGCCTTGTCGGTATTCGGCGTCTGGCCGACTACCTTGAGCGGGCTGGTTGTGTTCTGGATTGCGGCCAGCAGCGCGTTGGCGTATCCGCCGATGTCGGAGGACCTGGAGCGGAACCGGTGATCCGCCGCGGCACCGGTCACCGAGAACTGGCTCTCGACTGTGTACAGCCGGCTCATCACAGTCTCATCGGCATCGCCGACCATGCGGCCCTTTACATATTCCTTGACCGGCAGGACGGTTGAACTGTCGAGCCCGAGGAAGTCACTGTCGAGCGCGACCACTACCGCAGCCTTATCAAAGGCGACTCGGGCGATGGCAGGCAGTGCAGTCTCGTTGGTCTGAACCGCGTTGTACTCGATCCACTGCGCTTTCGGGAACCGGGTGAGCGCGTGCTTGCGAACCGCTGAGAGGGAAGGCGAGTGGAGATACTCGCTCAGAATGCGAAGACCGGAGCCGTCGCCGAGTTGACCCTGGACGCTGCCCGACCACGCTTCAAACTTCGCCCAGTCGGAGTTGTTGCCGCTCTCTTTGAAGGCGAGGCCGCGGTCCGGATCGTACATCTGCAGGATCGACGCCTGGTGATAAGCGCGGGCGCGGCCAAGGCTCCACGGATGATTGGGGTTGCCCTCAATCTTGGTGGGACGGCCGTCGTTGACCTCAACCATGAGGCCCATGGAAGCGCCGCCCAGCGGCATCGCTGTGTTGTAGTAATTCGGGCGCCCGGGGATCAGATCCTCGATGCCTTTCGAGTTCGGCAGGATGTGCTCCACCGGACGGCGGCAGGCGGTGAGCCCGGCCAGCCCGAACGAAGCCGCCATAACCTTGAGAACGTTGCGGCGAGAAGGCTCATCCAGCATGTCCTGTCCGGCCGAGGGGAACTCGCGATTCACCCACGTCTGGAACTCGGAGGTTTGATAGAACTGGTCGAGCGATCGCCAGTACTTCTTGCCCGTAAGCTTTTTGGTGATCTGGATCATCTGTGGCAACCTGAGCAGTTCTGCGGAGGGTTGATTCCTTTTGCCGTAATAAGTTCGCGGCCGATTTCAGCCGGGTCGCGGTCGGGCTGCCAGGCGAGATTCGTCACCTGCTCGACAGGGCGGATGTTGGGCGCCGGATTGCGGTGGCAGTCGAGGCACCACGCCATATTCAGAGGCTTAACCTGCTTCACTTCCACCATCTGGTCGATTCGGCCATGGCAACTCACACAGCTGACACCGACGGTGACGTGCGCCTGATGGTTGAAATATACAAAGTCGGCCAGCTTGTGAACCTTGACCCACTCCACCGGTTTGCCGGTGGCGTAGCTGTCGCGAATTTTTTCGAGACGGGGGCTCTGCGGCTTCACGCGCACATGGCAATTCATGCAGACTTCGGTCTGCGGAACCGCCGCGTAGCTCGATTTGGTTACTGTGTAGTGACAGTAGTAGCAGTCCATGCCAAGCTCGCCAGCGTGCAGTTTGTGGCTGTACGGGACAGGCTGCACCGGAGTGTACCCGGTTTTCAGATTGTCGGGCCAGGTCACATACAGGCCCATCGCGGCGCCGCCAATTACTACAAGACCGGCCGCAAGGGCGCCTAACCTAAGGATTTGGTCGGTGGATTTGGGGAAGATGAGAGCCATGCCAGTCCAACGTCAGCCGTGCTACTGTACTGATTTTACAGCGTTTGTCAGCGAATTCAGATACCCTGTGGAACCAGTCGCCCACAAGATACGCAAATCCTTACTGTTGCCACGGCGAACTCTATTTTTTCTATCACATATGCAAAGATTCTGCAAGGAGCAGAAAGATTCTTGTTAAACCGGAATTGGTTGCCGCCCCGAAAACCTCGGCGAAGCGCGAGTCCGGCCCCGGTCGCGGTGCCGCGCGGACTGGGGCGCCGATTCGGCGATCTGCAGGTTCGCCCCAAGCTCATCGTTCTCCACAACCTGTTCTTTTTGACACTTGCCTGTGCAGTTTACTTTACACTGATTCCGCCGTTTGAGCGTCGCGTAACGGCTGCCCGAACCATTGAAATCAGTCTGATAACCGAGATTTTCTCGGGCGACCGCCCCCCGCTCCGGCTTCCGCGCATCGAAGCCTACAAGTACCGCGAAGGGTCCGCGGAGGAGATCCGCCTGCCAGAAGGAGTGCGCGAATGGCTCGACAACAACCCCGGTCAGATCACCACTCGGGACGACGTGCTGTACCGGAAGGAACCCCGCACGGGACTCTACCGGCGGCTGAACCTGCCCACGACTGTCTACGACGACGTCATCGACCGGGCGCGCAACACCCTCTTCGTGGTGCTGGGGCTGGTCTACTTATTTGCGGTCGCCGTGCTGGAACTGCTGATTATGCCGACACAGGTGTACGGTCCCATTCGGCTGATGCTGGACGCCGACAAAGCAACCCGCGAAGGCGACAGGGAGAAGGAAATGATCCCGGAGGCCTACATCACCGATGACGAGATAGGCCAGATTCTGAAGTCGCGCAATGAGACCGTGCGGGAACTGCGCCGCCAGGAGGACGAACTGGCGGAGGCGATTGCGCAACTGGAGGCGCAGGACCGGCTCGCCAGCCTGGGACTGCTGAGCGCCAGCGTCGCCCATGAGATGAACACGCCTCTCGCCGTGCTCCACGGGTCGGTGGAGAAACTGCTGGAGACCTCGCAGGACGCCCATACCCACGACCGCCTGCTCCGCATGCTGCGGGTTACCCAGCGGCTTCGGACCATTTCTGAAGGTCTGGTCGATTTCGCGCGGGTTCGACGCGATGAGATGGGGCGCGTCGCCCTGAAGCCGCTGATCGACGAGGCGTGGAGCCTGGTCAGTATCGACGATAAAGCCGGTGAGGTGCGGTTTGCCAACGAGGTGTCGGCTGAGGCAGCCGTGATCGGCAACTCCGACCGGCTCGTGCAGGTGTTCGTGAACCTGATCCGTAACTCGCTGCAGTCGGTGAATTCGGGAGGGCAGATCGATGTCCGCTGCCGCCGCACGGAGCGGGAAGGGAAGCGCTGGATCGTCACGTCAGTGGAGGACAACGGCTCAGGCATTCCGGGGGACGTACTGCCAAACATCTTCGATGCGTTCGTTTCCAGCCGCCTCGATTCACGCGGCACCGGACTGGGACTAACCGTTGCGGCGGGGATCATTCAGCAGCACGATGGACAGATCCACGCCTCCAACCGTTCCGGCGGCGGCGCGCGCCTCGAAGTGGTGCTGAAGTCGGCTGACTAAATACTACCAGGCGTATCGGACCTGGAATTTGGGAGCGGCCAGCGGCCGGAAGTGCGAAGCATCGACAAACCATTCCTGTCCGTCGTCGAGCCATGCGGGATTCCAGCAGTCGGCCGGCTGCTCGTCAAAAATCACGTGTGTGCCTGCCGGAACGCTGCGGGTCCGCTGCTTCCGGGCCACCGGATTCTTCGATGCGGTCGTGTCGCGAACCGCCATATACATGCCTGCAACCGCGGGCTTACGAGATTCTGCCAAAAGCATCTGTTTCGACTCCTTACAGCCAATAGCGGAAACCAGATCAACCTGGGGTCATACCCCTCGCCGCAAAACGGTGAACCCCGCTTCCCGGTTGGCTGGACTTTTTCTTCAGAAAGGTTTCGCCGAGTTTTCAGGCTGTTTGCTGCATATCCAGCATGGCGACACTCTCATCGATTGGCAATAGAGTGGTGTCAGACGAATACCCTAAAAATGACCTGAGTTCCAGTCGAGTTAGTCCTGGACCTACAGGCCCACAGGGTTCCGGTACCTTCGTCGGGCAGGTCTGGCAGCGCTATGCTGTATCCGTTGAGCTCTTCGGAACAACCTGTACTGTCCGGCCTCGTCGACATCGCCGTTCTCGACGACGATCTCGATTTCCGCACCTGGATCGAAGATTTTCTCCGGGATGAAGGTGCGTACGCTGTACGGACTTACGCGCACCCTGAGGATCTGTTTCACGATGGGGAACAGCGCGTCCCTGAAATTGTGCTGCTCGATATGAAGATGGGTGAGTTCAAGGGCGACAAGGTTCTGGAGCAGTTGCTGGCGCGTTGGCCGAACCTCTGCGTGATTATCGTCACCGGCTACCCCTCGCTGGAGGATATGCGGGCCACCTTCAAGATGAAGGTCTTCGATTATCTCGCCAAGCCGTTTTCACTCAACCAGTTGCGGCAGACCCTGAAGAATGCGGTTGAGGCGTTCGGCCTGGGGCGCGCCGATCAGGACCGGCTGCGCGAGCGTCTCGGACACCGCATCAAGATGCTCCGCGTAGAGCGCGACTGGTCGCTAAAAGACCTGGCGGCGATGACCCGGCTGAGCGTATCGCAGATCAGTTCCATCGAGCGCGGTACCAATCTGCCGAGCATGGAAAGCCTGCTCGCCATTTGCAGGGCTTTTGAGAAGAAGCCGTCCGAACTGCTTTCTTCGATAGAATTCTGAGGATTCATGATTCGAGTTCATTCGCTGGCGAAAACGTTCCGGGACCCAAAGCGCGGAACTGTAATGGCGGTAGACCACATCTCGTTTGAGGCTCGGCCCGGCGAGATATTCGGGCTGCTTGGCTCGAACGGAGCCGGCAAAACCACCACCATGCGGATGCTCGCGACAATCCTCCAGCCGACCGACGGTACGGCCGAGGTGGCCGGGTTCGACATCCGCCGCTCGCCGGCAGATGTGCGCCGCAGCATTGGCTTTTTGTCCGGCGATATGGGCTACTATCGACGGTTGTCGCCCAGGGAAGTACTGCAAATATTCGGCACTATAAACGGCGTGGAGCCCAGGGCGCTGAAAACCCGGATCGACATGCTCATTGAGCAGTTCGGCATGAAGGAATTTGCCGATGGGCGCGCGGAATCCTTCTCGACGGGCATGCGACAACGGGCGAACATCGCGCGCGTGCTGGTGCATGATCCACCGGTTTTGATTCTGGATGAGCCCACAACCGGGCTCGACGTACCGACGGCACAGGTGATCGAGAAATTCATCCTTTCTGCAAAAGAAAACGGTAAATGCGTGGTCCTTTCCACACACATCATGGAAGAAGCTGAGTATTTATGTGATCGGATTGCCGTAGTGCATGGTGGGAAATTACAGGCGCTCGGGACGATGGACCAGTTGCGGCAGCGGACCGGTAAGCAGCGGCTTCGGGAGATCTTTCTGGAACTGATCAATTTGCCCGCGGAAGGTGAGGTGACCGCATGAATTTCCCGACGCTTCGCGTGCTGTTTCGCAAGGAAATGCTGGACCTGTTGCGCGACCGCCGCACGCTGATCAGTCTGGTAATCGCGCCCATGCTGGTAGGCCCGGCCATCATGACGGTGATGAACTACTACATCCGGCGCAGTGAGCAGCAGGCGAAGGTGGAGCGTTACAAAGTCGGCCTGAATGAGGGTGTACGCATTTCCGGGCTGCGCGACGCGTTGAACGGCGCGGGGCTGGAGGTGAGTGACGAGGCGGCTCCGAGGCAGGCCGTGGTCGATAAGAAGATTACGTTTGGCATTGATGTCACAGGTGATCCGTCGAAGCCGAAGCTCATGTTCTATTCCGATAATTCGGAGATGAAGACGAGCATGGCACGGGCTCGGGTGAATGAGGCGATCGACAAAGTCTGGCGTGAACGAATTCGCTCCGAACTGGCGGCTCGCAACGTGCCGGAGAGTGTGATTCAGCCATTCGAACGGTCGTCTGTGAACGTGGCGCAGCCTCGGAAAATGACGGGCTCGGTCATTGGCCGGATTATCGGGTTCCTTTTGCTGATTTTCCTGTTTAATGGCGCAATGTATTCCGCCGTCGACAGCACCGCGGGAGAAAAGGAGCGCAAGACGATTGAGATTCTCCTTGCCTCGGCGGCCGGCCGAACCGAGATTGTCGCGGCCAAGGTGCTGACCGCGATGGTGACGTCGTTTGGCACAACGGTGCTGAGTATCAGCAGCTATGCGCTGGCTCTGGCGCAAACGGGATCACGCAGCAAGTCCGGAGATCTGGTATTCCCCACGGACCCGCTGACACTTGGTCTTCTGGTTCTTCTTATCCTTCCCGTGGCGCTGATGGCGTCGTGCATATCAATCGCCGCTGCCACGCCCGCCCGGAGCACTCGAGAAGCGATGAGCTATCTCACCCCAGGACTTTTCCTGATTATGTTCCTCGGCATGTTCACGTTCATTGTCGACGGTCCGCCGAGCATCTGGATGGCGCTGATCCCGTTCTCAAACTTCTCGCAGATGATGCGTGAGGTGCTGTCCGGCGACTGGACCTGGGCTCAGTTTTTAATGACCACGGCGGCGAACCTGGTCTACAGCCTGATCGCCGTCGCGCTGGCCGTGCGCGCCTTCCGGACGGAAAAGGTACTGTTCCGCTCGTGAGCGCCCCAGACGTCGAGCCGGAAGAGGAGCGAGTCCCGTTTCAGATTACCCACGGTGCCGCGGCATACGAGAAAATCACGCGCCTCCCGGTGTCGGTGCTGCTGGAAAACCTGCGCAGCGCGTACAACGTAGGTTCGTTTTTCCGCACCGCCGACGCGGTACGCGCGGACAGCCTGCTGCTCGCCGGCATTACCAGCACACCGCCACACAGCGGAGTCCTGAAAACGGCTCTGGGCGCCGAGAATACTGTGCGATGGGAGCATCATGCCGAAGCGGTCGCTGTTGCCCAGGCGGAGCGTGCGCGAGGTTGCGAACTCGCCGTCATCGAGACCAGCACCCGTTCGGTCGACCTGTTCGACTGGGTGCCGCGCTTTCCTGTATGTGTCGTTTTCGGAAATGAAAAGGACGGCGTGTCGCAGCCTCTGCTGGAGATGTGCGACACGCACGTCCGGATTCCGATGCTCGGGTTCAAGCACTCGCTGAATGTGGCTACAGCAGGCGGTGTCGTGCTGTATGAATTGCTGCGTAAATACCGCGACTTATTCCGTCAGTAGCGCAGGATCGCCGACATTTGCTGACCGCCGGGCACGTGCTTCGGAGCCATTATAAAGACGTCCCCTCCAAAAGCAAGCGTCTGCAGCGCAGCGGCATTCACCAGGTCCTCCTGCCGGCCCTGAACGCGCATCTGCATTGTGTCCCTGTCAAAGACTCCCATGCTGTGCGCATTCTCATTGGCGAACAGATGCGCCACACGTCCCTCAAACGAAGCCTTCACCACCTCAGGGAAACTGCTGGTTGTCCGACCCGCCCCGGCCACACGCTCCCACTGCTCCACTGCCTTCAGCGCCGGCTGGGCGAAAAAGTCCTGCACGGCTTCCAGTGCCCGGGCGTGCATCTCACCGCCCTTGAAGCTCTCAGGCGATCCGTGAACGCCTTCCCGCCAGAGGTGGGGGTATGTGTTGATGTCCCGATACATGCTCAGTTCATAATCGACTCCGCACAGGACCAGCGGCTTGTCCTGCCCGCGAAGCAGTTCCACCACCGCCTTGTTCACGCTACCGAAGAAATGTCCCAGGAATTCGTCCTTGTTGTCGCGGTCGTGAGTGGACGTGAAGCTCCCGGCAGTGCTTCCTGGTTCCTGCTGTGCGGTGTGCCGGGGGGATTCGTCAGGCAGGCGCGTGTTCAGGAAATCCTCCAGATTTGTCGCGACATTCGCCGGAAAATCGACCTGCGTGGCAGTTTTGCGGTTGCAGAGCAGGAGCCGAACGTGTTTCTGGCTCAATGCCAGCAGATAAAACCCCTGATTTGCCTGATCGAGCGCATGCAGGATCGGGAATACGTGAAAGAAACTCCCAACCACGACGTTGGAATCAGTCTCCGTTTGAAGATGGAACGCCCGGAACACGTCGGGAGACCGCAGTACGACGAGGCTTCCCCCGAAGCGATCCTGCCACTCGGGCGCCTCCACGTTGACGGCCTGCAGTGATTCCACCAGCTCACGCCGCTGTAGTTTTGGCAGATCCGGCCAGCCAGCCTCCAGCTGTTGTTCCACCTGCTGCATCGCCGGACGAAGTGCCTGCAGATCCGTCCGGTTCAAACCGGTTGCCAAAGGCAATGTGAACGTCACTGTGATGCACGGACCGGCCACATTTGCCAGCTTCCGAATATCATCGAAATGCAGCTCCCGAGTAATTTCCAGTTGGTTTTGCATAAGTCGGCTACCCGCCTGAAATGGGGACGCCGCACACGGGATCGCGTTACGAAACTTTAACCAGCTGGGATCTCCGGCGACCCCACAGGCAGCCGGACATGAAACGTGGATCCCTCGCCAGGAGTGCTCCGTACGTCGATTGTGCCGCCGTGGGCACGCACGATCCACGCCACGAAACTCAGTCCCAGCCCGAGCCCTCGCTCTGGTGAACTGTCGCCGCGAGCCCGCCGGGGTGAGGGGACCCGGTAGAAACGGTCAAAAATAAACGGTAAATGAACCGGCGATATTCCCACGCCAGTATCGGCGACCAGAAACTCGGCATGATCTCCGGCGGAATACACGGACACGCTCACCGAGCCTCCCGCGCCTGTGTATTTCACCGCGTTCGAGAGCAGGTTTGAGACCAGCCGCTCCAGCTGAATCCGGTCTCCCTCCATGCATACCGGTTCACAGCGTTCCAGCTTCAGTGTCACCTGCGCACCTTCGGCCGGAATCTGGAATTGCTCGACGATATCGGCCACAATACCATCGAAATCAACCGCGTGTTTCTGCAGCTCCAGCTGGCCCGATTCAGCCTGCGACAAAAGCAGAAGCGCGCGTATCGTCTTGGACAGCCTCTCCACGTCCAGCAGCGCGTTGAGGATAGATTCCTGGTACTGCTCCGGAGTCTTTGCGGCAAGCAACGCCACTTCCAGCTGGCCACGAATCGCCGTCAGCGGAGTGCGCAGCTCATGCGAGACGTCGGTGGAGAACTGCCGGGTTTGTACAAACGACTCATTCAGCCGCTCCGTCATGCGATTGAACGATTCAATCAGCTTGTCGAGCTCGTCATTCACGCCACGCAGGGGAATCTGGACCGTAAGGTTGGAGCTGGTGATGCGTTCCGCTGTCGCGGCCAGGTCATCGACGGGAACCAGCGCGCGTCCCGCCATGAACCACCCCAGCACAGCGGCACTCAGAATCATTACCGGCGCAATCCAGCCGTAATACCAGCTGAACTGATTAAGCAGGCGCGCCTCTTCTTCAGTGGAACGTCCAATGGAGATGTAGTACGGCAGGTCGTCTTCCGCGATCATGACACCCGTTCGGACCATGTACGCGGTGCCGTGGTTGTCCTTCACCGTCCGCCAGACTGCCTGACTGCGGGCTCTTACGGAGGCGCGAATTTCTTCCGGTGTCTCCTGTGGCAGTTGCGCGTACTTGGGGCTGACCTCGCGCGTGGCGCCGGTGGCATCGGCCAGCAGGTACACCTGGCGCAGACGGTCGACAATCAGCGATTCTTCCGGATCGCCGCGGTCGTAGTACCAGTTGATGTCCGGTAGCTGCCCTTTTTTCTTCGGCTTCTCGATGCGCAGGTAGCCCCGGACCGCAGCCCATTCCTCGTTCAGAATGGTCCGGAATTGCTGGTCGTACAGCGTTCGTATGGTCTGCCGAAAAACCAGCCCAAGAAACGTCAGGAGGATCGCGAAGAACAGCACGTACGTCAGTGTCAGGCGAAACCGGAGCCCGCCCGTCACCTGCCTGAGCATCCGCCTGACGGTGCGTGTCATGCTTTACAGTCTCGAGCCAACCGCCTCGTCCGGCATATCAACCTTGTAGCCGATGCCCCGAACTGTGTGGATCAGCTTCACGGGCCAGCGGTCGTCGATCTTGCTTCGAAGATGGCGGATGTAGACGTCGACAATGTTGGTCAGCCCGTCGTAGTCCATGTCCCAGACGTGTTCGACGATCATGGTGCGGCTCAGCGGACGTCCGTGATTTCGCATCATGTATTCGAGGATGCTGAATTCCTTGGGCGCAAGGTCAATGGCCTCACCATTACGGGTAACGCGGCGACGCACGGAATCGACCACCAGATCTCCGAGCTGCATCCGCTCCGGGGTTGGTTGCCCGCGCCGCAGCAGCACGCGCACACGGGCCAGTAGCTCCGCGAATGCAAAGGGCTTCACCAGGTAATCGTCGGCGCCGGTCTCAAGACCCTTGACGCGGTCGTTGACTGTGCCTCGTGCGCTGAGAATCAGCACGGGAGGGCTTGTCTTACGATTACGGATCTTCTCGAGCACGCGCAGCCCGTCCATGTCGGGCAGCATCATGTCGAGAATGATCATGTCGTAATCGGTGCCGTGCACCATCTCGAGTGCCGCGGTGCCATCGCCCGCCACATCAATGGCGTAACCTGCACTCTCGAGACCACGTTGCAGAAAGTCCGCAATCCGCTTCTCGTCTTCGACGACCAGAAATCGCATGTTCCCCTCCACGATAGCTGACACGCGTCAGGCGCGTCAGGTTTCCATGGAGTTAATCTCCGGAGATACGTCGAGGCTCTGGAGACGCCGGCCAGATGCTGCCGAGTCGCAGTTCAGGCAGGTTCCAGTTGTGGCGCAGCCAGGAAAGGCCGAGCATCAGCAGTACTAGTCCGACTGACACGGCAACGCATTGAGAGTTGGTGAGAGCTTCTTTCCAGCTGCCGAACCAACGGCCATACACCAGCTCAATATGCACCCAGTACACCAGCAGCGACGTGGTTCCAAGCTGCCGAAGGGGGCTCCAGCCGTTGCCCGCTCCGTGGTGTGTCCACAGGAAAGCAAGCGACAGAACCACCAGAATCACACCGAACTTGATGAAAATCAGACCAGGGCTGTTCAACCAGAAATCGACTGCCGGATAAAGAGAATACGGGAGATTGGAAAAGTATTGCGCGGAAATTATTAGACCGAAACCGACAATTGCCGACCACTGCATAACGCGATGCATCTGGTCCTGCGTAACCAGCCGCAGAATGCTCCCGCATCCGAGGCCAAACGCCACAAACGCCGCCCATGGAAAGAAGCTGAAGTAGCGGCCGTCAGGGACCAGATAAAGCTGAGCGGTCTCGGGAAGCGAAGGCCCGATTAGAGAGATGAGAGGCGAGGCGGCGGCAATCGCGGCACCAGCGATGAATCCCGCATGAATGCGTTGCACCGTGCTAATCATCGCGAATACAGACATTGCCAGTACGGCGGCGCCCATGCAGTTCAGGATGTCGACTTTCAGCAGATCCACAGCGGGACTCTGAGGCCAGGCGAACAGCCACAACTGAAGCCGGAACGCGAAGGCGATCGCGAAGAAATATCCGGCGCGTTTCAGCGCCGTGCGCCACCGGCTCACGGGCCTGGCACCCTTACGTTCGCGCCCATCCATGCCGAAGGCCAGCGTCACGCCCATCAGGAAGAGGAATATCGCCGGTGTGATTCCGCCGATAAATTGCGAAATTACCCATGGTCCAGAGTCGCGCAAATCCGTGCGTCCGAAGGAATGGAATACGTGGCCCTGCAGCATAATCATCGCTGCCAGTCCGCGCGTCCAGTCAAGGAAAGGCAGCCGTCCGCCGAGCTTCTTTGGTGCTACAGACTGATCGTCGCGTGTCTCTGCACGCTCTGTTGTGAGTGGCTCCGTTCGTGTCACTTGTTAAGAACTTCCCTCTTAGTGCCTTTCGGCACCTTGAGTTTTAGAGAATCTTCCGTCAGTCCCGGATTCAGCTTAATGTCGGAGTACGTGAAAAGGTAGTAATCCCCCGAAGGTTCCAGGAACTGTTGCTGCACAGGATAGGTGCCGGAATCGTCAATCCACAGCACCACGTTCTGTAGTTTCTCTTTCAGCTTGACGTTGCGTGGCGTCAGTTGCAGTTTAAAGGCCTTTTGCCCGGCTACGGTCTCTTCGCCCAGCAACTTAATGTCGTAGTTGGCCCTCAGATCCCGCCCGGCCGCGCCGAAGCCAACCAGCAGAAACTGGTCCACCAGCTGACCCTGCTTTCCCAGGTCGTAAACCTGGACGGTGTGGAGGCGGGGAAGGTAAATTTCGGCGGTCCGCCCCCGAAATGCCATCAGCTTCGGGTCAGGCTTCATAATTTCCATGAAGACCTGTAGTTCTTTCCCACTCTTGCGGAGGCGAATCGTACCGGATTCTACCTGTTTCTCATCCAGGACCCTGGTGTAGGTGACCCGGTTGATGCTCGCCGTCATGGAACTGAACTTCGGCGAAGCGCTGTCCATTTTGGCCAGCACCTCGTCTGAAGTGACCGCGCCCAGAGACAGCACACTCGCCGCCGCTGCCGTTAAAGCTGTGAAAATTCGAAAACTCATGAAATCTCGCTGGCTCAGGGCTTGGTGTAAGCCATGTAGCCCTGAACTTCGCGCTCACTCCCCAACAGGGGTTCTACACGGACTACCGTTTCGCGCTCTCCGAAACGGGACTTGAGTTCGCGCTCTACTTTCGCGCCGCGCTCACCCTCTGCCACAGAGTCCAGCAATTGCGGTTCCAACCAGAAAACCTTTGCTCCATGTTCAGCCGGCATTCGAACAATGTTCGATGGCTTCGGCTGATCGCGGAACAGTTCGCGTGGTGTAAGGAACACAAAGGCGAGGATCAGTACCACCATCAAGTCATATTGCCATGTGGCCCGCGCATAGTCCCAAAGCAGAAAGCGTTTCATCGCGGACCTTTCAGCACTCGCCATTTCGACGATCAGTGTAGCACGGAGGTTACGTCGAACTTGCTTAGGCTCAAGTCTTTACGTACCTTAATCCTGGTCTTACAGTCGCGTACACTGCTCATATGCGCTACGTGCTTGTGGTGATTGCCACGTGTTTTCTGCTCCCCGGCCAGGAGGTCTCTCAAAGCGGACTCCTGCTGAAAGCCGCCCGGCCCATGGTGAGTCAGCCCGAACGGGCACGCAAAGCGATGATCGCCAGCGCGCACGAACTGGCTTCCCAGGCGGGCCTGCTGATTTTGCAGCGAGGAGGCAATGCCGTCGATGCGGCGGTGGCCGTCGGCTTCGCGCTCGCAGTGGTGCACCCGGAGGCGGGCAACATCGGCGGCGGCGGGTACATGGTGGTGCGCATGTCCGATGGCCGAACCCGCGCTTTCGACTACAAGGAAATGGCGCCGGCTCTCGCCACGCCCGACGCCTACAGGAATCCGGAGGACATTCGTGTGGGCTATAAGGCGTCGGCGGTCCCAGGCACCGTGGCCGGAATGGCGATGGCGCATGCGAAGTTCGGACGGCTCCCCTGGCGAGCGGTGCTGGAACCTGCCTGGAAACTCGCGCGAGACGGCTTCCCGGCATCGCAGCGGATGGAACTGATCCTGGCCCTGCAGGTTCCGGTGATGAAGACGTTCCCGGACACGGCGCGAGTGTTCCTCCATGGCGGAGAGACGCCTCTGAAACAAGGCGAAATAGTGAAGCAGCCGGATCTGGCCAGAACCATCCGGCGAATCCAGACCAAAGGCTGGCGCGAATTCTATGAGGGAGAAACAGCCCGGATGATCGATGCCGACATGCGGGCGCACAACGGGACAATTCGAATCGAGGATCTGAAAAAGTACGCCGCAAAGGAGCTCGATCCGCTGCAGGGCACGTACCGTGGCTACAAAATTTTGACCATTCCGCCGTCGTCTTCGGGCGGGTTCACCCTCATCTCGATGCTCAACATACTGGAGCAGTTCCCGATGCCGCTGGGCGAGGAGGGTTCGTTCCGCTCCCGGCACCTGCTGGTGGAGGCCATGCGCCGGGCGTTTCGGGATCGCGCGGAGTTCTCCGCTGACCCGGCATTCTTCGAGGTTCCGGTGAGCCGCCTCATTTCTAAGGAACACTCGAAACAACTCGCGGCCGACATCAAGACCGACAAGGCCACTCCGAGTGCGTCACTGGCCGGAGCGGCGCAGGCGTCCAATGGCGTCGAGTCCGATGACACCACGCACTTCAGCGTCGTCGATGAGTCGGGCAACATCGTCTCGAACACCTACACGCTCAACGGATTCTACGGCTCGCAGGTGATTCCCAAAGGCACAGGTGTGCTGATGAATGACATCATGGGCGGCTTCAGCACAAGTCTCAAATCGCGCAATGTGATGGCGCCCGGCAAACGCCCTGTTTCGTCGATGACGCCCACCGTGGTGCTGTATCCCGACGGTCGCACGTTTCTCGCGCTCGGCTCCCCGGGCTCCCAGACGATTCCGAATACTGTCGTGCAGACGCTGGTGAACATGATCGACTACAAGATGAGCCTGCGCGATGCCGTCGAGTTCCCCCGGATCCACCATCAGTTCCAGCCCGACAAGATCGATCTGGAACCCGCCGGGATCATCCTCGACGTCGCTGAGAAGCTGAAAGCCGCGGGTTACCGCATCGACACACGCCCTCGCTCGCAGGGCGATGTGCATGCCGTTGGAATCGCCGAAGACGGTTGGCGCGTCGGCTGGTCTGACGGTCGCCGTGGCGGGCGCGCCGCCGGATACTAATCGAACTTCTCGTTGAGAATCGCAGCGAGACGGTAGGCGCCCATCGCTCCGTGCTGCAGGGCGGCCGCCCGGGCCTTTGCTTTGTAGTCGGCCGGAAGACGCAGAGGCTTTTCCCGGTCGCGGCAGTTGCCCTGAAAGGAATAGACCACGTTCTGCGAGAGGTCGATGCCTTCGCGGATCCAGTTCTCGGGCTTCACGTCCACTTTCTTCGGCATGGCGAGGTGGTCCTGGAGACTGGCGGCGAGGCGTGCCACCGTGCCCTCCTCGGCATTGGTACCGAGAATGTTGTCCCAAAGCGAATGCAGGTTCCGGTCTTCGGCCAGATAGCAGCCGTTGCCGCCCTTGTCCTGCTCCGTGGCTCCCCCCGCATTCCTGTAGAACCGCGAGACTGTGTGCAACGGCTGGTGTACGTCCGAGATCAGGTGCAGCAACCACGGCAGCGCGTAGATCTCCTCCGGGGTCACCGGCCCATCCTTCCGAAGCACTTTCAGCAGGCGTCGAATCTCACTCAATGCGTTGGCCGGCTCAATGGGTTCGTTTCGAAATTCGGCCGGAACCGGCGAGTTGATGTAGTGCCAGTTTTGATGCCGCAGCATGTCTGGAAAACCCGGCAGCGCGGGTCCGGATTTGGTTTTTGAAGTGTCGGCAAAACGCGCGTCACCTTTGATCACGTCCGGCCACACCGAGGCCGCTGTGAACGCGTTTCGCGCGATGTCGGTCGAATCCAGCGCCAGGCCCTTCGAGAACATATCCCGGTAGTCGGGATGTGCCTTCAGGATGGCTTCCACGCGGACGCGGGCCTTAGGCGTCAGATAGTTGTACGCCAGAAATGTAATCGCGCGATGTCCAGTCGCATTCCAGGCAAGGAGCGACGGACTGTAGACCAGGAGCAGCGCAACAACCGCGCGCAACATCGGAGATGGCAACATAGGAAACTGAAGGATAGCCTAATTCTTGCTGCTCTTGCGTCTGGCCGGAGGCGGGTAGCAGGACTTCATCGCAATCCACTGCGCCGGGTTCACGCCGATGCCGTTGGCCATGATGCTCCAGTGCAGGTGTGGCGCAGTCGAACGTCCCGTTGTGCCCACATAGCCAATCACGGAGCCCTTGTCGACAACTGCGCCGTCCTGCACGGCGAAGTTCGACAGGTGCATGTAGAGCGAGAGCAGTCCCTGGCCGTGATCGACGCCGACGGTGTTGCCGCTGACCTCGAACGGACGCGCCAGGCGGACCACACCCGCGGCGACGGCTTTCACCGGAGTGCCGGACGCGCCACGCGAGTCGATGCCGGAATGATAGTTGCCTGTGGACTTTCCATTGTGCAGACGCCGCACGCCATACGGCGAGACCATGCAACCAGACACGGGTGGGCCGAACGGCTCCAGCCAGTGACGGCCGTCGGTGACCCTGGTGCGGAAAGCATTCATCGCTTCTGCGTCCCCTGGCTTCGCCTTCAGTTCCGTCAGCGACTTAGTCATCTCGACGTTTTGCGAAGCGAACCCACCGCTGCGCACTGTCAGTTTCTGCGACTCGACCACGCGGCCCGACGCATCAAGCAGGTCGAGCGACTCCACGCCGATCTTGTGGATTCCGGACAGCGGCATTAGCCCGAGCTTTGAGCCATCCGCCTGCGGGAACAGTCGAATGGTCCGGTCACCCAGTCGAACGGAAACGGGCTCAGCCGATCTTGTCTCCACGCGTATCGCAGAACCTTGCGGAGCAGGATTCGGACGGACGGATAGAGGTTGGGCTCCGAGCAGTAAAGGGAAGAACAGAAGGAAACTGGCGGAGAGGGGGGGATTCGAACCCCCGGTAGACTTTAAAGGCCTACGACGGTTTAGCAATCGGTGGACGGCCATTCCGGTTGGTGCCTGACGGTGCAAAATGGTGGCGACTTTTCGAGCCATCTGTAGGATGTGTACAATCGCGATCACCGCGCCTCATGACCCCGCAGGAGCACCAGCGGCACGCGTTCCGGAGTGACCACGCTCGCGTGCCCGCCCCATTCCTGACCGGTGCCCATCGTGCGGAGCACCAGTGGCGTGATGTTTCCCGGAATCGCCGGATGGACCCGAAAGAGAATCACGCCGCTCCTTTCCAGCGGTTGCCGGCGTTGGATCGCGAGCTGCCAGAAATCCTTGTCGAGAGTCAGCAGGACCCGGCCCTCCGTCTCCGCGAGATCCAGTAGTGCAAGGTCGCCCGTGCCGGGGGCATCGGTGCGAGCCCAGGTCGCGTCGTGACCAGAATACCTCAGCGCCGCGACGGCTGCCAGCGGGAAGTTCTCATCCGCGAGCAATCGCATCAGACAGGCAACAGATATGCTTTGTACTCGTGAGCGAGGTGGCTGGCGTAAGCCAGGCACGCGAGGATGTCATCGTGCGTCAACCCCGGATAGTTGGCAAGGATGGTGTCCTCCGCCTCCCCGGCCGCGAGCAGGTCCAGGATGAACTCGGCGGCTAGCCGGGTTCCTCGGACGACTGGTTTGCCCGCCAGGACTTCGGGATCGATCACGATGCGATCAGGCCACGACATGCCTTGATAATACTCCACTACACCGAATTAACGCCCAGTCGCCCAACGTCCAGGCATCTGCTCAATGGCCCTGTCGCGCGCCTCCGCTTTCCGGCCACAGGCGATCCTTCATCTCATCAAGGCACGGGCGACACACGAATTTCACAGAGCCTCGCGGAGCGGGGTTCGGACGCACGAATACAGGTTGGGCTCCGAGCAGTAAGGGGAAGAACAGAAGGAAACTGGCGGAGAGGGGGGGATTCGAACCCCCGGTAGACTTTAAAGGCCTACGACGGTTTAGCAAACCGCTGCTTTCGACCGCTCAGCCACCTCTCCGAGGCGCACGTGGGGACTTCCACAACATAACACACCCGCCACGCCAGGCGCATCGCTTTCCAGCTCAGCGTTTCTCGAAAATTCCAATCCACTGAACTTCGGGAATAAAGTCGGTCACGCTGATGGCCTTGAGCCCGTAGCCTTCAATCTCTCTGACGAACTCGGCCCGCGTGAGGCGGATGTGTTGAAGCGCCCGCCCGCCGCTCATCGACTTCTCATTCTTCTCGTACTCGACAATGGCCAACTGGCCCCCCGGGCGGAGCGCCTTCGCAATGCTGTCGAGCATTTGCTTCGGAAAGTCGAAGTGATGATAGGCGTCGAGGATCAGGGCACGGTCGATGCTGCCCGACGGGAGTTCCACACTCTTCTCGTTGCCCTCGACGTACCTGACGTTGGACAGCGCGGTGTTACGTTCCTTCGCCTGCTTCAGGAAATCAGGAAAAATGTCCTCGGCCCAGACGGTTCCGGCCGGTCCGACGGCTTTGCTGAGATGCGGCAGCATGTAGCCGACGGCTGTACCGATGTCAGCAACGCTCATACCCTGCCTGATGTCGAGCCGCTTTATGAGTTCCGCGGGCTTCTGCCTGACGTCGCGGCCCTCATCCCCGAGGGTGGTGGCGACGCGCTTACGAGAGTCTTCGTCGCGATATCCGGCGTTGGCTTCCCTCGCCACCTGCGCCGACAGTGTGGCGCCGAGCGCTGCTAATACAAACACGAGTTTCATTGCTGTAATCCTTTCTCCATCGGCATGACGAACGCGGGTTCCGTCATGAAGTCGAGCTCGTTCATTTCAGCCACAGCGCCTCGAATCGACTTTTCCGTCGAGGGCTCCACCGTGATGACGAACGGCAGATTCTCCTTCGTTTCCGAGGGCAGTTGCAGGACGGCGTCGAGGCTGATGTGTTTGTCGGACAAAATCGAGGACAGCGAGGCGATAATACCCGGCCGATCCTTCACACGGAAGCGCATGTAATACGGCATTTTCTGCGTCGTAATGGGAATCGGTTTCCACGCTCCGAGACGCGGATGAGCGAACGGGGAAACGCGTTCCGGACTGCCGGAGCGGATCTCGCGGGCCACGCGCATCAGGTCGCTTACCACTGCGACACCAGTCGGATGCGGACCGGCGCCGCGACCGTAATAGAACGTGTCGCCGCCGAACGCGCCCTTCACCCAAATCGCGTTGTACGCACCCTGGACGCTGGCCAGAATGGTGGACTGCGGTATGAGCGATGGACGCACGCTCAGCAGCAGGCCTTCCTCAGTCTGTTTCGCCGTACACAGCAGCCGGATGGTGTGGCGCAGGCGATGCGCGTACTGAAAATCGATTGGCTGAATGCGCCGGATACCTTCGGTGTAGATGTCGGCGGGCGTGATTTGTTCGCCGAACGCGAGCGCCGAGAGGATCGCGAGTTTGGAGCGGGCGTCGTAGCCATCAATGTCGGCCGAGGGATCCGCTTCGGCATAGCCCAGCTTCTGGGCTTCCGCGAGGACCGCGTCGAATGCCGCGTTGCTCTTCTCAATCTCGGTCAGGATGAAGTTCGAAGTACCGTTCAGGATGCCGTTCAGGGTCTGGATTCGATCGCCTGAGATGCCCTCGCGCAGGACGGCGTGGATCGGAATGCCGCCAGCGACACTGGCTTCCATGGCGAGGTTGATGCCCGACTTGATGGCCTGGTCCCAGAGTTCGGCTCCGGCAAGGGCGATTAGCTCCTTGTTGGCGGTGACAATGGACTTGCGCTGCTGGATGGCGCCGACAATTACTTCGCGAGCCACGGTTGTGCCGCCAATCAGTTCGGCCACAATGTCGATGTCGGGGCTGTTCACCACCTCACGCCAGTCTGTGGTCCGCATCGCTCCTGCAAGTGAAGCGGGAAAAGTCTTCTTCGCAACGGTCGGGCTGCAAACCGCTTTGATCCGCAAATCAAAGCCCAGCTTCAGCGCGATCTGCTTCTGATTCTCCGTCAGCACCGCGATGGTACCCATACCGACATTGCCGAGTCCGACAATGCCGACGTTAACCCTTTGCATATAGAGTCAGGATATCCTTGATGGTGTCGTGACCCGCAGACTTCTTTCCTCGATCCTCGGCGCCGTTGCGGCAGCACCTGCCCAGGTTCGTCCGGAACACCCGGAAGCGCGCGAAGATCCGAAGCTTCCCGACGGTACGTCGCAGAAAGAAGCAATTCTCAAGGCGGACTTCGCGCAGTCCCTGAAGGACGCCGATGCGCTGATCAAGATGGCCGAGGATCTTAAAATCGACCTCGAGAAGAACGACCGTCATGTCCTCAGCCTCGCTACCCTGAAGAAGCTGGACGAAATCGACAAAATGACGAAGCGGATTCGCGGCCGTCTCAAGCGCTTTTAGCCCGCGATCAGAACCCTGCCGCCGTGGGCTGGTACATCCGGAATTTCAAGGCGGCCTTCGCGCTCTCCGAAGTCCTGGCCGGTCCACAATTCCCGCACTTTGCGCTTCCGTTCCAGCGCCACCTGAAACCTCTGCGGCTGCTCGGTCCAGTTGAACAGCGAGTAGGCTCGGCGACCGTCGGCGAGGTCCGTGATTCCGATGCGCAGGTTCGTTTCCTCGAATCGCGCTGCCCGCCCGGTGACCGGGAGCAGAGCGTGCAGCATTTTCAGCCGATCGGGCGGAAGGGTCGTCAAATCGTCTCCCGAGAGGATCATGCCGCCCGAAGCGAACGCCACGGTCGCGTGGAAGCGGTACTCCTCCTCAGGTAATGAACCGCTGAGGGTGACCGCGTCCGGATCGTTCCACCAGAGCTTCCCGTTCTGCCAGTTTCGGCTCAGGTTCTGACGGGCAATCTCCTCGAACGTCTTCCACTTACGGCTGATATCTGCAGAAGAACGTGAACCGTGGATGAGCCCGAACGAGGCCCACATTGGGTGGTTGCAGGCGAGCAGAAACGCATCGCCCGAGCCTCGGCGTACTGCTTCCATCCCGCGCCGGTAGGCCTCGATGCGGGTGGCGTTGGGATCGTGCAGTCTGCCACCGTGCATCGCTCCCCAGAAGTTGGCGTCGAGCTTGAAGTAGGTCACGCCCCACTCCCGCCGCATGGTTCGAAAGAGCGTCTCGAAGTGCTGCTGGACACCGGGGTGGGTCCCGTCCATCGCGTACCACGGGCCGAACCGCCACCCGCCGAAAGTGACCCGGTTCGACGGAATCGGATTTCCATCCTCGCCCTTCATGAACCAGTCCGGGTTGTCTTCAAATACCTTCGAATCGGCCTGGGCGATAAATGGAGCCACCCAGATGGCCGGCTCGAAGCCTTGCGCCCGGATCTCCTTAAGGACGCTCTGGACGTTGCCGCCGAACGCCTTGCCGGTATCGAGCCAGTCTCCCATGGCCGGCTGGTAGCCGTCGTCGATCTGTATGTAGCGGAGCGACGGTGTCGTTTGACGAATCGAAGCCAAATTCGCACGGACGTTTTCCGCGGTCACCCTCGGCCCAAAGCAATACCACGAGCACCATCCGGCCGGAGGGGCGGGGAAGCGGAGCGGAGGGTGATTGCGGTTGATGGCGTCAGCAACGATGTTCAGACCCGAGGCGAGTGACTGGCTGATTCCAAACCGGAACTCCTCCATTTCCCATGACTTACCGGGCTCAAGCACCAGCCCCTCAGTGTCGAGAATGGCTTCGATTTGTCCGGGGGAGATGAAGAACCGCCCGTGGAAACGGCGGCAGGACGTCCACGCCAGAAGCATATGCCGGCCGGCCGGCGAGAGTCGCAGGAGACCGGAGACGGCCGTTACGCCGTCGGGTTGCGGGATGCGGTAGTGCTTCGGCTCGGAATAGCCGAAGTCGACTGGTTTGGCGAGAGTGCCACCGGTTTGCGACAGCATCTGGAAGCTCTCGCCGTAGATCTCGGTTTCCGGAGACAGATTGTGCTTCCACTGGAACAGGACCACCTGGGCGACGCGCGCGGGCTCTTTGCCGCGATTATGCAGGCGGCTGGTACAGACGCCGTCCTTCCAGATGCGTTCGAGCCGGACATCGCCGCCTGTGGCATCGACGCGGGACGGGCTGGTTTGATCCGGGAAGGGAGCCGCCGATACTGCGGCGGCGGAGGCGCAGGATGCCAGGAAGAGGCGTCGGTCCATGAGAAAGACTCCAGTGTAAAAGCAGAAAGACCGCCAGCGTGGTAAGCGCGGCGGTCTTTCCGGAAAAACGGATTACAGCAACAGACTACTTGTCGGCTTTGATGCCGCCCTTGGCAGCCAGGTGAGCGGCGCGCTCGGCCTTGATCTTCTTGGTATCGAGGGCCTTTTGCACAAAATTATCGGCAGTCTCGACTTCCTTTCTGTACTCATCCGGCGAGTCCAGCAGGTCGGCGCGTTCGCGGTGCAGCAGGTTCAGGTAAGCCATGGCTTCGTCGTACTCGGGGTCCACTTTGAGCGCCTTTTCGAGGTTCTCGACTCCCTTGTCGATTGTGGCCAGCCATTCGGTGCGCATCTTCTCGCGCACTTTCTTGTCCTTCAGCGGACCCGGATCTTCGGGTTTCATGCCCATATCGCGGCGCGATTCCATCAGACGGGGATACCACTTGGCCCAGGTAATGACGCCGAGGCTGTAGAACGCCGTTTTGGCATTGGGGTCCACCGATGCCAGTTTGGAGTACCACTGAGCCGCCTCGTCGAGCTTCTTGAGCTTCTGCTCGAGCGGCTGGTTGCCCTGCGCCTGGTTGTAATGCAGCGATGCCAGCGATTCGATGGCAAGAGTATTGTTCGGTTCCTTCTCCAACACTTTAAGGAACTCAGTCTCCGCTGCCTTCGCGTTCTGCATGTTCTCAGGCGAGTCAGCGCCCGGGATGTACTGGCTCATGTATGCGGTTGCCAGATAGATCCTAGCGTTGATGAACTCGGGATCGAGTTCAGTCGCCTTTTTGAAATGTTCGACAGCGATGTTGTACTTGGCGGTCTTGAACGCCTGAACACCCTTGTTCAGGTTGTCGCGAGCTTTAAGCTTCTCGCAGCCGGTCGACAGAAGAGCCAGAGCTCCAACTGCCGAGATGAGAGCCATCGTGCGGACGTTGCTCACTGTCCAGCCTCCATCTTGGCGGTCATAAGACCGATTTTGTCGACTCCTGCGCCGCGGGCGAT
Source organism: Bryobacteraceae bacterium (assembly GCA_034408745.1). Lineage (GTDB taxonomy): Bacteria > Acidobacteriota > Terriglobia > Bryobacterales > Bryobacteraceae > JAWXCM01. The sequence goes on from JAWXCM010000103.1 coordinate 76,835, forward strand.
ATCGATGGCCTGGGCGACGTCACGAAAGTCGAGCGACGGATCGCCTTTTACGAAGACTACGCGCTCCGCGCGAGTCTTGAAGATTTCCTGCAGCCGGTCACCAGCGCGCGTAGGATCGGTCTGTTCGGTGTTGATCATCCACTTCCGATCTTTATCGATGATGATCACCACCGTGCGGTCATTGTCCTGTTGCTGCGGCGCGTTCGGCGGTGGCGGTTGCGGAACCAACGCCTCCAGCCCTTTCGGCGTGAGCGGGGTAATAACCATGAAGATGATCAGCAGCACCAACAGCACGTCGATCAACGGCGTCATGTTGATATTGGCCACCGTGCCCTTGTTTCCGCCAACTGCCATTGCCATAGAGTTGCTCCCTGATTAAATAACTTAGTTATGCCGCCGCGAACGGCGGCTCGTTACATGCCGGCAGCAGGCGTTGCCGCCTTCTTAGCTTCGTTTTCCTTCTGATTTTCTTCTGTCAACAGGCCGATGTTGTCGACGCCGGCGCTCCGCAGGTTGTCAACCACGTCCACCACTCGCTCATACCGCGACCGCGCATCCGCACGGACATAAACGGTCTTGTTGAGCTTGTTGGTGAGCAGGTCCTTCACTCTGCCGGGGAGCACGTCGGGCGGCATCTGTTCGGTGCCGAGGTAGACTTTGCCGTCGCGCGCAATCGCCACCAGGACGGCGTCTTCCTTGTCAGCGTCATGCATCGGGCTGGGGTTATTAGCCTTCGCCATATCGACCGAGATGCCTTTGGAAAGCATCGGTGTGATGACGATGAAGATGATCAGCAGCACGAGCATGACGTCCACCATGGGCGTCACATTGATATCGGCTACCGGCTCCGGAGCTTTGTTTTTCTTCATTCCGATCTCCTCAGTTTCGTCTCTCAGGACAACCGAACCGCGAGAACCCGGTCTTAAACCGGCTCCCGGACTAACCCGGCGGTATCTGCTTAAAACCCGCCGGGTCCCGCCCAGTCAACTCGCATTCGCTGGTTGCACCCGAAAACTACTTGCGGGCGCCGGCGCGCTGGGACCGCTTGATGAAGTAGTCGATCAGTTCCGAGCTTGAATTGCCCATTTCGACGTCCATCGCTTCGAGCTCGCCGCTGAACACGTTGTACATCCAAACGGCGGGAACGGCCACGAAGAGACCGACCGCGGTGGTGACCAGCGCTTCGGAAATACCCGCGGCGACGGCACCCAGACCGGCCGACTTTTCAGTCGCGATGCCCTTGAACGCGTTGATGATGCCAACGACAGTACCGAACAGTCCGACGAAGGGAGCAGTGGAACCGATGGTGGCCAGTGACGAGAGACCGCGCTTCAGCTCCGCGTGAACGATGGCTTCAGAGCGGTCGAGTGCACGCTTCGAGGCTTCGATGTCATCACCGGAAATCTCAGCGTTTTCCTGGTGAGCACGGAATTCCTGCAGACCGGATACGACGACCTTCGCGAGGTGGCTCTTCTTGTAGCGGTCAGCGATCTTGATCGCTTCGTCGAGTTTGCCTTCGCGGAGCGCGCCGGCAACTGCCGGGGCGAACTGACGCGACTGCTTGCGAGCTGCTCCATAAGCGAGGAAACGATCAATCATGACGCCGATGGACCAGGCCGACATGATGAACATGACGATAACGACGGCCTTGCCTAGCCATGTCATCTGGTTCCACATGGACAAGGGGTCGAAGTTGACCCCTTCCTGAAGGAGCATCAAGGCCCAAATCTGGATGGTTGCGAGCATTTCTGAAATTCTCCTGCGAGTTGAGTTAACCTGTCGATTTTCTGTCGAAAACTATTTCGCCCTGAAACTGCCAGCCAGGACTACTGGGACAACGTAAAGTTTACATCGATCTGCGTCACGACCTCTACGGGTTCGCCGTTGAGGAGCGTGGGCTGATACCGCCACTGACGCACTGCGTCCGTGGCAGAGGGAACCAGCAGCGGATGTCCGCTGACCAGTGTCAAATTTGCGATAGCGCCATCTTTGCCAATCACCGCGTTGAAGCGGACCACACCCTGGATTCGGGCCTGGCGCGCCAGCGGCGGGTACTGCGGTTTCGGCTGGTTAACCAGCTTGGCAGCCTGTACGTTGCCACCGACTCGGATCTGCTTGGGTACAACCGGTTTCGGCTTCTCCTGCGGAGGAGGCGGAGGCGGAGGAGCGCCCGTTACCGACCCGATAATACCTCCAATGACGCCGCCCGGGGTGCCACCCGGTATGCCGCCCGGAACACCGCCAACCACGCCCGCGGCAGCGGCGGAACGCATTTCTTCTTCCCTTGTCATGGCGATTTCTTTGGGAATCGTCTTGGGAGCCATCAGACGTCCGGCGTCAAACTGACGGACGA